>DATD01000017.1:0-207 GCA_002504525.1 Methanomassiliicoccus sp. UBA345
GGAACTGGTGCCCCACGCGAGTGGGGATGAACCGCCTCCCTAGGTCCAGCAGGTCGGTAACCCCCGCTGTTCCCCACGCGAGTGGGGATGAACCGCGGCATCCTGCAGCACGCGTACGAGATCGCGTCTGTTCCCCACGCGAGTGAGGATGAACCGCTCATGCCCGGTGCCGGCGCCCGGACGGAGGACTGTTCCCCACGCGAGTGG
>DATD01000017.1:479-11907 GCA_002504525.1 Methanomassiliicoccus sp. UBA345
TCCCCACGCGAGTGGGGATGAACCTCCCCGACCGCATCCGCGCATTCTGTTCCCAGAGGGAATGATGTTCCCTACGTGAGAGTGGGGGGCACTGAAGATATTTTCCTCCAACCACTATATAATTAGATGCTAGCCAGCTATCCTTTGCTTAGATTTTCGCAGCATAATGCGATTGGTATGAATTTAGACACCATAGTTGCTCATCCTCCACCGCTTCGTCATCAGGGTAATCGCAACCCAGCCCTGGGGTTCGACGAGAATGAGCGCGGAGTGTCTTTGAAAAGTTGAAGAATTGGGCTTGAATTTGAAATATACATAAGGCCGATAGGGCGGCTCCGTAACCACAGTGTAAATAGACTAGGTCGATTTACATAAGGCCACATATGCCAATGGATTAGCCATACTCATGCTAACTCCCCTTTCGATACTTACAGAGTCATGACTATCTGGTCGGCAGAACAGCTTATATAACCTTCCCCTGTTACGAGGAGCTATGCCCTCTGACTTCGCTTCAGAGTTTCAGATCGACTTCTTCAAGGATAATGGATTCATCCGCAAGATCTGCCCCAAGTGCGGCCGCGCCTTCTGGTCCCAGGGAGACGACTGGCCCACCTGCGGCGAGTCGCCGTGCGAAGAGTACTCATTCATCAATAACTCGCCTATCAAGCGCCCATATACCAACCATGAGATGCGCGAGGAGTACCTCTCATTCTTCGAGGAGCGCGGACACGGCCGGGTGCGCCGCTACCCCATCGTCGCCAGGTGGCGCAACGACGTCTTCTTCACTCAAGCTTCCATCTACGACTTTCAACCATGGGTGCTGAACGGCGTGGTCGAACCACCATACAACCCCCTCACTATCTCACAGACCTGCGTCCGCTTCAACGACATCGACAACGTCGGTCGCACCGGCCGCCACTATACTTTTTTTGAAATGTTGGCCCACCATGCTTTCAATAAGCCTGGCAAGGAGATCTATTTCAAGGACCGCACCGTGGAGCTGTGCCACGAGTTCTATACCCAGCGCCTCGGCGTTCAGAAAGAAAGAATGCGTTATGTGGAGGAATGGTGGGAGGGCGGCGGCAACAGCGGCCCATGCGTGGAAGTGATCCTTGAAGGCGTGGAGCTCGCGACCCTGGTTTTCATGCAGTACCGCGAGACCCCGGCCGGGCGTGTGCCCATGGACATGACCGTGGTGGACACTGGATATGGCCTGGAAAGGAGCACCTGGATATCCCAAGGGACGCCGTCAGCGTACGAGGCGGTGTTCGGCCCTGTCGTCCAGGGCATCCAGAAAGAGGTCGGCATCCGCCCCGACGCCCGCGCGCTCGAGGCGTACTCCAAGGTCGCGGGCGCCATGAACATGAAGACCGCGGCCGACGTCCGCGCCCTCCGCGAGACGACCGCGGAGCGGCTGGGCATGCCGTACGAAGAGCTGCTCCAGAGCATAGTGCCGATGGAGAACATCTACGTCGTCTGCGACCACGCCCGCGCCCTGGCGTTCATGCTGAACGACGGCGTCGTCCCGAGCAACGTCCGCGAGGGCTACTTCGCCCGCATGCTGGTGCGGCGCGGCCTAAGGGCCATGCACAACCTGAACATGACGAGCACGCTGGCTGACATCGTCGGGCAGCAGATCGATTACTTCTCTCCGCACTTCCCTGAGCTCATCGAGAACCGCGAGGACATCATGGACCTCGTGAACGTAGAGGAGAAGCGCTACTACGAAACGCTGGACCGCGGCCGCTCCATCGTGCAGCGGGCGACCAAGGGCCTGAAGGGCAAGCCGATCTCCACACCACAGCTGATCGAACTCTACGATTCGCACGGCCTCAACCCCGAGATCGTGCAGGAGTTCTCCGACGTTCCGGTCGAGATACCGGACGCGTTCTATCAGATGGTCGCAAAGAAGCATGAGGAGGAAGCGTCCGCAACCGAGGAGGACTGCCCCAAGTGCGAGGAGTATCCTCAGGACATGCCGGAGACCGAGCTCGGCTACTACGAGGACCCGGAGGTCATGTCGTTCCAGGCCACGGTCGTCGCTGTCATCAACGGCGCAGTCGTCCTTGACCGTACGTATTTCTACCCAGAGGGCGGCGGCCAGGAGGCCGACTACGGCACCATGGACGGCCGCGAGGTAAAGGACGTCCAGAAGGTCCGGACCACCGTGCTGCACTCCCTCGATAACATTGATGGCATCAAGATCGGACAGACCATCACCTGCGCGATCAACGAGGCACGGCGCCGGCAGCTGATGCGGCATCACACCGCCGCGCACATCATCAACGGCACCGCGCGTCGCATGCTCGGCAACCACGTCTGGCAGTCCGGCGCCCACAAGAGCGTGGACGAAGCGCGTCTGGACATCACCCACTACGAGAACCTCTCCGAGCAGCAGCGCGAGGAGCTGGAGCGCCGGTGCAACGAGCTGGTGCTGGAAGATCATCCAGTAGAGATCAAGTTCATGCCCCGCGACGAGGCGGAGGCGAAGTTCGGCTTCAGGCTGTACCAGGGCGGCGTCGTGCCAGGCAAGATCATACGCGTGGTGAACACCGTCGGCGTGGACGTGGAAGCGTGCGGCGGCCTGCACTGCAGCCGCACCTCCCGCGTCGGCCCGATCCGCATCCTGCGCACCAAGAGGATCCAGGACGGCGTGGTCCGCATCGAGTACTCGGCCGGCCTCGCAGCCGTGGCCGGGATGCAGTCGGACAAGGCATGCGTGGACCAGCTGGCCGAATGCATGATGGTACCCCGCGAGACGGTCGTGCCGGCGGCGGTGAGGATGGTGGCCGACCTCAAGGAGGAGCGCAAGCGTATCGATTCGATGATCGCCCGCCTCAACGACTCCCAGGCCGACGCCCTGCTCGCCAAGGCCGAGATCGTCGGCGACGCGCGGCTGGTCGTCCGCCAGGCCGAAGAAGGGGAGGACGCCACGTCGCTCGCCACCACGCTGATATCGAGGCCAGGCGTCATAGCCGTCATCGGGAGCGCCGTCCCGAGCGTCAAGCTCATCGTCGGCCGCTCCCAGGACGTGGCGCTCGACTCCCGCCCGGTGCTCAGGGAGATCATGAAGCTCATCGGCGGCGGCGGGGGCGGCAAGCCGGACCTCGCCCAGGGCGGGGGCGGGGACCCCTCCAAGATGCCCCAGGCGCTTGCCGAGGCGACCGCCATAGTGCGTGCTGCCGCGGCGGCGCAATGAGCTCACCCAGTCATGCCGGGGGCGGTATCCTGAGGGAGCAAACGGTTAAATAATAAATATCATGTAGGGGAGGTACTCCATAGAGTATTCACTTCACATGGAATATACGTCGGCGGCCCCCGCCCTGCGGGAGCTGGCCACGTCATCGGAGGTAACATTTTGGCTCAGCCCGAAAACCAGGACATGCCCGAGAAGAAGGACAAGAAGCAGAAGAAGGACAAGGGAGAGCAGAAGCCATCTGCTCCCAAGGCCGAGAAGAAGGATGAGAACTTCCGGTACATCGTTCGCATCGCCAACACCGACATCGATGGCAACAAGTCCCTCATGATGGGGATCCAGTCCATCAAGGGAGTCGGACCTCGTGTGGCGGCGATCGTGGCCCGCAGGACCGATGTCGACCCCAGCGTAAAGATGGGTGAGCTGTCCGAGGCCAAGACCAACGAGATAGCGCAGGTCGTCATGAGCTATCCTGAGTTCGCCCCCACCTGGGCGATCAACCGCCAGCACGACATCGAGACCGGCGAGGACCAACACCTCTTCGGAATCGACCTCGACGTCTCGAGGAAGGATGACGTCAACAGATTGAAGATGATTCGCAGCTACAGAGGCGTAAGGCACGAGCAGGGACAGAAAGTTCGCGGTCAGAAGACCCGGTCCAACGGAAGGACTGGCCTTACCATGGGCGTCAGCAGGACGAAGAACCAGCCTGCTGCGAAGAAGTAAGCCCGCTCAGCGGGAACAACCGGTATGGTGTAAAACATGGGAGATCCTAAATTTCCGAGAAGGAGCTACGATGCACCCTCTCACCCCTGGAGGGGGGAGCGCATCAAGTCCGAGACCGAGACCTGCAAGCTCTACGGCTTGAAGAACAAGCGGGAGCTGTGGAAGGCACAGGCCGCCCTGAGGAACCTCAGGACGCAGTCCAAGAACCTTCAGGCACGGGTGAGGCTGAACGACGAGCAGGCTGAGCTGGAGTCCGACCTGCTGCTGAAGAAGCTGGCCCGCATGGGCCTGCTGCCGATGGACGGCAGCACCCTGGACGACGTTCTGGGCCTGAGCTCGGAGGCGCTGCTCAATCGCCGCCTTCAGACCCTGGTGCAGAGGAAGGGTCTCGCAACGACCCCGAAGCAGGCCCGCCAGTTCATCGTGCACGGCCACGTGTCGATCGACGGGCGCAAGGTCACCATACCTGGATACCTGGTAAAGAGGAGCGAGGAGGAGAAGATCGCCTTCAACGCTCACAGCCCCATATCCAACGAGTTGCACCCCCTGAGGGCCGGCCCGAAGCAGGAGGCCCGCGCCGAGGCGCCGGTCGCTCGCGAGGGAAGGACCCCCAACGCCGAAAGGGTAGAGAAGGAGATCAAGCAGGTGGAAGGCGACGAGACTGAGTCGGCCGACCTGCCCGAACGCCCACAGGAGGAGTGAACATGGGAAAATGGGGAATTGCTCACATATTCGCCAGCTACAATAACATCATCATCACCCTGACGGACATCACCGGCGCCGAGACCATCACCAAGGCCACCGGCGGCATGGTGGTCAAGCAGGCCAAGGATGAATCGTCCCCGTACGCGGCCATGAGGGCCGCCGAGAGGGTCGCTGACATCGCCAGGGAGAAGGGCATCGAGGGCCTCCACGTCAAGGTGCGCGCCCCCGGCGGAAACCGCGCGACCTCTCCCGGTCCCGGCGCACAGGCCGCCATCCGCGCCCTGGCCAGGGCGGGTATGAAGATCGGGCGCATCGAGGATGTGACCCCCATACCGCACGACGGCACCAAGAAGAGGGGCGGAAGAAGGGGCCGCAGGGTATAAGGTGCATCCATGGACCTGAAGATCATCGACCTGTCCGACCGCCATGGGAAGTTCGTGATCTCGGGGGTCCGCCCGGACATAGCAAACGCTCTCCGGCGGTGCCTCATGACCGAGATCCCCAAGATGGCCATCGAGACCGTGGAGTTCCACCTCGGACCCATCAGGGACGAGGACGGGAAGGAGTATGAGAGCGTCAGCCCGCTGTTCGACGAGATCGTCGCTCACCGCCTGGGCCTCATCCCGGTGCCGACCGACCCCGACCTGTACGTGTACAAGGACAAGTGCGTCTGCGAGGGCGAAGGATGCCCCTCCTGCACCATCATGTACTCGCTCAACAAGAAGGGGCCCGGCGACGTGTACTCCGGAGACCTGGAGCCCCTGGGAAGCCAGGAGCTCAAGGTGAAGGACGAGCTCGTCCCGATCGTAAGGCTGGGACCGGGCCAGGCCATACTGGTCTACGCCTCGGCCGAACTGGGTACCGCCAAGAGGAACATCAAGTGGCAGGTGACCTCCGGAACGAACTACCGCTACTACCCTACCGTCAACGTCGACCTGGCGAAGTGCGAGGGCGACCTGGACTGCGTGAACGCTTGCCCCCGCGATGTGCTCAAGGCCATTGACGGCAAACCGGCAGTGGACGACCTGGAGGCGTGCACCCTGTGCCGCTCCTGCGAGGAGGCGTGTGACATCGGCGCCATCACCGTCAGCGGCGACGATACCAAGTTCCTCTTCGAGTTCGAGACCGATGGCTCGCTTACCGCGAGGCAGACGCTCCACAAGGCGCTGGAGATCCTTGAGCAGGATTTCGAGGAGTTCCGCGAGGGCGTCTCAGAGATGGACTCAGCGTAAATCCCTTCCCCATTCCTCTTTTATCTTTTATTCATCCTGTTATCTATAGAACATTTCGTCGTGACCAGGCCGCTTGACGTTCCTTATGGCGGGCCGGTTCTTACATGAAGTCGGAGAGCTTGCAGCGCTTGATCTTGTCCGATTCGAACAGCGAGTTCATCGACTCCTCCACGATAGCGATGCGCTGCTGCGTGTACGCGTCGAGCTCGTACTTCTCGCCGATCTCCTTGCTGATCTCCAGATATTTCTTCACGCTCTTCTCGTGAACCGTCAGAGTGAGATTGTGACCGCAGTAGCAGCGGCCGATGAGCGGGATGCGGCGGTACTTGGCACCGCACTTTGTGCACCGCAGCGACTGCGAGGAGAACGATTTCAGATTACCGATCATGTCGGGAAGGAAGTGCTTGGTGATGACCCGTGACACCACGTCCCTGGTGTCCACCGCTCGTATCTTTCGAGCGAGCTCCAGCTGAGCGTTCATCTTGTCCATCATGGTCTCCAGCGTCTTGTACGCCGATTCCACCGGACCTTCCGAGATGTCCGAGGTATCGTGAGTGTAGCCGAAGCCCTCGTACTGCAGCGCTGAGCCGATGCGGCGCGCCACCTGGTCCATAACTTTCTCCAGTTCCTTGGGATGCAGGTACTCAAGAGTGGCGTTATAGAACTCCAGCGGGTACGACCATGCCACGTCGATGTTGTGGGCCTCCTTGTCGATCTCGTTGGGATCGAGCCGGGTGGTCAGAACGAGCGGCGCGTCCATGAGGCCGCCGCGGCGTTCGGGCAGGAACGAGCGGCTGAAGTTCAGCAGGCCGTCCATGAGAAGGATCACGGAGTCCTCGTCGCCGTCGCAGTTGCGCCGCTTGGCGGCGTGGAAGAACGGATGCCCGTATCCGACCGCGGCGCGGCAGAAGCCGATGACGCGGCACAGGATGCCGCCCGAGGTGTGAGGCGCCAGGCCGATGGTCAGGTGCCCGATGATGTCCTCCCGCTTGGTAGCATTGTAGAACCGTGGCAGGCCGTAGTACCTCTCCAGCAGGTCGTCGATGAAATTGGCTATCTTGACCAGATAGTCACCGCAGCTGTTCGCCACGATCAGGTCCTGCACCCTGAGCTCGCACACCTGCTCGGCGTCCACCAGTTCAGCGCCGTGAGTGTCCTTGACGTAGCCGAGGGCCCGGGCCTTTTCAACGCTCAGGCCGATCTCCCTCGGCCGGAAATGAGTGGTCGGCACGTCGGTCATATCGTAGCGGATGGTGCCGTCCTTGAACACGAAGATGTCATGGTTGCCGCGAAGGATGCCTTTCTCCAGCGCCTCAGGGGTCTTGTTCTTGGATATCATCCCTTGAACCCCCTTGATCTCCGGCGGCGTCCCCTTCATGCCGATCCGCTCCATGGCAGCTGCCATCATGCCCTTGAGATCGACCTTCTGCTCGGCCGGGCGGTTCGATGGCCGCGTATGTCCGCCGCACTCGGGGCAGGAGCACATGTAGGTGTTCTTGCCGCAGGCGGTGCACTGACGGATGCCCATCTCCGCCGAGATTATGCCCGAGGCTGCGGCGGTGGACACCAGCCGCTGCATGCCGCCGGCCGTTCCCAGCGGGAACAGGGAATGCGGCGGGGGCTTCATCTTGCGCTCCTTGGCCTTCTCCGGCCGCCCCATCCGCGCCCCTATGCGCGCCACCGCCCTGGCGCGCACCTCGATGCCCAGGGCGGCCGACACCGCCCGGAGGGTCGCGGAATCGTAGCGGTCGCGGCCGGCCATGGCCTCCGCGCCGGGGTCCGCGAGCGGGGCGGCCTCGACGATCTTACCATCCTCGGCGCGGAGGCCCAGTCCCTCCAGGAGCGGAAGGGCGTAATGATCGATGCGCACGCGGCCAGCCTCCATGCGGTGCAGGGCCCCGAGACATTCCAGGGTGCGCTTGGCCGCCTTCTGCTTGGCGACCGTCAGGTGGTCGCCCTCGAAACGGCCGGTGGCGATGATGTGCGCGCGAAGGGGCTGCAGCTCCTCCAGCGGGATGTCGTACCAGAACAGGTTGTGCGCCGGATGCAGTGGAACGCCGAACTGACGGGAGATCTCCTTGGCGCGCTCGTACGACGGGGCCTCCCAGTCGTCCGGCAGCGGTCCTTTCGATTCTAGCTCCACGCGGTACCATTCCGGGCAGAACGCGCCGGGGACCAGCACGTGGTTGTTCTCCATGAACTCGCCGTAGGCGAGAAGCACCTCCCCCAGGTCGACTATCTCGGCTACCTTGCCCTTCAGCTCCTTCGCTTCCTTGGTGGTATGGACCTGGACCAGGTCGCCGTTCTGCAGCAGGAGTATCGGACCCTCGATGGTGTCGCAAGGAGTGACGGCCCCGGCCTTTCCGGGCCGCTCGATCTTGATTTGCGTGCCGATGGCGAGGAAGTCGTCCAGCGCCACCATGGTGGCGGGGTTGATGGCCAGGGCGGCCAGCCCGGCGGTGCGGCCCCTGCCATAGCGTAGGCGGAGGCCTCCCGGCATGGACGGATGCCCGATGACCGGGCGGCCGGCCACCATGTCCTTGAGGTACTTGGAGTCCGGCCCGACCTTGTTGTCCTTCTCCTCGTCCCCCTCCTTGGCGTTGTGCTTCTTCTTCCACTCCAGATATTCGTCGATGAACTCCCAGCCGTCGATGCCCAGCTTCCTGGTGTGCTTCTGGATCTTGGGCGCCTTGAGGGTCATGCCCTCCGATATGACCAGGCATGCGCCTCCGCGCACCTTGTTGGTCTCGATGCGCGGCAGGTCGCGGAACCCGGAGATCTCCGCGTCCTCCGTCCCTTCACCGTCGATGCACACCGGGCAGTTGCGGGCGATGATCTCGATCTCCTCGTTGCCGGGCGCGTACTGAAGGTGCTGGCACTGCTTGTATAGAGGTATCTCCTCCTTCAGACGCTGCACCTCCCCATCGGTCGGTATGTACTTGCCGATGCCGAACTCCCGGCGAACGACGTCGGCGATGAGCACGCTCAGCGCCTGGCCCGTGCCGCCGGCCGCCCTGATGGGGCCTGCGAAACTGAGGGACAGGTAGTCGGTGCCGTCGCTGTTCTGGCCCACCTTGACGCCTGCGATGCCTTCCAGCGGCGCCACCAGGATGCCCTCGGTCAGGACCGCCAGTCCCACCCGGACCGCGCGGTCGATTGCGTCCTCCCGCGACTTGGAGGGCTGGCCGGCCATCTCCTTGGCGATGAGGAGAGAGACCTCCTCTCGGTTGTGCTTCAGCGACAGCTCCCTGATGCGCTCGGCGACGCCTTCGACGTGCCAGGGCTCCAGCAGCTTCTCCACCCTGGATGCGAGATCATCGGCCCTAGGTATCTCTACAAAGGTCTCGGGGTCCAGGCCGCGGGCGCGGGCCTTTCGGGCGACGGCATAGCATCTGTCGGCCTCGTCGATCAGGCCGTTGAAGTAATCCTCCATGGCCTTGCTGCACGCCACGTTAACCATTCGCCGTCCCCCTCACCTTACGGTCAGGCATAAGCAGGTGATAAAGAGAGCGCCCGCCCCTTCGGCCGGGCGAATCTCTGCATTTACGTCAATGCGGCAGCTCGTCCATCCTTTCCATGCGGCCCTCTCTCAGCTTGGCCTCGATCATCTTCACCAGTTCCTCCACGCCTTCGCCGGTCGAGGCCGAGATGCGGGGCCTGGTGCCGGTGCCGCCCCACTCGAGGTCGGCCTTGTTCTCCACCTCGATGAACGGAATGTCGGAGAAGTTGCTGCGGATGGATTCCAGCAGCGCCTCCTGCCGCTCCATGGTGTAGCCACACGTTTCTGAGGGATCGAACATGAACACGATGATGTCGGCCAGGTACTTCAGCGCGAGGATCGCCTGCAGTTCGATGGCGTTCCTCTCCTCCAGCTCCCGGTCCAGCAGTCCCGGCGTGTCGACTACCTGGTAGGTGCGCCATCCGCTGATGAAGTGGCCCACCTGGATGCCCTTGGTGGTGAAGGGGTAGGAAGCGATGACAGGGCGGGCGCTCGAGATCCGCTCGGTCAGCTGCGACTTCCCCACGTTGGGATAGCCGGCGATGACGATGGTGGGCTTCTCGGGATCGACGGACGGCAGCACCTTGAGGGCGTCCCTGGCCTTCTGGGCGAACAGCAGGTCCTTGTCGATCTGCTTGATGATGGATGAAAAACGTCCATAGAACTCCCTAGTGGCCTTGGCCACGACATCGATGGAGTCGGCCTTCTTGACCTTGTGCATGTACATCCGCTGCAGGTGGGACGCCTTCTCGGCGCACCAGGTGATCGAAGCCAGCGCTTTCTTCAGCTCGTCCTGCCCGATGACGACGTCCACCAGCTCGGAGAAGAACTCGTCCTCTCGCTCCATGCGCGGGAACGCGCGAACGTACTTCAGCAGGGTGGTGACGGTCATGTCCCCTATGCCGTTGATCTTGGCGATGTTGGTCTTCTTGACCGCGTCGAAGGGCGCCGATCCCGGCACCTCAGCCTTGGAGG
The DNA here is from genome assembly GCA_002504525.1 of Methanomassiliicoccus sp. UBA345. Taxonomy (GTDB): domain Archaea; phylum Thermoplasmatota; class Thermoplasmata; order Methanomassiliicoccales; family Methanomassiliicoccaceae; genus DTU008. The sequence goes on from DATD01000017.1 coordinate 10,813, forward strand.
CCCGGGCGAACGCCCTGTCAAGAAGCTCCTGGGAGGTCATGATGGTCGGGATCTTCCTCTTCCAGTCGGTCATGTTCGCCCATAACCGGAGGAAGTATTAATCTATCTCTTGCCGATGGGTGCGTGATGCCGTATCGCCTTGATTACAGCACATGGCTGAGCGATGGGGACCGGAGGCTGCTGGGGGAGGCGGAAGCCAAGCTGCTGCGCCTCATCGCGGAGAGCGGTTCGCTCGCATCGGCGTCCGCGGCGGCCTCGATGACGGTCGACGATGCCGCGGCGCTGCTGGAGCGGGCGGAGCGATGCTGCCGAACGCCGCTGACGTCGTCCGCGGACGGCGTCGTGCGGCTGACGGCGGAGGGCGAACGGCTACTGCAGGAGTTCGAGTGCCGCAGCCGCCGCATGGCCGATCAGCTGCGACACCTATATCGCAACCCGGTCTTCGGGACCGACGGGATCGTCATCCAGGAGGACAGGGTGCTGCTCGTGAGGAGGAGAAACGACCCCTTCGCCGAGAGCTACGCCCTCCCTGGCGGCTTCATGGAGGTGGATGAGTCGGCGGAGGAGTGCGTGGTGCGGGAAGTGGAGGAGGAGACGGGGTTGCGCACCGAGGTGCTCGATCTCGTCGGCGCGTACACCCGCCCGGGACGCGATCCTCGAGGCCACATCTGCACCCTCGCCTACCGTTTGGTGGTAAGGAGCGGCTCCCTCCGCGCCGGGGACGACGCGTCCGAGGCGGCGTTCTTCTCAATGGAAGCGCTGCCGGAGCTGGCGTTCGACCATCGCGACATCGTTACCGATGCTGGAAGGCGATGCGCCTGGCGGAAGTGAAGGGTCGCCGGGGACTGCTCTGTAGAAATCACCCACCGCTAGCGAGCAACGCCGCTCGCCCGGCGTTGTGCGCGACAGCGCGCAATGCCAGCTCGGCATACTGGCCGCGCTCGCTGCGAGTACGCACCACTGCCGACAAACGCTTGAGCATAGAGTTGACCGTCTCCACGAGCGCTCTGCGACGATAGCGCGCCTCGTCGAACACTCTGAGCTGCCGTCGTCGGTAGAAGCCCTGGCCATTCTCGGCGGTCCGCTTTACCGTGC
>DATD01000029.1:0-14906 GCA_002504525.1 Methanomassiliicoccus sp. UBA345
CGGTGCCGGCCGCCAGCTCCTCGCTGTCGCTGAGGCCATCGGAGTCGGTGTCAGCCGAGAAGGGGTCGAGAGCGTATGCGTTCCCGATGCGATCCGCCTCGTAGGCGTCGCTGAGCCGATCGCCGTCGGAATCGATCGAGGCGCTCATGCTGTCTACATAGGTCCCTTGAGCGCTGAGCCTGAACATGAGGTTCATCCCACCATTGGCGAAGACGTCGAAGTAGCTGGATGGATCGACGCGGAAGACCGCTTCACGCCATGCGTTGTCGCCGATCAGGGAGGTGCAGGCGATGTACGATGCACCGTTCCATAGCGAGATGACCCCGTTCTGTGATGCGCGATAGACTATCCTTACCTCATAGGAGCAATCGCTGAGCACCCCGTTCAGCAGGAGCGACCCGCTGCCCGTGACGGTCTGGCGGACGGTACGGCCGTCCACGATGGTCGGAGCGCTCCATGCCCCGTCGTCATTTACGCTCATGCCCAGCACGTGAACGGCGACGCTCGAGTCGCCCGGGATGCCAACGTCGGTCAGGGCTTTAGACGGCATTATGGCGATGGATGATACATTGTTGACCGGAGAGACGAGCTTGACGCGCACGTTCATGCCCATCGCCGAGGACAGAGCATCGTAGTACTCCGGATCCAGCAGGACCACGGCCGTCTGGCCCCACCGCTTCAGCGTGCCGAGCGAGACCCAGGAGGAGGCGGAGGTCTGCTGCTGGACCTCCACGCCGCCCTGTGAGTCGTGGTAATCGAGCCTTAACATGTATTGAACGTCGGAGCTCGGTGCATTGACAATCAACGTGGCTCCGGCATTGCCGTTCATCACCCCGTCCGCCGACCAGCCGGACTCGAGCATCACGCCAGGACAGTGCTCTACAGAAGAGATGTCGGTGACGAACGAGTATGAGGTGCCATCAACGTGATAGAGATGCATGGCATTGGAGAACCTCACCTTCACGTTCATGCCCGGAGCCCCGTCGAGGGAATCATGGAAGATGTCGCACGGGACGATCATGGAAGCGGCCCGCATGGCCGTGCGGCCGGGGAGCGTTCCGACGTCGACCCAACCGACCCCGTTGTAGACGGAGACGGTCACGTCGCTCGTGGAGTAGTAGGTGAACGTCAGCAGATAATCAGTGGACATCTGATAGGTGCCACCATATAGGTTGAGAAGGAGCGTGGAACCCGCCGTCCCGGCGCGCATGCCGCCGCTCGGGGACGACCACCCGTCATGGACCGAGAGACCTTGGAGATGTTGCATCACATCATTGTCGCCGGACGCGCCAATCTGCAGGGAGATGTGGTCCAGGACGCTGGACGAGATGCTCACCTTCAAGGTATATACCGCACGACCAGTGCCCGAATGGTGCCGAACGTCGATGAACCATCGGCCATCCGTATCAGCCACATGCTCGATGTACTCCGTTCCGCCGGAGCTTCGGGTACACTTACTCGCTTTCAGAGCACCCTGCGGATCAAGCACATACACGTCGTAGTCGAAGCCGCCAGGCACTGCCATGGTCACCTCGACCCGCTGACCAGCGTGCAGATATACACTGTAGAAGTCGTTCAGATCGTTCACGCTGCTGAGAGCTCCGGTGAACTCTAGGGGAACTATGAGCAACGAGCTTGCTATGTTGTTCCCTGCATCCGCCTTTTGTCCGGCGTCATCGTCGATTGGAGTGGCGAACTGGAGATCGGCGCTGTTGACCACATCGTTCAGAGTGGAACTGGACTGCGAACGGACCATGAAGTGATACGACGTACCGGGCAACAGGTTCACAATGTCCACTGTATGGGCCGTACCTCCGCTACTCGTCACGATCGAACCGTAAGAGGCCGTCGTACCATAGCTCACGCTGCTCGAACCTACGTAATCGGTGCTCCAAGTGATGCGTACCTGTCCGGTCGCCATGATCGTTACGGCGACGTCGCGTATTGAGATGACGTCGCTTACAACGATCATGTCGGCGCTCTCAGCGTTCTCGAACCCGTCTGAGGAGCCGACCTTGACATGGTGCGCTGTAGAACTGATACTCGTTCTAAACGAGACGCTATGTGAGAGCGTATACGTACCATCGGTGATCAGCGCCCCATAGGAATCTGAAAACCCCCACCATACCGTGGAGTCGGACGGCATATTGGTATTCCATCGTATCGTGACCACGCCATCGACCGAACTGCTGACGATGTTGACGATCCGCAGTCCAGTGAAGAAGGAGCCGAACGACGAGCTTGCATTAATCGCGGATGAATCGATTTGTTCGGAATAGACCCTGAAACAATATTCCGTCCCGTGGATGAGCCCGTCGATGGTGACGGCATGCGACGTTCCGGGCGAGCCAAACGCGCTCACATATCCACCCGACGCCCAGACCGATTCAGCATCCGCCGGAACGCATGCGGCGATCTGAACGACACCGGTCGCATCAAGATTAGTGTTCCAGTGGATCGTCACAGACGTGTGATCGAGGCCCGAGACCGAAACGGAACCTATCGTCAATTGGGAGATCGTGAACGAATAGCATCCCGACGTGGCGATAACTCCGTTCCAGTCCGAGCGTACTTGGAAATAATATGTTGTCGACGTCCTCAGTCCCGAGATCTCAACGTAATGTTCCCTTACCCCCGAAGGCCCGTTGTACAGACCGTATTCGTCACGGGGGTAGGGGTTTGTGATTATGCTTGTGGAAGCACGCCTATCCAAGCCCACTATGGATGTAGAGAGGTGATCGGTGGTCCAGCTGATACGGACGCTGGTAAGGCTCGTGAACACCACCGATATATTGGATATGGAGAGGGTCGCACGGAACTTGTGGGCCACCCCATCGGTGACGTTTGCTGACGCATCGACCTCTGGAACAGAATAAATCCAGCATCTATAATTGCGGCCGGCGTTGAGGCCTGGCAACATAACAGTGTGCTCTAATCCGTTGGTGCCGATAAAATAGGAATAGGTTTCGTACTGCCCGCCCCCTTGGACCTTGACCACCGACGAGCCGATGAAGTTGGTCCTCCAACTAACGACGGCGGTCTGATTCTCAAGGAATAGTATATCAAAATCATATACGGAGGACGGCTGGGTGGTCGAAGAACCGGATCTTTCGCATGACACGTTCGATCCGTCGATGGCGGCGGAGGAGACTACGAACGTATACTGAGTGTTCTGAGAAAGCCCGCTGATCGCGATTATATGTTCGGTCCCATGCTCGCCCGTGGCGAGCATCATCGGCCCATCAGCAGAAGTCCTGTACCCCACCTGAGTCGTGGCGGCCCGGTTCGTCGTCCAAGAGATAATGATCGAATCCGCCGTGGACCATGTGGTGAGGTCCTCTATCCCCATCACCGCCGTTCTGAAAGAGCCATCATAGACAGTATAGAACTGAGGAAACCTAGAGTGCTCCACCCAGACCCTATAGTAGTACAAGGTATCGAAGTCCAGACCTGACAAGTGTGTGGTGAACTGAGCGAGGTCATAGGCACTTGGCATGCCGGGAACGCCACCTGGCACCGAGCTTACCACCCCTGTCCGCCCATAGGCGGTGGTGAGACCGTAGTCGATGTATACTGTGCAATCACGACCTGATGCCAAGGAAAGGATCGCCTCGTTCGATGATGGATTCGCCTCAAGGTTAAACAAGGTCACATTCGTGACGACCGAATAGGCAGGGCTGTTGAAAACAACGCCTGCATATGTCCTGTGATAGAGCCAATACACATAATCGATGTCCGCCGGCAGACTGTTCCCGTTCCACCCATCGATCTCTGCGCTCATGTAGCCACTGTGACCATATGCCCATATCTGCTCGCTGGTGACGCCATCTCCGAAGTAGACAAAGCTATCTCTCACATCGACAGCAGTAAACCAGCTGATCGTGACTGTCGTCTCAATACCATTGCGTCCATCTGAGAATCCGGTCCTTGCCACCAGGCCATGGATTATGTTCACCATAATCGACCCTTCATGGACGGCGTTCTTCGTCACATCGGCAGGGATCGAAGATACCATCCGATAGTAGTAGACGATGCCTGGCTGAAGTCCCTCCAGCCTGACATGATGGTGCGTCGCGAGAGAGCCGTTCGCCACTCCGGTGAGAGCTCCGGGGGACGTACCGTACTGCACCTGTCCCGTGCTTGCGCGATTGGTGTCCCATTCGAACTCTATCGTTCCAGCCACTTTGGCCGTTTCTGGGGAGGACGCCGTAGCGTTGGTGATCACTATGGCCAATGTCCAGAACGTTGAACTGTGCTCGATGTGCCTCGAAGGAAGGGCGGTCCTATCGGCACCGATCCTGAAGAAATACGTCGCATCCTCCGTGAGTTGGGTCAAACTGACCGAGTGGGTCAGCATGTCAACGGTCGAGGAGACAGTGGCCGACATGCCAAGCGACGGTGAGGTTCCATAGTCGAGAGTGCATGTCGAGCCGAGGCCGGTGGACCAGCTGATATTGGCCGCGGTCAGCCCAACATCGACTTCGACATCACGGATCGACAGACTGTATGTAATGAACGACCCTGTTTGGACATGATAGAATGAGCTAGACTGATAGAATTCTGCTCTGATTCTGTAATAATATGTGGTCCCTTCAGACAGGCATTCTAGGACAGAATCATGAGATGTTCCATCCTCAGAAGAGGTCACCATCGCGCTTGAACCATACGATGTGGTATTCCCATACTCTATGGTGCAGACGCAATTGGAGTTCGTGGTCCAGGAGACCGTTGAGGTGTTGAATTCCGGCATCGTGGACGTGCTTTCGATTCTTACATTCATCAAGAACGAGTATGTTTGTGACCGACTAGATCCGGACATGACATAGTAATAAAATCCCCTATCTCTCGGCAATCCAGCCAACGTGACAGAATGGAATGTGGAGTTCGGGCCTCCCACGGCGACCCTTTCCGTCGGTTTGCTTTTGCCATAGTATACATAATTGCCTGTGGGGCTGTCCGCGGTAGTGTGCCATGAGATTGTTACCGTACGAGAAGAGGGGTTCGTGATCGCCTTTATATTAGCGAACAAGGGGTTCTCCAGCGCAGCGGACTGTTGCATAGCCATTGGCACATATCCATCTAGCGACGGCACCCCGTCGATCAGAAGATGGCCCAAATTGGCGTCCAACTTTGCTTCGACATTGAAGGCCTCAGGATAGAGTATATTGAACGTCAGATCATCCGTTCCGGCGCCATCAAGCTCGTTCTGCAGATCGGCTATCTGCCGGTGGGCCTCTGGGACGTTCTTCGCGTAGAAGGAGTCGGCGATGCCGACGAGCCGCTCGACCGCGCTGCTCCTCGACCTCTCCCCGCCGTGGAACACCGCCGGGTCGCGCTGGTCCATCCAATCTATCAACCTTACGATGTCAGGCGTGACGAATTCGAGGTCCCTCGCCAGATAGGCCTCGCTTTTCGACCAGTCAGACGAAGCGAAAATGCATGAGATCACGTCGACGTCGTTCCGCACCAGCGAGGGGTGCGACGCTGCCGTCCCAGGCCCGCTTATGACACGTGGATCGCCCAGCAGGCCGTTTGACATGGTGCTCACCGCGATGGAGGGGGAGCCATCTTTACTTTCTTCCCAGGCGATGACATCTTCATCGGGGCTAACGGACCACGAGAGGTCACCGATGCTTCCCTCACTTCGGAGGAGTTCGTAGAACCTCCAGGCAGTAGGATCACCAACCATATCGCCATGCATCAACGAGAAGGATGTTCCATCGTTCGCGCCTATCATCATTGATAGGCAACCATTGATCGTTCCGAGCTCCATGTCAGAGATGACACCGGATACCGTCCACACTGCGGTCGGCTGGACCGTCAGAGTTGAATCGTAGCCCACTCTCCCATAGATGATATGGCGGGGGCCAGGTCCTAGGGCCAGCGAGAAATCGATGCCGCCTGGACCGCTTAGCATCTTCACCATGGATTCCGGGGCCTGCATGGACAGTAGTGTTCCCGAGGCGGTCAGCGAGGTCCCGTCCACATCAAGCTGGATTATGGAGAACACGCTCATTCCGCCGGTGCTGCTGAAGACCCCGAGATATATGGAGCCGTTGAACAGAGACACTGCTGCCTGACGGCCTGGCGCTACCGAGTGCGCCTGGGTCCAGTTGGCGCCTCCATCGGCTGATGCGACAATGTGTATGGCGGCATCGCCATCCGCGGTGGACCGCGCCGAAAAGACCACGGCGACGATGCCGTCATCGTCGGAGCAGACGATTTGTATGTTCTCGATCAAAGCAAATCTCGGAGAGATCGGACGATCGGCCGTGAATATTCTCCCGCTGTCGTCCGAACGCTTCCAGCGAAGTTCCATTCCTTCGTCCGATACGTCGGCCCAGGTAACGTGGATGGACGATAAAGTCGAGGCGGCTGAGGGCAGAACGGCCTCATCGTTCGATATGGTGAGCTGCTTGAGCGGTACCCACATCGTGTCCATATCGTACGCCGGCCCCTCGACGGCGTCGTCGGCCACGGCACCGGTGGCGACTTGAAGCGTCGTCATGAGCAGGATAAGGACGCAGAACACGCTGGCGAGCTTCAGCATCGGCATTGAGAGAACGGAACGCATCGGACACTTCCCCATTATTGGTCAGTAGAATTCTATTTCGATATATATTATTATCTTACAATTGTAATAAGGCGTATTATAACGGGCAGATAGGTCCGCCTTCATTCGGACCGTGTAGTGAGGAGCGGGCCCGCTGATGATCGACGAACTTAGTGAGACAATATTGTCATGTGGTAGGGGCCCGCCGAACGGCCACGAAAAATATCGTAGTCTAGCAAGAGATCAGAATACTCCGACGCCAACAAGAAGGGAACAAAGGCATGCCCCAAGACTCGGGTGGAAGGGCCGATCGGCCACATGGATTCCGCCGCATCATTGGGGTGGATGCAGAGAGCGGCGTCCTGGCCGGGCCCCATTGTATGGGTTGGCCAGTCGCCGCCCCCTCTCGATCCCTCACTCGAACTCGATGGTGGCCGGCGGCTTGTTGGTGATGTCGTAGACGACGCGGTTGACGTCGCTCTTCATCTCGTTGGTGATGCGCACCGAGATCCTCTCCAGCACCTCGTGCGGCACCTTGGAGTAGGCGGCGCTCATCCCGTCCACCGATTCCACGGCGCGGACCGCGATGGTGCGGCCGTACGCTCTGACATCGCCATGCACGCCGACCGTCTGGCAGGGCAGCAGGACGGCGAAGTACTGCCACGGCAGCGTCATCTTCCCGGCCGCCGCGGCCTTCTCCAGCTCCTCCTCCACGATGGCGCACGCCTCTCTGACGATGGCAACCGACTCGCGGTTCACCTCGCCGATGACGCGGACCGCAAGGGCCGGCCCGGGGAACGGCTGCCGCTCCGCCACCTCGACGCCCAGATACCGCGCCACCTTGCGCACCTCGTCCTTGTACAGGTCGCGCAGCGGCTCCACCAGCGTGAGGTCCATGTCCTTCGGGAGGCCGCCCACGTTATGGTGGCTCTTGATGGTGTCCCGGACCCCGTCGCCGCTCTCGATCCAGTCGGGCGCGATCGTGCCCTGGACGAGGTACTTAGCGCCGTACTCCTTGGCCTCTCTCTCGAACACCCTGATGAAACGCTCCCCGATGATCTTGCGCTTCCTCTCCGGGTCGGTGACGCCCTTCATGGCGTCGAAGAACTCGTCCGACGCGTCGATGAGCCGGTAGTTCATGCCGACCCGCTTGAACATCGCCTCCACGGCCTCGGTCTCGCCCTTGCGCATGAAGCCGTTGTTCACGTAGATGGTCAGCAGGCGGTCGCCGATCGCCTTCGACACCAGCGCCGCGGCCACGGTGCTGTCCACCCCGCCCGAGCAGGCGATGATGGCCCTCCCTTCGATCGCGCCCCTGACCTCCTCGACCTTCTCGTTGACGAACGCTTCGGCATCAAACATCCTTGCTCAACTCCTCGGAATCCCGCTCCACTGCCTCGGCCATGTCCCTGCGGTGCTTGGCCAGCCGCTCCGCCAGGCGCTCGTCCTTGAGCGCCAGGATCTGCACGGCCAGGAGGGCGGCGTTGTCCCCCCGGTCCAGGCCGACCGCCGCCACCGGCACCCCACCCGGCATCTGGACGATGCTGAGGATCGAGTCGAGGTTGACCTTCCCGCTGACCGGCACGCCTATGACCGGGCGGGTGGTCGCGGCCGCTACCGCGCCTGGCAGGGCTGCCGACAGACCGGCGATGGCGATGAGGACCTCGGCGTCGGACTCGGTGACGAGCTTGCGCACCAGGTCCGGGGTGCGGTGGGCCGATGCCACCTTGGTCTCGCTGGTCACTCCGAACTCCCTGAGCAGTCCGGAGGCCTTGCTTGCCACCGGGGCGTCGCTCTTGCTGCCCAGGATGATAAGGACATTTGGCATGAATGCTGCAATCAACAAGCGAATAAAAAAGGTTGTGCTGGAAGGGGTTTCGGAGCGCCTGGCTCAGGACTTCATGATGGCCAGCAGGAAAGCCCCGATGGCGATCAGCGCGCCGATGGCGGCGGCCAGGATGTTGACGAAGGCAGTCCAGATGACATCGGTGAGAGCCACCGAGATGACACCGGAGTAGTCCATGAACACCCAGAGGATGCCGACAAGCAGGCCGACGATGAGCAGTACCACGCCGATGATCCGGCTCTTCCCGCTTCCGAAATATGCGGTGAAGATACCTGCCAGCAGCAGGAACAGACCCAGTGTCAACAGCATTACCGTAATGAATTCCATCAGTTCCATTTTTTCACCTGTGTTCAGAACTTTATTCCCGTGAGCGTCTTGGTATCGATTACCCCGGGCAGCGATCGCACCTTGTTGACGACCACCTGACCCAGGAGGTTGAAGTCGGAGGCCTCGATCTTGGCGATGAGGTCGTATTCGCCGAACAGCGGATGCAGTTCCACTACCTCCTTCACCTTCAGGAGCTCGTTGTAGACCTCGTGCTCCTTTGCGGGTGCTGTGCTTATCAGTACGAACCCCACTGCCAAACTCTCACCTTCCTGACCATTAGCCTATGTTGAATAATAAAATTTTCGACCGTAAAATTTGCTGGCATCTTTCACCTCACAGGCGGTCTAGCACGGGCGCGGCCCGCTCCTCCACCATCTCCCAGGTGGGCACCTTGCCCACGCCTCCTTTCGCTTCCAGCACGAACGAGGCGGCGGAGTTGCCGTAGGCGAGGCATTCCTCCAGGCCGTGGCCGTAGTAGCGACCAGCGTAGTAGCCTGCGCGGAACGCGTCCCCCGCCCCAGTGGGGTCGACCACCCTGTCCGGACGGGCGGCCGGGACCGCCCTCGTTCCCTCGGCGGTGTACGCGACGCTGCCCTCCGCTCCCCGGGTGGTGATCAGCGTGCCCACATGGTCCAGCAGCCCCTCCGGACGCTGGGCGCCCATGTACCGCAGCGCGGTGCGCAGCTCGTTGGCGTTGCAGAAGAAGGTGTCAGCCAGCGCGATGCCCCGGGGGAACGTCTCCGCCGACCAGATGTGATGGACCTCCTGCGCCGGATCGAACGATATTTCTTTTCCCATGGAGCGCAGCTTTTCCATCAAAGGCAGGTAGTACTCGGGACGGCCGGTGGAAATGTGGACGACCTTCGACTCCGAGGCCCGGGCGGTCAGCAGCTCGAAGTCCCCCATGCTCCGCATCGGGCCCTGGTACACGTAGGCGATCTGGTTCTGATGAGCATCGGTGACGATCAGCACCGTGGAGGTCTCGTAGCCGTCGACCGTCACCACCTCCGACAGGTCGACGCCGCGCGCTGCCATGCTCTCCCGGAAGTCCTCCGGAAGGTCGCTGCCCACGTAGGAGACGAGGGCAGTGGGAACGCCAAGCGCCGCGGCCACGGTGGCGATGTTGGCGCCGGTGCCCCCGAAGTAGCGGTGCTTCGCCAGGATGTCCACCGAGGTGTTCGGCTCCGGGAACCGCTCCAGGGTCATGATCTGATCGAGGCACACGTGCCCGTACACGGTGAGGAACGGCCTCATGTGCCCTCTTGCCACCCTTCCAGATACTTCTTCTGCTCAGCGGTCATCTCGTCGATGCGCACGCCCATCACCTTCAGCTTGGTCCGCGCCACCTGCTGGTCCAGCTCCTTCGGCACGTTGTACACCTTGGGCTCCATGCGGGCGTGGTTCTTCACCAGGTGCTCCAGGCTCAGCGCCTGTATGGCGAAGCTCATGTCCATGATCTCCACCGGATGACCCTGCCCGGCGGCCAGGTTCATCAGGCGGCCCTCCGCGATGAGGTAGGCCTTCCGTCCGTCGGAGAGGTTGTACTGGTCGACCAGCTCCCGCACCCTCACCGGCGCTCCGGCCAGGGACTCCAGCGCGGTCTTCGACACCTCGTTGTCGAAGTGGCCGCTGTTGCCCAGCACACACCCGTCCTTCATCGCCTCGATGTGCTCCCGCCGCAGGATGTCCTTGTTGCCCGTGGCCGTGATGATGATGTCCGCGACCCGGACGGCGTCCAGCATGGGCATGACCTCCAAGCCGTCCATCTTCGCCTCGATCGCCCTGACGGGGTCGACCTCGGTCACGATGACGTTCGCTCCGAGGCCCTTGGCGCGCATCGCGATGCCGCGCCCGCACCAGCCGTAGCCGGCCACCACCAGCCGCTTGCCGGCGACGAGCAGGTTGGTGGCGTTCATGAAGCCGTCGAAGGTGGACTGCCCGGTCCCGTAGCGGTTGTCGAACAGGAACTTCATGTGAGCGTCGTTGACGGACATTATGGGGAAGCGGAGCACCCCCTCCTCGGCCATTGCACGGAGGCGCATGACGCCGGTGGTGGTCTCCTCGTTCCCTCCGCGGACGCCGGCGAGAAGCTCGCGGCGGGATGTGTGGAGAATGGTGATAAGGTCGGCGCCGTCGTCCACCACGAAATCGGGCGCCATGTCCAGCACGGCGTTCAGATTGGCGTAGTACTCCTCGTTGCTCTCCCCCTTCTTGGCATAGGTCTCGAGGCCGTAGTGCTCGCGCAGCGCCAGCGAGACCGAGTCGTCCGTGGAGAGCGGATTGCAGGATGCCAAGCGCACCTCGGCCCCCGCTTCCTTGAGCGTCAGGGCCAGCATGCCGGTCTTGGCCTCCACGTGCAGGGCCATGCCGATCTTGAGGCCCTTAAGGGTCTGCTCCCTGGCCAGCCGCTCCCGGACGTCCGCCAGCACGCCCATGTGCGCCCTCGCCCACTCCAGCCTCCTCACGCCTTTCTGCAACAGATCGTCCAATGGAACACCGCGGTGGCATTGGGAACGGCGATATTAGCCCTTTTGGTGGAGGGTCTCGCACATGGCATTCCGCATCCTTTCAAGGTTCTGCTCGTTGCTGAACTCCGCGATCAGCCGGCGGCGCTCGTCCGGGAGGTCGCGCAGCTCGATCAGGTGGCGTTCGATGTTGGGCACGGCCCTGGTGAGCTCATCCACCACCGCGACCTTGGCGGCCACGGCGGTCCTGGAGAGGGGGTTGAGATCGATCGCCAGCACGACCTTCCCGGCCGCGGCCAGGGCCGCGGCGCGGTCCCCGTCCTCCAGCGGGATCAGGACGACGTCCGCGGCGCGTATGCCGTCGACGGCGCAGCGGGCGCGGTCCGAGGCGATGCCTTCCAGCCAGGCGTCCTGCTCCCTGCCCAGCAGGTCGCTGGCCCCGGCGTTCTCGAGGTAGCGGCACACGCGCTCCACCCTCTCCGGGCTGCGATGGAACAGGTTGACCTCCAGGCGCGCCGGCACCGCCCTGGCGAGAGAGATCAGGCCTTCGGCGCACAGCCCCGCGGCGTTGCCGTTGACGGTGATGACCGGGCTTTCCGCTTCCAGAAGGTACGCGGCGGCGGCCCTGGCCGCATGATTGGCGGCGGGAACGGTCCTCTCGCCGAGCAGGTAGTCGAACGCCTCCCCCCGGCCGTGGGCGATGAGCCCGGTGGGAGCGACCACTCCTTCCCTGACCAGCTCGGACATCCTCTCCCTCGTCACCAGGGAGCGGTAGCGGGGGTGGTCCTTCGATATCTCCATGCCGCGAGGTAGTCTCTCGCGGCGTATCAATCTTGCTAGGCCGAGGCGTGGGATATATTGCCAGTGTCCCGTCCTCGACATGAGAAAATAAAAAAGGATATCGGAGATTATAAATACTTCTTTTCCTTTGTACTTGAACATACCGGTCAGGATAGTGGACCGAGTGGCATGATGAAGCTTTTGGGCGTGATTCAGGACATAACTTTTGATGGACGGCTCGTCGTGAGAGCCTCGTTCGCCCCCTACCCACGGGACAGGGTGGTGGACAACAGGAGCAAGCCGCTGGGACAGGTCAGGAGGGTCTTCGGCCCGGTCGACTCCCCCTATGTGATGGTCGATCCCACCGGAAAGGACAGCCTGCTAGGGGCCGTGGGAAAGCAGGTCTACGTCGAGGAGGTCAAACAGTATGGTAAAGGTAAGAGAAGGGACCGAAGAGATTGAGAAATGCCCGGAGTGCTCCGGCAGGCATCTGGTAAGGGACTACGAGAGGGGCGAGCTCATCTGCGAGGATTGCGGATTGGTGCTCGACGACCAGTTCATCGACCAGGGACCGGAATGGAGGGCGTTCGACGTGGAGCAGGGAGAGAAGAGGGCCAGGACCGGCGCCCCGATGACCCTGACCATTCATGACAAGGGACTTTCCACCGAGATCTCCTGGAAGAACAAGGACAGCTACGGCAAGAGCATCCCGACCCGCAACCGGGCGCAGCTGTACAGGCTGCGCAAGTGGCAGCGCCGCATCAGGGTGTCGAACGCCACCGAGAGGAACCTGGCCTTCGCCCTGAGCGAGCTGGACCGCATGGCCTCGGCCATGGGGCTTCCGCGAAACGTAAGAGAGACCGCGGCCATGATCTATCGTAAGGCGGTCAACAAGAACCTCATCCGCGGCCGCAGCATCGAGGGAGTGGTCGCCGCATCGCTGTACGCGGCGTGCCGCCAGTGCAACGTCCCCAGGACGCTGGACGAGGTCGCCAACTCCTCCCGCGTCGGAAGGAAGGAGATCGGTCGTACCTACCGGTTCATGACCAGGGAGCTGAAGCTCAAGCTGATGCCCACCCGCCCCCAGGACTACGTGCAGAGGTTCTGCTCCGAGCTCAAGCTGAGCGGGGAGGTGCAGAGCAAGGCCGCCGAGATCCTGAAGGACGCCTCCAAGAAGGAGCTGACCTCGGGGCGCGGCCCTACCGGAGTGGCGGCGGCCGCCATATACATCGCCAGCATCCTGTGCAACGAGCGCCGGACGCAGCGCGAGGTGGCCGACATTGCGGGAGTGACGGAGGTCACCATCCGCAACCGGTACAAGGAGCTCACAGAGAAGCTGGGCATAGAGATCCAGCTCTGAGCCCAAACCCCTTCCATTCTTCGTTTTTTAACTGAAAAATCTTATATCGCTCCATAGCGTTGAACGCCCGGTGCTTTTGTGGATAGATCTCCGATCCTGAGACCGCTGGGAGCCACGCTCCTGGTCGGCGGTATCGTAATGCTTCTGTCAGGCATCTGGGCAAGCCTTATCGGCTTCAAGCTCGGGGCGGTGCTGGCAATACCGTCGTTCCTGGTCTTCATCCTGGTGGCGGCGTCCGAGATGTCCACGGGAAAGAGCGTGTGGATGGCCATCATGGGCAGCTGGCGCGGGATCATGACCACCTTGCTCATGGTGATCCTGGTCCGCGTTCTGATGATCTACCTGGGGTGGGGCGGCGCCATCGTGACGAGGGGCGCCGGCACCGAGCTGGTGTTCTCATACACGCTGGAGAACATCCTGTTCTGGTGCAACGTAGTCCTGTTGGCGGTCGAGGCCGTCATCATCCTGGTGCTGTACCGCCGCAGCGACCTGTTCATGTCGCAGGACGATGGGGGCGCGAGCCGCCGCACCGCCATCGCCGGCTCCAAGACCGTATCCGAATGCCCGTCCTGCAACGAGGTGGTTGAGTCCTTCTGGCAATCCTGCCCCTACTGCGGCACCTCGCTGCCCAGGGTGTGCGGCGGCTGCGGCCTCACGCTCGATGAGCTGGCCACCGTCTGTCCGCAGTGCGGCAAGGACGCCGTGGACTCCGAGTCCATGGAAAAGACCATCGCGACGTTCAAGGCATTGGTGCAGGAGGACGTACTGCCGGAGGCCAAGGCAACGAGGTATGCCCGCCTGGCCGAGGCGCTGCTCAAGAACGGCGACACCGAGGGCGCGGTGGCCGCGTACCAGCAGGCCATCAGGCACACCGCCTTCCCGCGCAAGAGGACCAACTTCATGGTGCGGGCCGCCAGGATCCTAAAGAACACCGGCAACCGCACGGAGGCGTTCGCGCTCCTGGACGAGGCGATGAGGCTTGATCCGTCGGACGTGGCCGGCGCGGGCCCCATGCAGGCGGAGATGAAGGCCTAAGGCCTTACCCTGGCAAGCCGAAGATACTCCGTGCCCTGCGGGCGCACCCACGCGAACAGTATCTCCTTCTTCACGCCGTGGGCCAGCCTGACCGCGCGAGACATCTCCGGCCAGGAAGTGGTGTGCTCCTCCGGGATGCAGTGGACGAGGAATCGGGCGTGGATCTTGTCCGGATCGTCCTCGTAGACGCGGAAGTGCGTGCCGTACTTGAAGCCGGTCTTAACCACCAGGCCTCGCGAGCGAAGATCGCGGTAGGCGCTCAGCCGCAGCTCGAAGTCCGGCTGGAACTTCAGCGCGCGCTTGATGAAACGAGGCAGCGGCACGTTGCGCGAGGTCGCGAGCGTGGAGACCGCTATCCTCCCCCGCTCGAGCAGGTAGGCCGCCTCGATCAGCGAGAGCTGCAGTATCTTGCCGAGCTGCTTCCCGTAGAAGCCGTTGCGGAACAGGCGCTCGGCGCCCGCCTCGTCGAACACCAGCACACGGTCCTCCAGAAGATGGGTCTCCACCGGCGCGCCCTCCGCTCCGTCGGACAACTGGCCC
>DATD01000029.1:15155-31156 GCA_002504525.1 Methanomassiliicoccus sp. UBA345
AGCTCCTTCCTCGTCCGCTCGGCGCGGTCGAGGTCGCTCATGAACGAACTCATCTCGAACAGCGCACGCTCGGAGATCGCCGCGACCCAGTTCTTGGTCGGCGTGGTCGTCGGAGAGCCTCCCCGGGGAAACACCCGGAAGTCGAAATCGTCCCCCGCCGTCTTGACGATGTACCCCCTCTGCCGGAGGTCGCGGTACACGATGTACTTGATCTCGAAGTCCCGGCGGTCCGATGCGGCCAAGGTCATGAGCTTGCGCAGCGGGACCGTCTTCCCGTTGGAGACGACCTCCAAGCGGGACGCCTCCACCAAGTAAAGCGCCTCCAGGAGCTCCAGCTCCAGGCCGCCTCCTGAGAGCGTGTATCCGTAGTAGCCCTTGTTGTAGATCTGGCTGGCCTCGGTGGGGTCCTTGATGATGATGCTGTCGTCGGCCAGCTCTCCAGGCATGGGTCGGTCACAACAACAGGCCGGTTTATACTTTTCCTAGCGGACGGCAGGAGGATTTATCTACCCGGAGCAGCCTGATATTCATGTTCACAACTTTCAGTTCATTAGTTGGTGAAGAAATGGTGGAACTGGACGAGCTACTATCAGTCATAGAGAACCCCGCCCGCCGCCGCATACTGGAGGCGCTGGCCCGGGAGCCCCACTACCCGCTGCAGCTCTCCAAGGAGCTGGGGATGAGCCAGCAGGCGGTGATGAAGCACCTCAAGGTGCTGGAGCAGTACGACCTCGTGAGGTCGTATCAGGAGAAGAGCGATCTCGGGGGACCGAACAGAAAGCAGTTCTACCCCGCGCTCAACTTCACCATCGTGGTCGATGCCGGTCCCAACATGTTCTCCGCCGAGCTGTTCTCCCGCGAGGAGCCTGCAGCAGAGGAGAGGGAGGAGCACGAGGAAGAGGGCACGCTCGAGGAGAGGGTGAGAGAGCTGCGCGGGCGGGTCGGCGGCATCGATGCCCGACTGGAGGAGCTTTACCGTCAGAGGGAGGAGCTCATCATGGAGAAGGAGTCCATCCTCGAGGAGGTCGCTCACCTCACCGACCGCCTGGGCGACTATCAGCTGCGGCGCATCCTGTACGAGTTCATCAGCCGCCCGCAGCTGGACCTGCAGGGCATCGCCAGGGCGATGGCGGTGAGGGACGAGGCAGTGATCGACACTCTGAACAAGTGGCTTAGAGAAGAGAGGTGAAAAGAATGGACGAGAACGAGCTGAAGCGAGTTGCCGAGAAGTACGCGGAACAGGTGGCCAAGATGGCCGCGGAGGCCGGCCAGGTCCTGGACCGCACCGTGGCCGCCATGGAGGCAGGCGCCAAGCAGGCGTACGAGGAAGTGTCGCGGGAAGCGAGACCGCACACCGAGGAGATGAGGAGGATGGCCAGGGACATGGTGGGCGAAATGAAGAACGACATCCCCAGAGTGAGGAGCGAGCTCAGGGAAATGGAGGCCAAGGCCCGGCAGAAGCTGCGGGAGCTTCAGGGCAAGTAGACGATATCATTATATAGAAGGGCAATCAATATGCATGTTCGACAGGTATACAACTAATCGTTGTCTACTGTGATGTCGGAGTGCAGATGAAGCCTGAAGTTCCAAACAAGGATAGGAGCCCTACGCCGCGCAGGCGTTGGAAGCCCATCGACCAGCCCATGCCGGGCGCGTTCGCCGCTGCTGCGGAGTGCCATATGAACGAGTCCCCCACCATCGCGTGGGGCGGACATTAAATAAACGCACCGCTCAAAAAGAGTGAGGAGTGATGGGAGTGGACACATCAGAGAAGGTATTGAAGGTCGCCGAGGCCAAGTCCAAGGACGCCGAGAGAGGCATCGCTCGGGTAGATCCAGCGGTCATGGACGTTCTCGGGATCACCGCCGGCGACGTTATCCAGATAGAGGGGAAGAAGAGAACGGTGGCCATCGTGTGGCCCGGCTATCCCGAGGACGCCAACCGCGGCGTCATCAGGATCGACGGGACCATCCGCCGCAACGCTCAGACCAGCATCGACGAGAAGGTCGCCATTCGCAAGGTCCCTATCAAGGAGGCAAGGAAGATCACCTTCGCCCCCACCGAGCCGCTGCGCATCATGGGCGGGGAGGAGTTCCTCAGCCAGAGCCTGGAGGGTCGCGCCGTCACCCGCGGCGATGTCATACAGATCAACGTCATGGGACGCAGGATCGACCTGGTCGTCGTGTCCTACACTCCAACGTCGGACGCGGTGCTGGTGCACCGGACCACTGAGGTCAAGATCAGCGAGAAGCCGGTCAAGGAAGGCGTCTCCAACATCCCGAAGGTGACGTACGAGGACATCGGCGGCCTCGGGGACGAGGTCAAGCGCGTCCGCGAGATGATCGAACTGCCGCTGAGGCATCCGGAACTGTTCGAGCGGCTGGGCGTGGAGGCGCCCAAGGGCGTGTTGCTTCACGGCCCGCCCGGAACGGGCAAGACCCTTCTGGCCAAGGCCGTGGCGGGCGAGACGAACGCCAACTTCGTGTCCATCGGCGGACCGGAGATCATGAGCAAGTTCTACGGCGAGTCCGAGGAGCGGCTGAGGGACATCTTCAAGCAAGCTCAGGAGAACGCTCCCACCATCATCTTCATCGACGAGATCGACTCCATCGCGCCCAAGCGCGAGGAGGTGACAGGAGAGACGGAACGCCGCGTGGTGGCGCAGCTGCTGTCGCTGATGGACGGCCTGGAGCCCCGCGTCAAGGTCGTGGTGATCGGCGCCACGAACAGGCCGAACGCCCTCGATCCGGCGCTGCGCCGGCCGGGGCGCTTCGATCGTGAGATCGAGATCAACCCGCCCCACCGCGACGGGCGTCTCGAGATACTTCAGATCCACACCCGCGGCATGCCGCTGGAGAAGGACGTCGAGCTCGAGAACCTGGCGGACCTCACCCACGGCTACGTGGGCGCTGACCTATCGGCGCTGACGAGGGAGGCCGCGATGCACTCCCTCCGACGGATCCTTCCGGACATCGACCTCGACATCGAGCAGATCCCCATGGACGTGCTGATGCGCATCACCGTCACCAGGGACGACTTCATCGCCGCCCTGAGGGAGATGCAGCCGTCCTCGCTGCGCGAGGTGTTCGTGGAATCGCCCAACATCCGCTGGGATGAGGTCGGCGGCCTTACCGACGCCAAGAGGGAGCTGCAGGAGGCGGTGGAGTGGCCGCTCAAGTACGGCAAGGTGTTCGAGGAGCTCGGGGCGGTGCCGCCGAAGGGCGTGCTGCTGTACGGGCCGCCAGGAACCGGGAAGACCATGCTGGCCAAGGCGGTCGCGACCGAATCGCAGTCGAACTTCATCAACGTGAAGGGACCGGAGTTCCTCAGCAAGTGGGTCGGGGAGTCGGAGAAGGCCGTAAGGGAGACGTTCCGCAAGGCCCGCCAGGCCGCGCCGTGCATCATATTCATGGACGAGATCGACTCCATCGCCCCGGCCAGGGGCGGGGAGGGCGACTCTCGGGTCACGGAGAGGGTGATCTCCCAGATGCTGACCGAGATCGACGGACTGCAGAGCCTGCACAATGTCGTGGTGATCGGCGCCACGAACAGGCCGGACATGCTGGACCCCGCGCTGCTGAGGCCGGGGCGCTTCGACCGCCTGGTGAAGATCGCGTCACCTGATCTGGAGGGCCGCAAGCAGATCCTCCGGATCCACACCGCCAAGAAGCCGATGGCCGATGACGTGGACATCGACGAGCTGGCCAAGAAGACCGACGGCTACAGCGGGGCCGACCTGGCCGCGCTTGCTAACGAGGCGGTCATGCTGACCATACGCAAGATGGTCGCCGCGGGCGAGGCCGACCCGAAGAAGATGACCGAGCGCAGGATCGACATGGCCACCTTCACGGAGGCGCTCAACAAGGTGAAGCCAGTGACCAGGACCGATCTCGGCCGGTTCGAGAAGATAGCCGAGGATTACGTGTACGTGAGGTGATAGGAATGGCAAGGGACAAGAGGGGCCGCCGCAGGGACCCCTGGGAAGACATGTTCGGCTCGTTCGACGACGAGTTCGAGGAGATGCGCAGGAGGATGGACGCCATGATGGAGGGCTTCATGAGCGGCGAGATGGAGCAGATCGGCCAGCCCATGATCTACGGCTTCTCCATGCGGGTCGGCCCGGACGGGAAGCCCCGCATCCAAGAGTTCGGCAACACCACGCCTCCCCGGACGGATGAGGCCGGCCGTAGAGAGCCGCTCACCGACATCATCGAGGAGAAGGACACCGTCCGGGTCATCGTCGAGCTGCCCGGCGTCGAAAAGGACGATATCCAGCTGCGGGCCGAGGACCGGTTCCTTGACATCGAGGTGGACCGCGAGGACCGCAAGTTCTCCAAGCAGGTGGAGCTGCCGTGCGCCGTCGATTCCGACGGGGCCGACGCGTCGTACAAGAACGGGGTGCTGGAGATCACGCTCAAGCGCACCGCCCCGAAGAAGCGGGGCCGCTCCATCAAGATAAACGGCGAGTGAGCCCTCGCCCCCTTTCCAATTCTTTTGACCCCTTCGAGACGTACGGCCATTGGCGAAGAAGCTTCTTATAGACCTGCAGAATTATATAGGAATGTGCACAGGGATGAACTCATAGACGCGGTCCGCTCAGTGCTGGCCAGATCGGGTTTCTACGTTTCCCGGCCCCTGAGCATGCGGGGCATCAGCTTTGACATAGTGGCCAGGCTGGACGACCGCCTTCTCATCATCAAGATACTAAGCAACGTGGATGCTTTTTCCAAGGAGAACGCCGAGGAGATGAGCACTCTGGCCGACGCTCTGGGAGCGTCGGCGCTCCTCATCGGCGAGCGCTCCGGGTCCGGCGAGATCGAAGAGAGCATAGTGTACTCGCGCTTCGGCATACCGATCATCTCGCTGAAGACGCTGGCCGACCATCTGCTGGAGGGCGTGCCGCCCTTCATCTTCGCCGCCCCGGGCGGACTGTACGTCAAGCTGGACGGCGATCAGTTGAAGAGGGCCAGGGAGGAGAGGAGCATCTCCCTGGGCACGCTGGCCGATATCGCCGGCGTTTCGCGTCGAACCATCCAGATGTACGAGAGCGGGATGGGGGCGATGATCGACGTGGCCATACGGCTGGAGGAGTTCCTCAATCAGCCTATCGTCACCGCCGTCGATCCGTTCGCTCCACCCGCCCCCCGGGGCAAGGAGAAGCATGTCGATCGTACCGTGAAGGTGGAAGTGGACCTGTTCGGACAGGAGGTTTTCCGCAGCCTGCAGGGGCTCGGATTCTCGATCCAGCCGACCGCCCGCTGTCCGTTCGAGGCGCTCTCCAGGGACGACCGCATCGTCATCCTGACCGGCCTGGGAAAGGACGAGAGCAGGCTGGTGGAGAAGGCGATGGTGGTGTGCGACATCGCCAGGATCGCCGAGAGATGCTCGGTCATCATCATCGAACGCTCCTCTTCCAGGACCAACATCGCCGGTACGGCCCTGGTCAGCCGTGACGAGCTGGGCAAGCTCACCGAATCGTCGCGCCTTTACGACCTGGTCAACGAGAGGAGCGAGGATGATAAGGGGAAGAGTTGACGGGGCCGAGATCGCCATCCTGCCGGCGGTGAAGGGTCTGGTGTCAGAAGGCGACGCCGTCGCGGCGGCCATTCGCGAACTGATGCCCGACGCCGTCGGCATCTCGGTATCGCGGGAGGAGCTCGAAGCGCTGCGCGACAAGAGCATCTATAGCGACTACGAGATGAGCGCGCTCGAGAAGGCGTACGCGGAGAACCTATCCTCCTTCGGCGAGGTGGAGCTGCCGTCGCCCAGCTACGTGAGCGCGCTGGACACCTGCCAGGATCTGCGCATTCCCCTCATCCCACTGGACATGAACGATGCCGAGTACACCGAGCTGTACTGCAAGAACGTGAGGGCGGCGGACATGGTGCGCGATACGTTCTTCTCCCGCCGCGCCGACCGGAAGCGATTCGATCTCAGCTCGCCTCTCGCCTTCACCCTGGACTGGGACAGCAAGGTGAACAGGACCAAAGGGTTCAGGGAGCTGCAGCGGGGCCGCGAGGAGCACATGGCCACCGCGCTGCGCAACATGACGAGAAAGCACCGCCACATACTGGCAGTGGTGGAGGCGGAGCGGGCCGAGGGAGTGGGGACGCTTCTGACGCCGCGACCGACGACATGACGGTTAAATAATCACCTCCCGATGGACTCTCGTGCCCCAGGAGACCATGGAGGAGCTCATCGTCCGCAAGGTCGACGGCGTTGTCCGGTTCATGGAGCGGGACCGCCTGTCGGTGCTGGGCATATTCCTGTACGTTCTGACCGTCTCGCTGATCAGGGACCTCTCCGAGTACTACCTTCTGGATGCCGTGTTCGTTGCGACGTCGCATCCTTGGATCTTCAGCATAGCGCACCACGTGTCGTTCTACATGGTCATCTTCCTCGGACTCGTTCTGCTGCTGGCCGCTTTCTCCGGCCGAGGGGTGAGGCGCTCCGCCAACGTGATCACCAGCATATTCTGGATCGTCATCCTGCCTCCGTACCTTGACCATTTCCTGTTCGGTCTGGACGCGAACTACTCATATGCGTCCGCCACCGATTTTCTGAACGCCCTCGTACACTTCAGCGGGGCCAGCTTCAATCCCGGGCAGGCCATGGAGATAGCCGTCGTCCTGGCCGTCATCTTCGGCTACACGATCTGGCAGGTGAGGGACCAGCTGGACACCATCCTCGGACGGTCGCTGGCATTGGCCAGGGTGGCGGCGGTGATCTTCTTCTCCTTCCTGACGATGTTCATCCTGGCGACGCCGGGCGCATACCTTCCGGTCGGCTACTCGGACGGGCTTCCGGTCTTCCCGAACTTCGACTCCACCCGCTACGTGCAGTTCCATCAGCTGCTGACCGCCTACTACGTGGTGATAGGCTGCGTCCTTCTGCTGCTGCTGGGCCTGATATCCCTGGGCCGGGACCTGGTCACCTACATACGTTCGCTGCGTCCGGCGCAGACGTTCTTCTTCGGAGGCATCGTCCTGGCCGGCATGGCGATGGGGTGGAGGGCGGAGGGCGGCGACGAGATCGTATTGTCGGTCCTGCAGACGCCGTTCTGGGTCAATCTGCCGTACGCTATACTGGGAGTGATATCGGCGCTGCTGCTGTGGCACGTCAGCGCCATGTGGAACGACATTGCCGACCGCCAGACCGACGATCATCGAGAGGACAGGCTGGTCGCTTCCGGAGCGGTGAGCCACGGTTCGTTCCTAAGCGTCTCACTGGTGCTTCTCATCATATCGCTGCTGCTGGCATCGCTGCTGTCGATGCGGCACGTCATGCTGATCGCCATGCTTGCGGCCCTCGCGTACATCTACTCGTTCCCTCCCCTCCGGCTGAAGAGGCACGCCATGAGCCCCCTGCTCATCGGAATGGGAACGTCGCTGGCGTTCATCTACGGATACACCGCCCCGTTCAGCGAGGTCGCGGGCTTCGAAGGAAGGGACCTCTACTACCTGACCGGGGAGGTGATCTCCGCGCCCCTCGGGCCGTTCGCCATAATGGTCGCTGCCTTCATGTTCATCGGCCTGGTAGTAGGCTCGTTGATAACCGATATAGATGGATACGGCGAGGATTCCCGGGCCGGGATCCAGACCATCTATACGTCCGCCGGTATGGAGAGAGGCGTGGCAATCGTGTCGGTTCTGATCTTCCTCTCGGCCCTCTCCCCATTGGTGCTGCTGCCCAACACTCTGGACCTGGCAACCCTTGGGGCTCTGGGAGCGGTCGGCAGCATCGCGTTCCTCAAGTGGCGAAGCTCGCGAGCGGTCATGACCGTCGCCGCGATCGGCCTCATCTACGTGGGGTTCAGGCTCTTCCTCGTATGAGGCGGTGGTTGAGCAGGAGGAAGGGCATCGTGCGTGGCGCCATCCTGGCGAACAGATCTCTCCAATCGCTCTCTCCACTGGCGATGCCAGCGCAGGCCCTCATTATGTCATCGTTCCGCCCTACCTGATCGAAGAAAGTGGAGAGGTTCACCTTTCCCAGTAGCCAGTGCAGTTTCGGTCCGAGGAACATGGCGGCCGACAGGTCGTTGAGTATCTTCTTCCTGCATCCCACGGCATAGCTGTTCAGCCCCTTTCCGTCACGGAGAAGTCCTTCGACCGATGAGGCGGCGAGGTTGGCGCTCGTGAAAGCATATGACATGCCCTCCCCGGTGATAGGGTTGACGAACCCCGCCGCATCTCCTATGAGCAGGGTCCTGCGCGAGTGCACGCAATCTCGGGGATACAGGGGCAGGGGGTGAGCGGCGATATCCGAACGCGAGACCGTTCCGTTGTACCGCTGCCCGCAGTCCTTCACGATGTGCTCGATCGTATCCCTAAGGTCGGCCGCCGAAGCGGCCTGGGCGACCACCCCGATGTTGCCTCCCCGCTGATGAGGGAACATCCAGCCATTCCGGGGAAAAACCACTCGGGATGACAGCCTATCGACAGGGGTGTCGATGAAATGGACCTCCATCACGTCTCCTGGGGATGATCCAAACTCACATTCAAGGGCCATGCCCATGGCCATCCTTCGTCCGGGATAGGGTCCGAAAAGAGATGATGCCAGCCGGCTAGTGCAGCCTTCGGCCACTATGAGCGCCCTGGCCGACACCTCGCCGCGGTCAGTGGTTACCACAACACCATCGCCCACCTCTCTAGCCCCGAGCGATCGGGTGCCTTCCAAGACCTCCGCTCCTGCCTTCTCGGCCCGCATGACCAGAAAATGATCCAGGCGCTCTCGCCGCACGATGGCCGCCACTTCCCCAGAGAGGGGGAAGAGCTTGCGGTTACCTGCCCACACCACGGCGAAGCTCTTTATGCGCTGCTCCACCAGGTCGTCGGGCAATTGCAGCTCCGCTCTCGCCTGAGCTCTGCCCAGCACCCCTCCCGCGCAGCACTTGGCCCTCGGCAGGACGTCCCGCTCCAGCAGGACCGTGCTCAGCCCGGCTGACGCGCAGCGGAAGGCGGCCTGGGCGCCCGCCGGGCCGGCCCCCGAGATGACCACGTCGTACCTGTCCACTAGCTACCTCTTGCGCCTGGCCAACCGCTCGATGGAGATCGACGCCACCACCATCCCTGCCAGCCCGATGAACGGGAAGAACAAGGAGAGGTTTACGTTCCCCGTCACGACGTTGATGCCGGCCTCGTCCGCGCCCAGGGCGCTCAGCGGGGCCTCATCGAACGTCCAGCTACCGGCCTGGGGATCGTTGGAGTATAGCCATATCGTAGGGATCGATGGCGTTTCATCTTGGCCCCTGCCAGGGGCGAAGCCTACGGTGAGGACGATGTCCAGATCATAGTCGGCGTCGAAGTCCCCCAACGCGATGGAGGCGACATCGTATGGTCCTCCAGACCCGGCCCTGGCGGCCAGTTCCGCAGTGTTAATGGCCAGGGGGGAATCGATGACCCCCGAGGAGCCAACGGTATGGATGAACAAGGTCTGGAGGTTGCTTCCGCCGACCATTGATGTCCCCACGACGATGTCGTTCACGCCATCGGCCGCATGGCTTGTGCCCGGCGCGGTCGAGGCGCCGTTGCTGCCCATATCCCCGATGGCGATGGAGGTCACATACTCACCAGTGGCCAGGTATGAACTGGGAATGATCCCGGTCTTGATGTTTTCACTCTTCCACTCCACGCCTGGAGAAGAGTGCCCGATCCTCACCATGTCAATGAGCAGGGAGCAGTTCTCAGACTGGGGGGTGCTGTCGTTTTGATCGACTATTTTCAAATAATATTTCGAATTGCTTGAATAATAGAGAGAGTATGAATATGACGTCATCTCAGTGCCCTGGATGGTGCCGAGCGGGAACCAAGTGGTATTGTCCCACGAGTAGGTCACGATGAATTTCTCGCTAGCGCTGTTGCTCTTTGCCACGATATCGAGGTTATGGAATGGGCGTCCCGGAATGTTCGTTATCTCGTACATCCAGTTCAGGTAATTGCCTTCCACGAAGGTGACCTCAAGCCAGATGTCGTCGATCGTGACCGTTCCGGCCGAACCGCCGTGCTCGAAGCTAATGATCAGGTTGCCGATCCCATTGGCCAGCTTGACGCCGGCAGCACGGAGGTCAAAGCTCCCTTCCACGCCTGTTTGAGAGGTTTTCGGAACGATGCCGGTAGTTGAGCGGTCGACGCCGTTAATGGACCACATGATCTCATTAACGCCGTCATAGCTCGAGTCGGCAGAATAACTGACATGAAGAACAGCAGTGGCAATGGTCTTGCCAAGATCTCCTGATCCGACCATGAACTGTTGCGCGGAGAGCGTTTTGCCGGTGGTAACGGCATAGGCGGGGCCGCTCACCCCGGCGTAGGTGCCGGGCCTCGAAGTGTAGGTGTCGGACTCCCTATAGATCTCAGTGATGGTTGCGACGTTGTTATCGGCATATATCAGGTCCCGTAAGTATCCCCCTTCGGTCCCCGATAGGGTATGGGTCACGTTCGCGGTAGCCTTGCCGACGTCGGTCCCATACTCTGTGATGGGGAAGGTGTTGGTGATCTTACCGTCCGTGCCGGTCGTGTGGATGACATAGATGTTGTTGTTACCAGTACTGGTCCTTATGATGTCAAGATAGCCGAGGGTGTCCATCTGGGCGACCTCGACCCTCGGTATCTTCTGCGTGTGGCTCCAGGGGGTTGTGCCTGGTACAGTTGGAAGGGGGAGCCGAGCATCGAAGGTCTTGTTGTACCGATCGGAAGAGCCCACGTATTCCTTCCATGAGCTCATCCAGACGTATGTCTCCCCGGTCTCGGTGACGCCCACTATGTCATCGCAGCCGTCCTTGTTGAAATCGCCGACGGCCAGGTCCAGGACGGCAGGGTTATTATCGCCGTTCGCCAGAATGCCACTGCTGGTCTTTGTCCAATCCATGGTGGAACCCAGCTCCACCTTTTGCCAGCTCTTGTCACCCCAGAAGACGTAGACCCCCCGGTTGAAGAACATGCCCTGGGACGAGCTTGGATCGTTCTCTGCGTTGCTCTTACTACTGGCTGTGGAGAATACCACAACATGGGCATAGCTGGCAACGATGTCGAGGTCGCCATCCCCGTTAAAGTCCCCGGTTTCCATGGCTACGCACAGCTCATTCTCGGAGATGTATTCCTCTCCATACTTAGTAATGAATGAAGTATATCTGCTGGACCAGAGAGAGGCATCTTCGTTCTCCAGCCCCTTGTTACTTGACCCATACGCATCATTGCCAAGCCAGGAGTCAATGACGACGTTGGCCGTATCGGCCTGTTTTCCGAGTTTAGCATCGAATGGCGGAGCGATCGTGTTCGGCGTTTCGGACCAGGTCTTGCCGTTCACGTCCTGGCAGCGATACCAGGCAATGCTGGCCCTGGGGTCCTGGAACGCGACCAGGAGGTCCTTGATCCCATCGTTGTCTATGTCCGCAAGGGTCATGCCCAGCGGACCATCGTATGCCGAGCTGTCTATCGTGGTCTTGCCCCAGGCATTCGAACCGACCCCTTTCTCGAACCACACGAGCTGGCTGTTCGTCCATTGAGCGCCAGATGAGCTCCAGGAAAAGGTTCCGGTCCCGATGCTGGCCACTATGTCGGTCAGACTAAGCGGCGCGGTCACGTTTAACTGGGTGGTGAGATCGTAATAGGTCTCTCCCTGTCCGGGCGCCCCCATGTCAATCAGGGAGGAGAGCGATAGGGTATAGGAGTTCTTCTTGGGCATCCACCATGAGAGGTCGGCCGCCTTCAGTTCGATGAACACCGTGTAGACGCCGGCCGTATCGGCATCGGACGTCCTTGACGGGCTATCCGAGGTGGCCGAGGTCTTGTACAACGAGCTCAGGGGCGCCTGATAGCTTGGCGGGTTGGGGGAGGCGGACGATACGGCCGGCGAGGACTTGATCAGATAGCGGCCGCTGAAGTCCGATATGGTAATCACGCCCGCCTTCACCTTGGAGAGGTCCTGGTCAGAGTCCTTGGTGATGATCTTGATGTAGACCCGGTCGGTGTGATTGAAGTTGGTCGTCTTCATCAGGGTATTGGTGTCCTCGTTAAGCTTGTAGGTCTCGATTATGGGGTAAGTGGCGCCGCTGACCCTGATGTTGTCTAGGATGTTCAGATTGGTGCCATAGGTGTCTTCCATCTTGACCTGGAATGGATACATCAGCGGGTCCGAAGGCGCGGTGAACGTGCAGGTGTAGCGGTAGAAGCCGGAGTACAGCCCGCCATAGGCGAAGGCGCTGGCGATCTTGGAATGCTCTTGTAGCACAGCTCCGGTCAGGGGATGGATCGTCTCCAAGGAGTTCGTCCTGCCCAGGTTTATCATCGCATCGCTGTAGAACTCCAGCAGTATGGTATCTCCTGGCTGGAAGTCGCGGGTGATCTCGCGTGTCTCGGCGTCCCTGATGTAGTAGAAGGTGGTTCCCAGGCGGCTGTTGCCTCCGCCGCTCTGCCCACCGCTGGCATCTGAGGGGTAGCCCCCATTGACCAGATCGTCAGTGTAGTCATCAAGGGGGTTTTCCGGCCCTGAGCTGCCGGTGACGACCTTGACCACGAAGTTGGCGCTGACCTTCTGTCCATTGACGTCGGCGGCGTGGAACGTTATGACCTTTCCGTTCCAGGCCTGGCTGGCAGGATAGGAAGCTACCGACCAGTACACCCCGCTGCCGTCGTTCTTCAGAGCTATGGGATCGCTGCCGAAGCCGGTCAGGCGAGAAGCGTTGACCGTGACCGAGCCGGGATCGATGGCGCCGTACGGCGAGCTGACGTACGCGAAGAACTTGATGGAGTCGCCGACCTGGACAGTGCCGGCGATCGGGGAGCTGGTGGCGCTGATGCCTCTGCCGCCGATGATCGGGGCGGTGGACGCTACATCGCTTCCCTGCAGTGTGGCTTCCCACACCACGGTGTTCGCCTGCACGTCCACGATCATGACGCTGATCTTCGCATCCCGCGTCACGCCTGTCAGTCCGGTGTAGTTCCAGGTGGCGCCGGTGTTCCACGTCGTTCCGATGGAGGGCGTGCTGTCCGTTATCCTGAGGGACGTGGCCACGTCGCTAACGAAGAGATAGATGACGGTGCGGGAGTCCTCGAGCGGCTGCCCTCCCTTGTTGATGATCTTTACCGCCTCGACGTCACCGTTGGCCTTCGTCACGACGCTCCCGGTGAAGTCGGTGTACACCTTCTCCGAAGGGCCGTCCATGGAGGCGACGAAGATGAAGATGCTGGAGAACATGATGACAGTGATGGCCAGTATCAGGATGTTGCCGATGATCTCAGAAACGGCGTTGCGACTCTTCCAAGACTTTCGCTTCTTGATGAGCTTCGCTCCCGAAGCGCCGCGCATGGCACCTCGACCCTTACGGCTATCATCAAAAGAATTCGTCATGACTCCACCGACCCTCCGACGCGACTAGGGTGATGGTCGTGCGAGCTTATAAATATCTATAGACGTCACTTTCAATAAGTCGGAATGATAAATCTACCAGAATAGAAACCATCCCTGGGCTTATCTATCGTCATCCCTCTACCATGCATCATGTTCGAGATCGAGATCAAATCGCCAGTTGATGACCTGGGCGCGATCAGGAGGCGGCTGGAAGCGCTGAACGCCGTCCACGTCGGCAGTGTGGAGCAGTCCGATACGTACTTCGCCCACCCTTGCCGCGACTTCGGGAGGACGGACGAGGCGTTGCGGATAAGAAGTCAGGGAAGCAAGGAGACGCTGTACTACAAGGGACCGAAGGTGGACAGCGAGACGAAGACCAGGGAGGAGATCGCCGTACCCCTGACAGACGCGGAAGCGATGCGAAAGGTGCTGCGGCGACTGGGTTTCGTTCCCGCAGCGGTGGTGGAGAAGAGCAGGGACATCTACCGCCTCGATGGCGTGGAGGTCGTGCTCGACAACGTCAAGGGCCTCGGCACCTTCGTGGAGCTGGAGGTGCAGGGCGAAGACATCGAGCAGGGCAAGGCCGTTCTGAAGGAGGCCATGAGCTCGCTCGGCCTCGAAGGAAGCGAGAGGCGCTCCTACCTCGAGCTGCTGATGGAGAAGGACTAGATCGAGGACAGCTTCTCGATGATGAACTGCCTGACCTCATCGTCGTCAGGTATGGTCAGCGAGCTCTTGTAGCGCTCCGTGCCGTCCCTCATGGTGTAGCCGCGGCTGATGGAGACGAACTCCGTGGTCCCGTCCTTGCTCACCGCCCTCTTGCGCGCCACCTCGATGAAGTTGTTCTTACCGAAGGGGATCTTGTCCGACGATACGGTCTCGAACTCAACATTGCGGCCGGCGTCCTTGTTCGCATCCATTGGGAACCTCCTCTCAGGTCATCTGCTCTGCGAGTGTTAAAGCCTTTGCTCGCCGGTCCGAAAGCGGCTCGACACATAGAAATACATGGCTGGAGTTTAAAACCCCATGACCTCGGATGGGCCTTTCCAGGAGCCGCCTCACCCGACCAGAAGGTGCTGGTCATGCGGTTCGGACAACCCTGCCAACTACAATTTCTGCACACGCTGCGGCAGGCCCATCGCTGCGCCGCCGCCTTATCAGCCGCCGAAGCCGGTCACGCTCCGCGACATCGGGCGGCTGATGGGCGCGTACAGCGCCCTGCCCCTGCTCATCCTCCTGGCCGTCAACGTGGCCATCGCGCTGTGGGGCATCGGGCTGGTGTACCCTCATCTGGACAAGCACGTCTACCTCTTCATCGTGACGCCGTGGCTTGTGAACTTCGCAGAGCTGGGCGGCTGGTCCTTCTTCGCCTACTATATCTTCCTCGCCGCTGCCATCGCCATCTCGTTCATCTGGATGCTGTGGAAGAGCGCGCGGCCCGCGAAGAACGAGCTCATGGGGCGGCCGACGAAGGAGCACAGCCCGCTCTTTACCATCGGAACGCTGTTCATGGCCGTTCTGGCGTTCAACGTCATCTTCTACGCCCTGGTGGCATCGTCGGGCACCTCGCCCACCACTCCGGACTTCGAGACCCCGGAGCTGTGGGAGACGCTCTATGGCTTCGCCAACGCCTCGGTGTGGGAGGAGGTCGTCACCCGCATCCTGCTCATTGGCATCCCGCTGCTGCTGATCGACGCGGTGCGGCGATCCAAGAAGCCGGAGCTGCAGGAGAGGAAGTACAGGCAGTACATCCTGGGCGGCGGGCTCGAGATCGGCCGGGTGGAAGCGGCCCTGCTGGTGTTCTCCTCGGTCATGTTCGGCATCGCCCACGTGTGGTCCTGGGACCTGTGGAAGATCGTCCCTGCTCTGGCGGCCGGCCTGGCGTTCGGATACCTATTCCTCAAGCTGGGCGTTTACGCATCCATACTGCTCCATTTCGCCTTCGACTTCCTCAGCGTGCCGATGGAGGTGTGGCCCGGCAGCTTCGCTCTGGAAATGGTCCTCGGCCTGCTGTCCCTGCTGTGGATGGTGGTGGGGGTCGCCTTCCTGGTGTACTACCTGGCAAAGGCGTTCGGATGGCTCACCGGCAAGCGCATCTGGCCCGACGTGCCGCTCAAGACGAAGTCCCCCTCGTACGCGCCCTACCACCCGCAAGCAGCCTACGGATACCAGCAGGGATACCGGCCAGGGTATCCGCCGGCGCAGCCCCAGGGCGGACCGGCATATCAGCCCTTGCCGATGAAACAGCCCGCTCCGCCCACTGACCCCGCTGCCTTCGGTTACCGATGCCAGCACTGCGGCAACACCGAGGCGCACTACGAGGACGGCCGGCTGATCTGCACCAAGTGCCGCCGGTCCTAGGCCAGCAGGCGGCGCAGCTCCCTCTGGCTCTGCACCGCGTCGTCCACCCCGCGGGACTCTATCACGTATCGTCCCGAGTACCCGGACAGGCCGCCCAGCAGCCTGGGGAAGTCGACCGTTCCCTTCCCCACCGGCAGATGCTCGTCGGTGGCGCCCATGTTGTCATGCACATGGATGTTGACGAAGCGGTCCTTCAGCTCGAGGAAGCCGTCGATCAGGCCCATGGTGTTCGCGTGACCGACATCGAAGCAGATGCCGATGTCGATGCCGTCCATCAGCTCCGAGAGCGCCTG
>DATD01000029.1:31404-36859 GCA_002504525.1 Methanomassiliicoccus sp. UBA345
CGGGACAGTGATTCCAGACGATGCAGCGAGGACCGCGCCGCGGCCTTCACCCGGTCCGGGGCCACGAAGCCGATGGGCGTCAGGAACCCGGGATGCACCGTGTACACGTCCATGCCCATCCTTCCCGCCGCGCCCAGGCCGGCCATGAGCTCCTGCATCGACGCCTCCCTCATCCTAGGATTGAGGGACCCGATGTTGATGTCACTCATCGGGGAGTGCGCCGAGTACTCAAGGTCGTATGACGGCGTCAGCTCAAGGAACTCCTTCTCGATGGCCGGCAGCGAATGGCGGCCCTCCCCCACCACCTCCCACGCCTCGAAGTCGCGCGAGATGCGCTCCAGGACGTCCTTGAAGCTTAATGCGGAGAAGGCCGGGGACGACGCCGCTATCATTCCCTCACCTCCACCGTGCTCTCGGCCAGATGGTCGATCGCGGCGTCGATGTCATCGTCCTCGATCTCGACCTCGATCGCTCCCAGCGGCGGATTTCCTTCCACGAATGATATCTTGCCCACGAAGGCAACCTGCTTGTTCAGCCTGAAGCTGCTTACGCTTCCGGAGCGGCCGCACAGCATCATGGAGCGGGCGGTGTCCCTGATATGGTGATCGATGATGGTCTGGCGAAGCCTCTCCCCAGAACCGGTGCGGACGACCATCTCGTCCTGGTGCTCCTCGACCTCGCCTTCCGGGAACAGATTGAGCAGCGCCTGCTTCACCTTCTCCCGGTCCTCGGTCGGATAGCAGGCCGCCCTGGCCACGATGCGCATGGACCTCAATCGTCGTCGCTGATATTTGAAATGCCACACGGCGAGGCCCCGGCCGCACGAAGCGTACCGCCGATTTTATAGACCCTCCGGGCATATCCTCGCCGGGGTAGCATGAGAGACGAGGTCCTTGAAACACTGGCCGGGGAGGGCATTTTGCTGGAGCCCGACGCGGCCAAGTACGTGCTCTCCAAGGAGGATCCCCTGGCGTTCACCAGAGCCGCGCTGGCCACCATGGTGCAGCACCCATTGGTGCTCACCCTGGACGACCTGCAGGGGATCGCCCCGGCCGCGGAGGTCCACCAGGCCGTGGAGGCGCTGTTGGACCAGTTGCCGTCCCCGGCCCCGCTGCGGCGAGACGTAGGCGAGATCAAGATCACCAGGGACATCACCGGGAACTCGTGCTGCGAGGGCAACATCAACGACTTCGCCCGTTACTTCAACGACCGCTACAATAAGATCAAGGCGATGCTGGCCCGACGACGGGAGCTGGTCGGCTGCCTGCCGATCCCACGCGCGCTGCGCATGGCCAGGGACGTCCGCATGGTGGTGATGGTGAACGAGGTTCGCACCACCAAGAACGGCCACAAGCTGCTGGAAGTGGAGGACGACGAGGGCAAGTGCCCGGTCCTCATACTGAGGGATTCGCCGCTCATCAACGAGTGCATCGTTCCCGACGAGGTCATCGGCATCGTCGGAAAGACCTCGCAGAAGGGGGACATGGTCGTCCTGAACGAGATGATCCGCCCCGACGTGCCGTTGCGCGGCGCGGGGATGCGGCCGTCGGACTCGTCATCGAAGCTGGCGTTCCTTTCCGACGTCCACATCGGCAGCAACACCTTCCTGTACCGCCAGTGGAAGAACATGATCCACTGGCTCAAGACGGAGGGAAAGGGCGAGATACAGTACCTGATCCTCCCGGGCGACGTGGTGGACGGCATCGGCGTGTTCCCCGGCCAGGAGGAGGAGCTGGACATCGAGGACGTGTTCCAGCAGTACAAGGCGCTGGCCGAGATGCTGAAGGAGCTTCCGGACGACATACGCGTCGTGGCGCAGCCCGGCAATCACGATGCGGTGAGGCCGGCGGAGCCGCAGCCCACGTTCTCCAAGCGGATCTCCGAGATGTTCGACTCCTCCGTCCTGTTCGTCGGCAACCCCTGCCAGCTGGAGATCGAGGACCGGAAGATACTGACATATCACGGACGCAGCATCGACGACTGGGTCAGCACTGTCCAGGGGCTGAGCTACGAGACCCCGCTGGAGGCGATGAAGGAGATGCTGAAGCGTCGGCACATGGCCCCCATCTACGGGATGAAGACCCCGCTGGCGCCGGAGAAGGAGGACTACATGGTCATCGAGGACGTTCCGGACATATTCGTGGCAGGCCACGTGCACGGGGCCGGCTTCCTCGACTACCGCGGGGTGAAGGTCATATGCGCCTCCACCTGGCAGGCTCAGACGCCTTTCCAGCGCATGCACAACTTCCATCCCGCCCCGGCCATCATGCCCGTCGTCCACCTGGGCACCGGCACGATAGACATGCTCGACTTCAACTGAGCCGTCAAATGATCAGGAACACCAGGATGAGGATGTAGCCGAGCACCAGCATGAACAGCCCCACCTTCCAGGTGATGCTGAAGATGTTGGCCCGTCCCTCCTTGGTCTCCGGATCGAAGTGCGCGATGAACTTGTCTAGCAGGGACATGTCATTATTCCTCTGAATCGAGAATACATGTAAAATATGAAGGGTTTGCCCCGCCTTACTTGCGTGAGGCGGGACGGTCGGATCACGCTGCGGCCTTGGCCTTGGCCTCGGCCTTGTCCTTGACGCGCTTGAGGCGGAAGGTGTTGTCCCTCTCCATCTCCTCCAGG
This sequence comes from Methanomassiliicoccus sp. UBA345, assembly GCA_002504525.1. GTDB lineage: Archaea > Thermoplasmatota > Thermoplasmata > Methanomassiliicoccales > Methanomassiliicoccaceae > DTU008. The sequence continues at coordinate 34,040 of DATD01000029.1, forward strand.
CGCAGCTTGATGAAGGACTCCGCTTCCTTGAGCTCGGGAATGACCTTGTACTCAAGAGCGTTCACGCGGCGCTTGGTCTTCTCGATCTCGTCGAGAAGCTTCTTCATGGTGGTCTCGATCTCGGCGGCCTGGACCATGGTCTCCACCAGCTTCTCGAAGGCCGCGGTGGCCTCGTCGATGTAGGTGGAGGTGCCTATGACCCCGTAGCCGCGCTGGTCCACCGTGCTCTTGACGAGGGTGGACTCGATCTGCGGCACCACGATGCCCATGAGGTTCTTGGAGCGGAGGCTGATCTCGGGATGTCCCCGCCTGGCGAAGGCGGCCGAGCGGACGGCTATGGCGCCGTCCACGGCCTCGGCGATGGCCGACTTCTCCATGGCGTCATCGTAGTCCTTCTGGATCTTGCTGCGGACCTGCTTGGCCTGCTCCAGGATCTTGAAGAACTCCAGGATCAGCCCGTCCCTCTTCATCTTCAGGATCTTGTAGCCTGACTGCGTCAGCTTGATCCGCTTCTTGATCTCCAGAAGCTCGGACCGGGTGGGCTTCACGTCCTGGGCGGGCATCTTCACTCACTCTTGCGGTATTCCGGGTGGTACTTCTCGATGTACTTCCGGTCGATCCTGGACAGCTGGTTGATGGGCAGTTCGGCCACGAGCTCCCAGGCGATGTCGAGAGTGGTCTCGATGTCGCGGTCCTCGTCGGTGCCCTGGCGGACGAACTTGTCCTCGAAGGCGTCGGCGAAGTCCAGGAAGTGGCGGTCCCTCTCGGACAGTGCGTCCTTTCCGACGATGGCCACCAGACCGCGGAGGTCCTTGCCCTCGGCGTAGGCGGCGTACAGCTGGTCCGATACGGCCTTGTGGTCCTCACGAGTGAGGCCGGGGCCGATACCGGCGTTCATCAGCCTGGAAAGGGAGGCGCTCACGTTGATCGGCGGGTACACGCCGGCGCGGTGCAGCTCCTTGGAGGTGACGATCTGCCCCTCGGTGATGTATCCCGTCAGGTCCGGTATGGGGTGGGTGATGTCGTCCCCGGGCATGGTCAGGATGGGGATCTGGGTGATGCTTCCCTTCTTCCCCTTGATCCTCCCGGCGCGCTCGTACATGGTCGCCAGATCGGTGTACATGTACCCTGGGTATCCGCGCCTTCCGGGCACTTCCTCCCTGGCCGCGCCGATCTGCCGGAGGGCCTCGCAGTAGTTGGTGATGTCGGTCAGGATGACCAGGACATGCATGTCCAGCTCGAAGGCGAGGTACTCGGCGGTGGTCAGCGCCAGCTTGGGTGTCAGGATCCTCTCGATGGCCGGGTCGTCGGCCAGGTTCATGAACACGACCGCCCGCTTCAGCGCTCCGGTCCGCTCGAAGTCGGACATGAAGAACTGCGCCTCTTCCGCAGTGATGCCCATGGCGGCGAACACGACGGCGAACTCCTCGTCGGAGCCGCGCACCTTGGCCTGCCTGGCGATCTGCAGGGCGATGTCGTTGTGAGGCAGACCGCTGCCGGAGAAGATAGGGAGCTTCTGCCCCCTGACCAGGGTGTTCATCCCGTCGATGGTGGAGATACCGGTCTGGATGAACTCCTTCGGTTCCGCGCGGGCCCAGGGGTTGATGGCCGCGCCGTTGATGTCCAGCCTCTTCTCGGGGGTGATGGCGGGGCCGCCGTCGATCGGCTCGCCCGCGCCGCTCAGGATCCTGCCGAGCATGTCCCTGGAGACGGGCATCTTCATGCTCTCGCCGAGGAACTTGACCCCAGCGGCCTTCTCGATGCCGGTGGTGCCCTCGAACACCTGGATGACCACTACGTCATCGGAGGTGTCCAGCACTTGGCCCCTCTTCTGGGAGCCGTCGGGCATGGTCACGGTGGCAAGCTCATTGTAGCCGATGGGCTCGGTCTTCTCCACGAAGACCAGAGGACCGGCGATCTGGGTGATGGTGCGGTACTCCTTGGATGCGATGCTCATGCCTTGTCCCCCAGGGAATCGAACTGGTCGGCCATCTCCTTGTCGATCGCCGCCAGCTCACTGTCGATCGCCTCCTCGTACTTGGACTTGGCGAGCCTGTTGCGGACGGGCAGTGCGATGATGTCGTCGACCGCCACGCCGCCCTCGACCGCCTTCGTCGACAGGTCGGCGAACTTCCTTATCAACTTCATCATGGTGTACTGCCTCTCCATGGGGCAGTAGGTATCGACCTTGTGGTAGGCGTTCTGCTGCAGGAAGATCTCACGGATCATCCTTGCCACCTCCAGGGTCATCTTCTGCTCGTCCGGCAGGGCATCGGAGCCGACCAGCTGGACGATCTCCTGCAGCTCGGACTCGCGTTGCAGGATCTCCATGGCCCACTGCCTCTGGGCGGGGAAGTCCTCGGCCACGTTGGCCTTGTACCAGCCGTTGAGGCCGTTGGTGTACAGCGAGTAGGAGGTAAGCCAGTTGATGGTCGGGAAGTGCCTCCTCTCACGGAGCTTGGAGTCCAGCGCCCAGAAGACCCTGACGATACGCAGGGTGTTCTGAGTGACCGGCTCGGACAGGTCGCCGCCGGGCGGCGAGACCGCGCCGACGACGGAGATGGAGCCGACGGTGCCGTTGTGGTTCTCGACCCGGCCAGCGCGCTCGTAGAACTCCGACAGCCTCGCGGACAGGTAGGCGGGGAAGCCTTCCTCTCCGGGCATCTCTTCCAGACGGGAGGATATCTCCCTCATGGCCTCGGCCCACCTGGAGGTGGAGTCGGCCATCAGGGACACGTTGTAACCCTGGTCACGGTAGTACTCGGCGAGGGTCATGCCGGTGTAGACGGACGCCTCACGGGCGGCCACAGGCATGTTGGA
>DATD01000029.1:37051-57456 GCA_002504525.1 Methanomassiliicoccus sp. UBA345
GCCTCACGGGCGGCCACAGGCATGTTGGAGGTGTTGGCGATGAGGATGGTCCTCTGCATGAGAGGCTCTCCGGTCTTCGGGTCCTCCAGTTCGGGGAACGTCGCCAGGACCTCGGTCATCTCATTGCCGCGTTCGCCGCAGCCGATGTAGACCACGATCTCGGCGTCGGACCACTTGGCCAGCTGCTGCTGGGTGACCGTCTTCCCGGTACCGAAGGCGCCGGGGATGGCCGCCGTTCCGCCCTTGGGCAGGGGGAACATGGTGTCCAGGACACGCTGTCCGGTGATCAATGGAATGTCAGGCAGAAGCTTCTTGCCGAACGGCCTTCCGGACCGGACCGGCCACCTCTGCATCATCATGATGTCCTTGCCGCCGACCTTGGCGACGGTCTCCTCGACGGTGAACTCACCCTCACGGATCTCGTCGACCGTGCCGCTGACGCCTGGAGGCACCATGATCTTGTGGGTGAGATAGAACTCCTGGACGGTTCCGAGGACGTCGCCCCCGGTGACCTTGTCGCCCTTCTTGGCCACAGGCTCGAACTTCCACTTCTTCTCGCGGTTGAGGCCGTGGGCCGTCACACCGCGCTGAATGAAGTTGCCCATGGCCTCCATCAGAACTGGCAGAGGCCTCTGGATGCCGTCATACACGCTGCTGAGCAGGCCGGGACCGAGCTCCGCCACCAGAGGCTGGTGGGTGTCGATGACCTTCTCACCGGGCCTCAGCCCGGACGTCTCCTCGTAAACCTGGATGATGGTCTTGTCGCCGGCGATCTTGATGACCTCGCCCATCAGCCCCTCTTCTCCGACCAGCATGACATCGTACATCCTGGGGGAGATGCCGGTGGCGGTCACGACTGGACCGGCTACCCTATAAATCGTTCCGTGCTTTTCCATATTCAATCCCTCTCCGACTTGTACAGATCTACGCCGATCGCGCTCTTAACCTTCTCCCTCAGGTCGCCTTCCTCTCCACCCACCTGGATGATGACGGGGGAGATGCTCTCCAGCGCCTTCTTGCGAACGTTGGCGGAGACCGTGGATAGGTCTGATGAGTTGATAGCCAGTATGCCAAGTGTGGAGTCTTCCGTCAGCTCGAGGAGCTTGGCCTCATACTCGTCAGGACGCACGGCGTACACCCGCGTCACTCCCGCGAGGCGGAAGCCGAGCGTGAATTCATCGCTTCCCAATACTGCGAACTCCATTCACATCACCAGCAGCTTGTTGATGGTATCGGGGTCCATTCCGGCCGCCTTGCCACGGGCGATGATCCGGATGTTGTTGACCTCGTTGTTCTTCCTGATTATGTAATCGATGATAGGCAAGACCGACAGCGGGTAGATGTTGGAGAACTTCTCCGACTGCCTTACCTGCCACTTCTGCAGGCTGAGCATGATGCCCGACAGAGATCCGGTCTGCTTGGCCAGCTCCACCCCTTCCTTGATCTCCTCGTAGAAGGACAGCTTGCTGAATTCGTCGAGGAGCGAGTCGAAGGTCTCGATCGAGGCCAGACGGTTCAGCTCCTTGATGTCGAGCTCATATCCTCCTTCGATGAAGAATGTCTTTACCCGGTCCAGGGGAAGACCGGCCTGCTTGAGCTTGAGGAGCGTCCGCAGATTGACGATGTCGATCTCCCTCTCGATGTACGAGAAGAAGAGCCGCTTGGGCCTTCCCTTGGGCTTGAAGGATGCCAGGAGCTGGGCGTAGTACGCCTTGTCCAGATAGTCCTCCATCGGCGCCAGGCTGGAGTCCTTCTCCAGCAGGGTGGAGATGTCCTCAGGGAACTCGATGTCGTGCTTCTTCAGGGAATCGATGATCTCGGCGGGATCGTCCAGCCCCACCAGGGAAAGTAGGTACTCCTCGCTCAGGTCGCCCGCGGGGACTATGTCCTCCCGGATGTCCTCCAGGGAAGCCCCAGAAAACTTGCCTCGCAGGATCGTCTTTATGTTCTGATAGTCCCACCTTCGCAGGTAGGCCACCACGATATCCCTTAGTTCCCCCGTCGTGAAGCTTATGACGTCCCGATAGGTACGGGCGAGGTTCCGGGAGGTGCCAAGCTCGATGAGGTTGACCCCGCCGTAGCGGGAGGCCAGCTCACCCATCTCGGTCTTGTACTGGGTCTCTCCCATGAACCTGCCGATCTCGTTGAGGTCCATCATGAGCAACTTGGGATAGTTGTCCTGGGTCAGGAGATTGCTCTTCTTGGCCTTGACCCTGGCCGTGGCATACGGATAGTTCCCCTTGTTGCGACCTAGTCCTAACATTTGTTCACCTAGCAATCCTACTCGAACAGGACCGTCGAGATGCTCTTCAGTTCCTTCTCCCAGATGGATTCTAGGAGAGTGCGGAAGCGCAGGTCGAGACGAACCGTCCCATCTTTCTTCTCCAGGATCAGCCCGGACTCCATGTCGGTCTCGGTGAGGGACTCGCAGCCCCTCAGCCCGGCAAGAAGGTCAGCCTCCCCCTTGGGGCAGAAGACCTTGGGCATGGGTATGACCTTCTTTCCCTCTGCCAGGATCTTCTTGTAGAGGGCGGACTTCTCGGCCGGGGCCATGGAAGAGAGCTCGATGAGCATCTCGTCGAAGGTCCGGTTGAGGATGTCCTTCCTCTGGTTGAGGACGATCTTCTTCGCCTCCAGTTCCGCACTGGATAGCTCCTGCCTCCTCATTCGAAGGAGGGCATCCTGGAGTTCCTTCTCGTCCGCCTTCCGCATCCTCTCGATCTTCTGGTCGGCTTCCTGCAGTATCCTGGCCCTTTCCTTCTCTGCTTCCTGGATTCGGAGGTCGCCCTCCTGCCTTGCGCTTTCCAGGATCTCGTTAGCTACCTTATCCAGTGCCATGCGTGAGCCTCTGTGCGGTGCTCACTCAGATGCTGAGCCAGAGCAGAATGGCTACGACCAGACCGAAGATGACGATAGTCTCAGGGATGACAGTAAGGATCATACCCTTACCGAAGAGTTTCTCGTTCTCGGCCATCGCGCCTACGGTAGCCGCACCGATGTTAGCCTGAGCGATAGCTGAGGCCAGGCCGGCCAATCCAACCGCGAGTCCAGCGCCAATTGCAATCAATCCACTTCCAACGTCTGCCATTTTTCATTCCTCCACTGTGTGTTTTCTTCTGATCTTCAGCGGGTCGAAATCGACCCCGCCGCCTTCATAGAACTTCTTGAAGAGCTCGACGTACTGCAACCTGATACCGTGCAGTCCAGCCGAGAGTATCGCCAGCATGAAGATCATCAGGTGCCCAACGACGAAGATGAGCAACGCCGCGATCAACATCACGGGGTTCGAGGTGGCCCCTGCGGCCGTGCCGATCCCCGCTATCAAACCGAGCGAGATGTAGTTGAACGCCAGGGCCATGCCGGCCTTGGACATTCCGATCGCTATAAGCCTGGTGTAGGAGAGCGTATTGCTCATAACCTCAGGCATCTCGATGAGGGCGCTCCCTCCCTCTCCCTTGAGAGCCATGAGCATGCCCACAACGAACAGGCCGATGCCCGCCAGCAACAGGGGGTCGCTGAACGAGATATCATTGCCGCGTATGAGCACATCGATGACCACGGGGAGCAGGCATGCGAAGCCGATGAAGACCAGGATCCAGGAGAGCTTCTCCAGGATGGCGGCCTTCAGCCCGTGCCTGAGCATCATGTTGTAGAAGCCCAGCGCTAGGCCGGTGAGCAGGTGCGCAATACCGATCCACAGGCTGCCGTACAGCAAGATCTGGACGCTGCCCAGCTTGGTGAAGTAGCCGAGGTTGACGTCGAAGCCGCCGATGGTGAACAGCGTGTGCGGGATGTCGATGCCCAGCAGCGTCGCCCAAGTGGGAGTCGCCCAGCCTTCAACAAGTTCCTTCGCGTGGGGGGCATGCGTGAACTCGATGCCCATCATGTCCCCGAACAGGAACAGGCCGAAGAACACGGCCCATATCCCACCATAGAACAGCATGGTGGAGATTCCGCGCCATTCGGCGCTCTTGCATCTCTTCAGGCCCAGCAGGCCCAGGACGATGAACGGAAGTCCATAGCCGACATCGCCCACCATGAGGCCGAAGAACATGGGGAAGAAGATCGCCACCGTGATGGTGGGGTCGATCTCGTTATATCGAGGTGTGGAAAGCAGTTTGACGAAGAACTCGAACCGTCCTGTGTTGCGTCCGTGCTCGAGCTTTACCGGAGGCTCCTCCTTCATAGGCAAGGAAACCGCTTCGGCGGTGTCGAGGCCCCCCTCCATCTTTATCTCGCCCTCGTCAGCGTGATGCTCCTCCCGGCCCTTGTTCTCCAGGAGCTCGAGGTGTACAGCATCGCCGAACTTGCTGGCGAAGGCGGCGGTGACCGCCTCATAGGAAGAGGTCGGCACCCACGCCTCCAGAATGAAGGAGTGCGCCGTCGCGCCCATGCGCAAAGGCAGTTCAGCCTTCTCCACCATGATGCTCAGATACTCATCGGACGCAACGATGGTGGGAGTGTAGCTCTCGTTGAGCCGGGCGATCTCCTTGTTGGCGACGTCCAGTTCTTCCGAGGCCTTCGCGATCTCGTTGTCGAGCGCAGCGGCCGCGTCTCCGGGAAGCCCCACGCCAGTGGGGAGAGGGACCTCGATGAAGCCGCTCTCCGCAAGAATGCGCTGAGCCTCCTCGACATGCTTCGCGGAGACGAACAGCACGACGAAGGAGCCGCCCTTGGCGGCGAACATCTCGTACTGGCCGCCCAGGGCCTTTTCCAGAGCGGGCTCGGGGTCGCTGCGGACGTTGCCGGCCAGCACCTCGAGGTTGTCATATCCCCGGTACATCTCGACGTCCAGGGGTATCGATCGGTAAGGTTCCAGCTGGGCAAGGCGGCTCTGCGCCTCGGACAACCGGAGCTGCTTGGCGTTCCTCGACTCCAGCGCTACCATGACCTCGTCGTCGAGCTTGGCGATGGAGACATCGAGCTCGCTCCGCACCTGGGACACCGGGACCGCTCCGCTGTAGCTGTCAGCGTCGATCTCCAGGTCCTTCTCGGCGGACCTCAGCTTCAGTAGCTTGCGGGAAGCGTCGGACGCCTCCGGGAGCGGGGCACCAAGGGTGAACCCTTCCTCGCCCGTCTCAAAATCGATGACGTGAACGTTCTCGAGGCCATACAAGAGGTCAATGGCATCTGGCAACCGCTTCCTGGTCCCTATGACCAGGATCCTACTCATTGGTTCCGGCAGCAGCATCAAAGGCCCTCTCGAAATATTCCTTTATGGTGGTTTTCGCTCTGGGTATGCGCTCGGCGGCCTTGGCCTCGATGGCGGCGGCCTCGTCATTACCCTTGCGTAGAAGCTCGTCTCTGTTAGCAGCCAGTGCCTTACGCTCCTTGTCAAGCGCGGCCTCTCTCTTGGCCCTTAGGTCCCTTTCGGCGGCCTGCAGCTTGTCCATGGCTTCCCTACGTGCCGAGGCGACGATAGCCTTCTGCTTCTCGCTGGCCTCTTCGAGCGTCTTCTTGGCCTTGGCTTCAGCTTCTTTTATCTGAGAAAGTGCATCAGCTTTGCCCACAGGTCTCTCTCCGGAAGGTTTCACCAGTATTGACTCTTGTTATTTAAACTATTTCTCAGCGGATGGGGCCCGTCAACAGCATGCTGGGTACCGTCTCACGGGATGAGTAATGAAAGGCCGCCCCGCCTCGACGAACGGCGCTCATTCCGAGCCCTCCTGAACGTACCGCCGGACCTGCACCCTGCTCTCCTCCAGCAGCTTCCTGGACAGTTCGTCGACGTAATCGTCCTTGTACACGATCTCGCTGATGCCGGCGTTGACGAGGATCTTGGCGCACATGACGCACGGGAAGTTGGTGGTGTATATCGAGGAGCCCTTGATGCTGACGCCGAAGTAGGCGGCCTGGATCACCGCGTTCTGCTCGGCGTGGACACCCCTGCACAGCTCGTGGCGGGTGCCCGACTCGATGTGATTGTCCATCCTGACGCAGCCCACCACGCTGCAGTGCTGCAGCCCCTTGGGAGCTCCGTTGTAGCCAGTGGTGAGCACCCTCTTCTCCTTGACCACGACCGCCCCCACGTTGCGGCGGAGGCACGTCGAACGGCTGGCCACCAGCTCGGCCATGCGCATGAAGTAGGTATCGTTGTCCGGGCGGTCCATCGGAACGGCGATTCCCCCCGCCGCATATCTACCTTTGCCAGGACCCGGCGTTCGTGGTGAAAGGGTCTATTAACATAGAGTTCCTTTTTCGCCGTTGTGCCAAACGGGAAGCCTAAGGAGGAGGGGGTTCTGGTCTCCGCCATAAAGGCCTTCATCATCGCCCCCACCATCTTCCTGATATTGATTGCCGCGATCTTCGCGTACAGCGGCATATGGCCTCCCATGGTCGTGGTGGAGTCGGAGAGTATGCAGCATTCCGACACCACCAGCTATATCGGCGTCATCGACACCGGCGACATCGTGGTGGTCAAGAAGGTCGACACCTATCAGGAGGTGACGACCTACGTGGAGGGCCTGGCTAACGGCCACAGCACCTACGGCGAGCCAGGGGACGTGATAATCTACCACCGTAGCGGTATGCCGAAGCCCATCATACACCGGGCCATGGTCATGCTGGAGTACAACTTCACCGGAGGCGGCTTCGACGTTCCCTCGCTGGCCAACATACCTGACGAGCTGTGGAACGTCCCCGGCGGCGAGAAGGTGTGGTGGAACCTCAAGGAGGTGCTGGTGCTGTACGACGTCGGCTACGCCGGGGCGGTGATGGAGATAGACCTGGCCACCATGCTCTCGTACATGTTCAGCAACGGCAACATGCACGGAGGCCTCATCACGCTGGGAGACCACAACTGGGAGGTGGTCAACGGCACGCCGGTGGCGAGGTACGACCAGAAATGGCTGAGCACCATGCGCGAGCCGGTGATGGAGGATTGGATCATCGGCAAGGCGCGCGGCGAGCTGCCGTGGTTCGGCCTGCTCAAGCTGTGGGCGACCGGAACGATCCCTGACGATGCCCCGGCCAACAGCCAGAGGAACCTGGTCATCGCTCTCGGCCTGCTGATCTTCGTCCCGGTCATCATCGATGTCTCTTCGACCGTCATGCGGCGGCGCGGGATCGAGGCGCCCGACTGGAAGGGCTGGCTTCGACGCCAGCGGAAGAAGGAGTGATCACATCAGGGTGGTCTGGTTCTTGGGCCGGTAGTTCTTGATGGACTGCAGGACCTCGTCCTCTTCCAGGACCTTCTTGGTCTCCACGACCGATACTGATGATTCGATCTCCTTGGTGCGCCCGCCGCGGCCGAAGCTCTTCACCCTGGCATGAATGATGCCGAGCATGTCCAGCTCAGATATGAGATCGGTCACCCTCCTCTGCGTCAGTATGGTGATGCCCGTTATGGCCGCGAGGTCTCGGTACGTCTCGTACACCTCGCCGGTGGTGAGCCGCGTCTCGCTGCGCTCCTCGTTCAGGAGGATGGACATGAGGACCAGCTTCGACTGGGTCGGCAGCGTCCTGATAGCCTCGGTGACGCAGTCCAGCTCCAGCTTGTTCTTGGCCTTGTAGACATGCGCCTCCGTCACCTTGTCGTCGCCGTTGCGCTCCGCGATCTCCGCCGCCACCCTCAGCAGGTCAAGCGCCCGCCGGGCGTCGCCGTGCTCCTGGGCGGCCAGAGCCGAGCATAAGGGGGCGATGCCGGCGTCGATGACCCCGGGGAAGAACGCCAGGTCGGCGCGCTGCTTGAGGATGTCCCTCAGCTGGTCGGCGTTGTACGGGGGGAACACCATCTTCTCCTCCCCCATCCTGCTCTTAACCCTCGGATCGAGGAAGTCGGTGAACTTGAGGTCGTTGGATATGCCGATCAGCGATACCTTGGCGTTCTGCAGATCGTCGTTGATCCTCGACAGATGGTACAGCACGTCGTCGCCGGACTTGTACACCAGCTTGTCGATCTCGTCAAGCACGATGATGACCACCCGGTTGGTTTCGTCGATCTTCTCCCTCAGGATGTTGTACACCCGCTCGGTGCTCCATCCCGTGAACGGGATGCGCTCGTTGAAGTTGTCGATGAACATGTTGCCGATGTTCTGAAGAACACCGTATTGGGTGTCGACGACCTCGCAGTTCATGTACAGATAGCTGACGCGGTTGAACTCCGAGTCCGCCTTCTTGATCTCCTTTCCGAGGTACTTGACTGAGGCGGTCTTGCCCGTCCCGGTCTTGCCGAAGATGATGACGTTGGAGGGCCTGTCGCCCTTCAGGGCGGTGACCAGTATGGAGGCGAGCTGGTTGATCTGTTCCTTGCGGTGGGGAAGTTCGTCCGGTATGTATGAAGGCCTCAATATCTCGCGGTTGCGCTGGAAGATCCGTTTCGAGTTCAGGTATGGTTGGAAAATGCTTTCGTCCAGATGTATGCCTCCATGCTCAGACGGATCGCCTCGCCCCCACCCCTTTGCTTCCATTGGAAACCGGTCCGGCGTGCCGCAACGCTTCGGATAGACCATCTGCTTCAAGTATGTTTCTTTCCTCTCATCGCCCTCCGTTCCTGGCTCGCAGGCGAGTAAATATTCTTTAAGGAATCTCACGCCCCCACCCCTTTATTTCCACTGCAAGCGAGAGATCCTATCGGCGGTGCGCCGCGAAACGACCAGTCGAAGCGTCCAGAGGCGGCGCCCAAGCTATGCGGGACCCGGTTTCCGCTCCATGGAAGGATTGATTATGAATGGCCAGATATGGTCAGGTCTGCAAAGGAATGGAAAAATAGACTTTGGAATGGTAAGGAAGGAGTAGGTTAGGTTAGAGAAACTACATACGTTATAATATAGGAAGGAAGAGGAAGGAATTGACTAAAAGAAAAGGAAGAACGAGAACGGCAGCGATACTAGCGATCGATGAGAACGTCTCAGAGATGGAAGAGCTAGCAAGCTCGGCCGGCATGAAAATCGTCTACGAGATTGTTCAGCGAAGAAGAAAAGCTCATCCCGCCACCTTCGTTGGGAAGGGAAAGGTCAGGGAGGTCAAGGAGCTCTTCGCGATCCGCGGCGTTGATGTTCTTCTTATCAACGGAGAACTGAAACCGTCCCAGCATTATCTTCTGGAGAGCGAGTTGAAGGTGGAGTGCATGGATCGCATCCGCCTGGTGCTGGAGATATTCAACGATAGGGCCTCCTCCAGGGAGGCGCAGCTGCAGGTCCAGAGGGCCAGGCTTCGATACGAGATCCCCTTCCTGAGAGAATGGATCCACAACGCCAAGAGCGGCGAGCATCCCGGGTTCCTGGGCGGAGGCGGATACGAGACCGATGCCTACTATGAACTGACCCGACGCCAGCTGGCACGCATCGAGGAAGAGCTGACGAAGCTCGGAAGCGATCGAGATCTGCGAAGGAAGCGTCGTGCCCGAAAGGGGCTTGGCACCATCGCCCTGGCCGGCTACACCAACGCCGGCAAATCCTCACTGCTCAACGCCATAACTCAGGAGAAGGTCCTGGTCGAGGACCGCATGTTCTCCACCCTGTCGACGACGACCGCCCGGTTGGACGGCTGCAGGAAGCAGCTGCTGGTCACCGACACCATAGGGTTCATCTCCAACCTTCCGCCCTTCATGGTCGAATCGTTCAAGAGCACTCTGGACGAGATCTTCTATGCCGATCTGGTATTGTTGGTGATCGACTCCTCCGACGATTCCGATACCTTCATGGAAAAACTGACCACGTCGCTCCGTGTGCTGTTCCCGGATGTCGACGTCACCGACCTGATAGTCGTGCTCAGCAAGACCGACCGCGCCACTGAGCTATCGGAACGCATGAACACGGTCCGCTCCCTGGTTCCGAACGTTGCTATGGTCGCCATATCATCGCTCACCGGCGACGGCCTCGAAGCGCTTCAAGGCGCAGTGCTCGATCATTTCGCCTATCCGGTGGAGATGCGCTTCTTCCTTCCGCACTCGCCCCAGGCAGAATCGTTCCTCTCGTGGCTGCATGACGCCACCGAGCTCCAGACGGACAGGACCGCTGAAGGCACCGAGGTCGTTCTTCGATGCAGAGAGAGCGATCACTCGGTCATCGTGCGGCGCATCATCGAAGCGGGCGGACGTCCCGGATCGTGATGCAAGATCCGAAGACGTTAACCAGCTTTGTTACCTGAGCCGGTCACCGACCCGGTTCCAGTGGAAATAAAGGGGTCCCCCCCTCGGATAGACGACCTGGTGCTCACTTCAGCCCGAAGTGCTTCTTCTTAGCCATCAGCTCTTCCTCGTACCTCAGGGGTAGCCGCCAGGCAAGGTATTCGATATCGTCCAGCTCCTTGAGGAAAACGGCCTTGCTCTTCTCCGCCATGAGCTTGCGGAACTTCCTGACGTTCAGAACGTAGGAGATGAACCACAGGGCTCCGATGACAGCAAGGCCTCCGCCGATGATCAGGACCCAGTAGTCCCAGTTGCCCAATTCGGTGAAGGCGATGCCATATAGTGCGAGAATGGCGATGACGATCATGGCGACCCCCCCGACCATCATGCCGATGGAGATGGGAGCGGCCCTCTCAACCTGGACAGGCTTCGACATGTCGTCGACATGGGAGGAAGGATATTCAACGTTTTGGACGTCGCTCTCGCAGCTTGACCGTAGTGCGATCCGGCAAGACCCTGAATGCGGTTGCGGTAGCATGCGACGTCGCAAGGTCGGACCGCGTGAACTCTTCCTCCTGTCGATCGTGGCGGTGGCCGCCCTTGCCCTGACGTCTTCTCCGGACGGGACGGAGGCCCTCACCTTCGACCGGATGGAACCCAGGGACACCTCCGTGGTGGTGTGCACCATCGTTCGATGCCGCGCGGCCGACAACGGATGGGTGCTCAACCTGACCGACGCGGCCGGCGGCCGGATCGACGCCTTCTGCGCCTACGGGAACGAGGACAGCGTCCCTCTGAACGGCTCGGCCGTGAGGATATGGGCGCAGCCGTCGGAGGACGACCCCTCCTTCGCCTTCATCGAACGGATGGAAGTGCTTCCACCTCCAGCGCCCCGCTCCGGGAAGCATTGATTAACCATCCCCCTCTTACAGCAAGCGTCCATGTTCATAGCCGTCGACGATACCGATTCTCCCGATGGGATGTGCACCACCTTCCTGGTGGTGGAGCTCATCAAGGCGTTCCCGGAGTGGGACCTCATCGGCATGCCCCGCCTGGTGCGCCTCAATCCGGCGGTGCCGTGGAAGACCAGGGGGAACGCGGCGGTGGCCATCAACATCGGCCGGGGGGTGGGCGACGGCCGCCTCATCGGCGAGGCCGGCGACCGCCTGGTGCGCGCGTATCCCCGCTTGTCCGACGAGCCGGACCAGGCCGAGGTGCTGGAGCGGGCCACTAAGGTCGTGGAGAAATGGGCCGAGAGGGACCACTCTGATCCTGGCCTGGTAGTCCTTCCGCGTCAGCCGGACGAATCGCTGTACCGCCGGGCGGTCACCACGATAATTGAGAAGGAGGACGCCCTGCGGGCGGTGAGGGAAGCGGGAGGAAGCTGCTTCCAGATCAACAATGGGAGAGGCATCATCGGCGCCGCCTCGGCCGTGGCGTGGAGGCCCGGCGACCGCACCTACGAGGTGCTGACGTACCGCCACAGGGGGCGCTGGGGTACGGCGAGGGACATCTCCGAGAAGGAGATCCGCCAGCTCGATGCCCGCTACCCGTCGACGTTCAACAACTTCGACCCTGAGGTGGACAGGCCGGCCATCATACCGCACACCGCCTGCCCCATCCTCTACGGCATCAGGGGCGATTCGGCACCGGAGCTGGTCATGGCCATGCTGTCCCTGGTGTCGGAGGAGAAGGAGAGCTGGCAGCTGTTCATCACCAATCAGGGCACCGACGAGCACATCATACGGGATTGGGAAACGCTCGCTCCGAATTCCTCCTACGACGTCGCCGGAGAGGTGATAAAGGGGCCGTGGACGGTGCGCGGCGGCCACGTGCTCGTCGGCATCCGGGCCGACAACGGTACGGAGCTGGAAGCAGCGGCGTACGAGCCGTCGAAGTCGTTCCGCCAGAAGGTCCGCTCGCTACGAAAGGGAGACCGGATAAGGGCGCTCGGCGAGGTCCGCGAGGACCGGGGCACACTGAACATCGAGAAGATGGAGGTGCTGTCGCTCGCTCCGTCGACGGTCAAGCGGTCCAACCCTGTATGCCGTTGCGGCAGGCATATGAAGTCCGTCGGGGCCGGTCAGGGGTATCGATGCCGTGAATGCGGCACCCGCGCCGCCGAGGCGGTCACGGAACCGGAGGAGCGCACCATCTCGCTAGGCTGGTACGAGCCGCCTGTGTGTGCGCGCCGCCATCTGTCCAAGCCGCTCAAGCGCATGGGCGTCCCTCATCGACAGTAGTCGAGGGGGGCGGCCGACAGATTTTTAACAGCCCTCTCAGATGGCGCGGCGGATGGGAGCCGACTCCCTTACCAGGAGCATGATCTAGTGAAGGAAGCTGTCATATTGAGCGCCGTCCGCACCCCGGTCGGCAAGTTCGGAGGCTCGCTGAAGAACTTCACCGCTCCCCAGCTGGGAGCGATGACAATCGCCGAGGCGGTAAAGCGCGCCCAGGTGTCCGGAGAGAACGTCCAGGAATGCATCATGGGCATCGTGCTGCCGGCCGGAACGGGACAGAACCCCGCCCGCCAGGCCGCGCTGGGGGCGGGGCTGCCGGTGGAGATCGGCTCGTTCAATGTGAACAAGGTGTGCGGCTCCGGCCTGAAGTCCGTAATGCTGGCCGCCAACTCCGTCCGCGTCGGAGAGCATGACCTCATCGTCGCCGGCGGCATGGAGAACATGTCCGCTGCGCCCTACCTGCTGATGGAGGGCCGCTTCGGATACCGCCTCGGGGACAACAAGGTAGTGGACCATCTGGTCAAGGACGGTCTGTGGGACGCGCCGACCGACCAGCACATGGGCAACACCGCCGAGATCGTGGCCGAGCGCTACAATGTGACGAGGGAGGAGGCCGACACGCTGTCCTACCAGAGCCACATCAAGGCCGCGGCTGCCGCCAAGGAGGGCCGCTTCGACCGGGAGATCATGCCGGTAGCGATCAAGAGCAAGAAGGAGACCATCGAGTTCCGCCATGACGAGGGCGTCCGGGCCGACTCGACCGTCGAAGCGCTGGCGAAGCTCCGCCCGGCGTTCAAGGAGGGCGGTATCGTCACGGCCGGCAACGCGTCGCAGATCAGCGACGGCGCCGCCGCGGTGATGGTCGCGTCGAGAGAGTACGCCGAGCAGAACGGACTGAAACCGCTGGCGAGCATCGTCGACTACCACACCGGGGGCACCAAGCCGGAGTGGATCATGGAGGCGCCCATCTCCACCACCAGGACGCTGATGGAGCGCAACGGCCTGACGATCGACGACATCGACCTGTTCGAGCACAACGAGGCCTTCGCCACCGCCTCGGTGGCGGTGAAGCGCGAACTCGGCGTTCCGGACGACCGCTTCAATGTGAACGGCGGCGCCATCGCCATCGGGCATCCGATCGGCGCTTCGGGCGCCAGGGTGCTCACCAGCCTGCTGTACGCGCTGCAGGACCGGAACAAGCGGACGGGCATCGCCACGCTATGCCTGGGCGGCGGCAACGCGGTGTCGATGCTGGTCAGGCGCGAGTGAACGGGGCTCTCGCCCCCTCTTTTCGTTTTTCACCTGACAAACGCTTTAATGCCGTGTCCCGTTCTCCCGGGCGGTAATCTCATGAACCGATTGGAGGACCTGCTCAGCACCGTGGAAGGCTACCGGGACGCGATGATCGACGAGATGACAGCCATGCTCCGCATCCCTGCCATGGGGCCGGAGAACGGCGGAGAGGGCGAGTTCGACCGGGCCCGGTTCATCGAGGGGCTGGTCCGCCGATGCGGGTTCCAGGACGTCGAGACGTACGATTCGCTGGACGAGAGGGTCAAGCTGAAGGTGCGGCCCAGCGTCATCGCCAAGCGCCGCGGGGCGTCGGAGCGCACCATCTGGTTCGTGTCGCACATGGACACGGTGTCGCCCGGTGACGCCAAAGCGTGGAAGTACC
This sequence comes from Methanomassiliicoccus sp. UBA345, assembly GCA_002504525.1. Taxonomy (GTDB): domain Archaea; phylum Thermoplasmatota; class Thermoplasmata; order Methanomassiliicoccales; family Methanomassiliicoccaceae; genus DTU008. Next base: position 51,036 of record DATD01000029.1, read on the forward strand.
CTCCATTCGACGGCACGGTGGCGGACGGCAAGCTGTACGGGCGCGGTTCGGAGGACAACGGCCAGGCGGTCATCTCGACCCTGTTCGCACTCCGCGCCATGCTCGCTGTCGAGGAGGAGCCGAAGTACACGATCGGCGCCGCGGTGGTGGCGGACGAGGAGGCCGGCTCCGACCATGGGATCAAGTTCCTCATCGAGAAGGGGCTGTTCGGCAAGGACGACATCTTCTATGTTCCGGACTCCGGCGCTCCGGACGGCTCCGTCATCGAGGTCGCGGAGAAGTCGATCATCTGGCTGAAGTTCGTGGTCCGCGGCAAGCAGGTGCATGCGTCGACCCCGGAAAAGGGGCTCAACGCCCTCCGCGTCGGCTCCGAGCTCCTGGTGGCGGTGAGCAAGCACCTTTACGGGAAGTTCTCCGAGATCGACCCGTTGTTCGTTCCGCAGAACTCCACCTTCGAGCCGACGAAGCGGCTGGCCAACGTCGACAACGTAAATACCGTTCCGGGCGAGGACGTGTTCTACATGGACATACGACTGCTGCCCCGCTACGACGTGCAGGAATGCGTCGACGCCGCCAGGAAGGTCGCGGCGATGTTCGAGGAGCGGACCGGCGCCGTCATCGAGGTGACGGCGGAGCGCATCGATCCGGCCGGGGACGCATCGTCCACCGAGGGCGAGGGCGCCGTCGCGCTTCGAAAGGCGGTCCGCCGCATCCGCCGCATCGAGCCGACCATCGTAGGCATCGGCGGCCAGACCTGCGCCAACTGGTTCCGGCAGGCGGGCATGGACGCCTACGTGTGGGAGACCTGCGACGAGCTTGCGCACCAGGTGGACGAGTACGCCAGGATCGACAACCTGGTGGACGACGCCAAGGTGTACGCGGCCCTGCTGGCCGACCTGTGCTATCCAAAGCGGTTCAAGGGGCCGTGCCCCGACTACTGATCCCTCTTCAGCCGGTAGCGGAGCCACACCGAACCGCCGTCCAGCCTTTCGACCGACATCAGCTCGGCGTCCATCGCCGCGCCGCCGCCGAGGTCGTCGGCGATGAAGAACGATGACGGCGAGCGGCCCCCGATTAGCTGCGGCTGCATCACCATGCTTACCTCGCTCACCAGCCCGGCGCGCAACAGGACGCCGTTCAACGTGCCGCCGCTGTCCACCCTGACCGTGCCGACGCCGTAGCGGACGTTCAGCTCCTCCAGGGCGGCGCGCAGGTCCACATGCTCATCGCCGGCCACGATGACGTCGGCCCCGCTGCCGCGGACCAGCTCGAGATGCTCCTTTGGCGTCCTCGTCGTGCTCAGCGCGACGCCTTTCCTCCAGAACGGCGACGGCGCAACCTTCTTCCACCCGTTGAAGCGTCCGCGGCCGTCGACCACCGCCAGCAGCGGTGCGGACGGGTCCGAGGAGCCGTCGTGCTCCCACTCTTCCAGGCCGGCCTGGAGCATGGTCTGCGAACTGCTCAGCGTGCAGTCCTCCTTCCACGTGGGGATGAGCGAATAATACTGCTCCATATCGACGTCCAAGCGGTCCATCCGGCAGTCCACGCTGACCGCGGTGTGAATGACGACGTACGGTATCATGATGAACGGCAATCGGCTGGGACAGAATAAGAAACTATGCCGGGTCAGTCGGAGAACAGCCGGTCCAGCATCCACTTGCTGTCGAAGCGGATGATGTCCTCATACCCCTGCCCGGTGCTGACGAACGCGATCGGCTTTCCGATGGCGTGCGCGATGGACAGCGCGGCCCCGCCCTTGGCATCGGCGTCGATCTTGGTCAGAATGATGGCGTCGATGCCTACCGCCTTGTCGAACGCGACAGCCTGCTCCACGGCGTCGTTTCCGGCCAGCGAGTCTCCGACGAAGATGATGAGGTTCGGCGACACCACGCGCTTGATCTTCTTCATCTCGTCCATCAGGTTGGTGTTGGTCTGCATGCGGCCGGCGGTGTCTACCAGCACCACGTCGCGGTGCTTGGCCTTGGCATGCTCCACCGCATCGTAAGCTACGGCCGCAGGGTCCCCGCCAGACTGGTGCTTGATGATCTTCGTTTCCAGCCGATCGGCATGGACCGAGAGCTGTTCGATGGCGCCCGCTCTGAAAGTGTCAGAGGCGGACAGCACGGTCGTAAGGCCCTCCTTGTGCAGCCGGTTGGCGATCTTGGCAATGGCCGTGGTCTTGCCTGTGCCGTTAATTCCGACGAACATGACGATGGCCGGCTTGTCGTGCTTGCGGATGAAGCTGTCGAAGTCGAACTCGCTCTTCTGCAGCACTCCGGATATGGCGTTCCTGAGCGCCTGCTCGATCGCGTCCCCCAGGTCGTAGCCGCGTTCGATCCTGCGGCCCACCAGGTCGTTCCTGACCCCGTTCTTGATCTCCTCGATGACCGGTAGAGCGACGTCCGCTTCCAGCAGCCCCATCTCCAGCTCCCACAGGAGGTCGTCGAGCTTGTCCTCGCTTATCTTCTTCCCGGTATCGCCGATGCCGCCGGCCGCCGCCTCAGGCGAGGCCTTCGGCTCCTTCCTGAAGAAAAGCCTCTTCTTCTCAGCCGGCGCGGCCGGTGCCGGCGTCGGTTCCGCCTCAGGCTGCGCGGCCCTCTGGGGCTCAGGCGCTCTCTGTTCCTCGGGAACCTCTGCCAGCGTCTCTATCGCAGCCTCGGCCGGCTCCTCGACCGGCTCGGCCACTTCGGTGCCCTTCCCCCGCAGGGAGGCGAGCTTCTTGCGGAGAGAATCGAACAAGGGCGGACCTCACTGTCCCTGCAGCGCCTGCATCTCTGCCTGGACGGTCTGGGAGAGCTGCTCGGCCTGTGCTTCCAGGGCCTCGCGCCGCTCGGCCAGCTTGCGCATGCTGTCGGTGAGCTCGTTGGAGCGCTCCTCCATCGTCCTCACCGCATCGTCCATGCTCTTCTCCACTGAGATGCCGGTGCCGATGCCGACGATGGCCTTGCTGCTGTCCGACGCCTTGGCGAAGACGAAGGAGTTGCCGCCGATCGGGACGAGAATGTCGGAACCGGCCTCAGCGTTCTTGTACTGCAGCAGCGTCTCGCGGGCCCTTGCAAGCTCTTCCTGTGACATCTGAATGAGCTGCATGTTCTCCGCGATGCTCTGCAGCTGAACGCGGTAGACCTCCAGGGCGGACATCGCCTGGCGCAGCTCCTGTTCGTTCATTGGGCCCCTCCAGTGAGGTACTGGACGGCGAGGTTCTCGACCTCATCGGCCTTCAGGGCCTTGATCTCATCGATCTTGATCTCGGTGCGCTTCAGCTTGTGGCGGCTTCCCAGATCGGACATGATCTTCTCGGCCACGCCGGCCTCGTCCAACGCGGCCACCTCGATGCTGTACTTCTGCCAGGTGAATTTGCCGGTCTTAAAGGAACCGGTCGCTCTAAAGGCCTTCATATGGATAACCCGCCCCTCGAAGCTCATCGTATCATTAAATCTTTTGGTCTCCTTCGCCTTAACCCTTCCTATGCCCAAGACCTTCACCGTGTACCGCCCCGGGAGCGACTTTCCCTCGTTCTCGGTAACGGCAGGAAGATGCGCCCTGCAGTGCGAGCACTGCGGAGGCCGCTACCTGAAGGGGATGGCCCCGGCCGACAGTCCGGAGCGGCTGCTGAGCGAGGCGAGGGCTGCCAGATCGAGAGGCGCGACCGGCGTCCTGGTCAGTGGCGGCTGCGACGCGGACGGCACTGTGCCGCTGTCGCCGTTCCTCGGCGCCATCTCCCAACTGCGCAGAGAGGGCATGCTGGTCAACGTGCACACCGGACTGCTGGACGGGAAGGGGGCGAAGGGGCTCGCGGCGACGAGAGCGGACGCGTTCTCCGTGGACCTCCTGCAGGACGCCGAAACGATCACGAGGCAGCTGCACCTGGACGCCGCGCCGGCCGACTACGAGAGAACGATACGGCTGCTGGCGGCGGAGGGCGCGGCGGTCGTTCCCCATGTCTGCGTCGGTCTGCAGTCGACCGATGGAGAGGACCGCTGCCTCGAGCTGCTCGGCCGCGTCGACATCGCCGCCATCGTCGTTCTGGCGCTGATGCCGCCGCCCGGCGCCGCGACGATCGCCGGCCTCGACGACAGTCTGGTTCGCTTCGTCAGGCGAGCGTCGTCGCTGCCGGTCCCGGTGCTGGTCGGATGCATGAGGCCGCGCGGGCGGTGGGAGACAGAGGTGCGGTGCATACAGGCCGGCGCGGGCGGCATGGCGTGCCCGTCGCCTCGCACCGTGGAGTGGCTGAATGAGAACGGATACGAGGTCATCGAGGAGAGATCGTGCTGCGCCCTTCACCGGAAGATGGCGCCGCGGACATAGCGCTGCCTCAGCGGTATCGTGTACACCAGCCAGGAGGCGTGTGCGCCGATGAACAGCGTGGCGAACAGCGACAAGAAGCCGACGAAGAAGGCCGACAGGCTGCTGTGGATAGAGTAAGTGATCTCGCCGTCGGTCAGGATGTAGTAGGCGCCGAACGGCGCTGGACTGAACTCCAGCACCACGCGGGACGAGGCATCGGAAGCATGCACCTCTGCCACCTGCTTCAGCCGTGTCCAGTCGCCGCTGTGGGTGAGGTAGTTGGCCTCCGAGACGATGATGACCTCGGCCGGCTGGTCACTGTCGACGGTGATGCGGTCCACCGTAGTAAGGCCGAGCGCGTCGCGGCTGTAGAATGATACTCGGCCAGAGGTGCTGCCGTCGACAGAGGTGACGTCGGTCACGGTGTCCAGCATGTACGGCGTCACTACGAGGAAGAGGGCGATCGCCGAGATGGCCATGACGACGATGCTGTGGCGCGCGGTGGTCTTGAGCATGTAGTACTTGGCGCTGTCCGTCTTGGCGTATTTCACTTCGAGAAGTCGGAAGACGAGCAGCTCCACGACGATGATGAAGAGCATCATCAGCAGGAAGTACAGGAACACGCTGACGTCGAAGTAGAACGGCTTGAGCTGGAAGTTGCCCCCCGCCACCACCAGGATGATGACCGCCACCATCGAGATGATGGCCTGGGCGATGATCAGGTACTTCTTGGTGGCGCGCACCTGGGCGAGCCTGATCCCGCCCTCCAGCTCCTCCCCGTCAATGGCCATGACCTTCTCCGGTCAATTCGCTCGTCCGAATAAATACCTTTGTTCCTGAGTTGAGGGGAGCGCGATCACTCCGGCGGGAGCTCCAGCGTGGCCGCCCTGCGTGCGACCAGGAATATGGCTAGGTACAGCGGCACCTCGCAACGCCCTTCGAGATCGAACCTCTGCCCTCTCAGCGTCCCCTCCTGGTGGCCCTTGACGAACACCTCCGTCACGGTGTCCGGATAGATGTCCGGGACCGCGTCGCGCAGCGGCTCGAACCGATCGAGCTCGTCCCGGCTCATCGGCACGACCCGAAGGCCGGTCTTGCCATGGAGCGACAGCGGAAGGCGTATGAGGCGCTTGATGTCGCTCGTCACCGGTTCGTCGATGTCCGACGTGAACCGCGGCCGGACCTCGTTGTCCATGAGCATCAGGAACAGATCGAGGTGCCGGCGGTCGGAGAAGTAGCCGAGCACGTTGTTATCGAGGGTCAGCCGCGCGCCCTCGGTCCCGTGGCCGCGGTCGTAGAGGTCGCGGAGCATGCCGTCGATCACGCCGTCCGGAACGGCGGCGAGCGACGGGTACCTCGTCCTGAGGTCCGGGATGTCACGGCCTCGGAGGTCTTCCATCAACCACTCGACGCCGGTCCGCATCCTCTTCCTCCAGCCGCCCGCCGAGGGCGGTGGGACGGAACGTACTCGGCTCTCCTGCGTCCTGCCCTGGAACGATTTGGCCGCCGATACCCGCTCAGGGAACACCCAGTCCATGTTAAGGTCCGTTCCCGACACGTAATCGACGATCTCCCTCCGCTCGTGGCTTTTCAGCTGGGAGATGCGGGCGTCGGACACATGGATGTGATAGCCGCGACCGCCGGAGAACACGATCTTGAGGTTGGAGGCGTCCAGGCCCAGGTCGCCCAGGAGGAAGTCATCTATGAGGCGGAGCAGCTCCACCTTGATGCGGGCCAGCATGTCCTCGTACGTCAGCCCCTCCGCTCCCTTCACGTGATCGGCGTCCAGGTCGAAGATGAGGTCCGCGCCCTCCCATTGCTTCTCGTCCATGGTGGAGGCGTTCGGAAATCGGTAGTAGGCCGTGGAATGGTAGACGTGCGACGGCACCTGGGAGATGAGGAACGATTGCATCTCGCCCGGAGAGATGAACCCGATGTGCCGCTGCACGAAGTTGCGGTCGAAGAACATGAACCCGAACTCCCTCCGCTCCAGGCGGGACGGGGGCCGGGGGGGCTGGACCTTGTAGTAGTGGTGGAACCACGCCATCAACAGTTCCTGGTCCGGGCCCATGGGCAAAGCATCGGACTGCCTCTATTTCGACTTAACGCCCTCGGCTTTGTAGAATTCATCATG
>DATD01000028.1:0-2923 GCA_002504525.1 Methanomassiliicoccus sp. UBA345
CGCAATGTGCTGTCAAAGCTGTTCGGTTCGCTCGATATCGAATGCCAGGCCACCGCAACCTCGATGCCGGAGCAGCCCTTCGGTGAGCAGACCAGGCAGGGAGCGATAGAGCGCGCGCAAGCCGCGCTGGCAGACGCTGACTTCGGCATCGGCATAGAGGCCGGGGTGTTCGAGGCCGCCGACGGACTGTACGATGTGCAGTACTGCGCCGTGGTCGACAAGCGCGGCATCGTGACGATCGGGCATGGCTCCGGGTTCAAGTACCCTCCCGAGGTGGCCCGAAGGGTCCGGGAGGGCTGGAGCGTAGGCCGCTCGTTCCAAGAGCTGTACGGCCTCGAAGCGGTAGGCCGCAAGGAGGGCGCAATAGGCTTCCTGACCGGCGGACTGCTGGACCGCACCGCGCTGACCGAACAGGCGGTCCTGGCGGCCATGGTGCCCCGCATACGCTGGGAGCTGTACGATTAGGCCTTGGCGCGCGGAGACCTGACCGCCGTGAGGTGCACCTCGACGGTATCGCCGCACTTCGACATCCCTACGCAGCCGAATCGGCGGTACTTGGTGCAGTAGAACCCCTTATCGTAGTGAGGGCAGGGAGGCTCCTTCTCGGCCTTGCACCTATCTCCGATGCAAGCGAACCCCTTGTACATGCCGGAGCACCGGCCGTCCTCCTCCAGATGCACGCACCTCATGCGCCAGGTATCGGCTTCGAGAGATATGTCCTTGCCTAGGGATGATACTCCTTGATGGTCTCCGCCATCTTGAGAAGGCGCTCCTGGATCATGGCGTTGATCGTTCCCGGCGAGTACATGCCGTCGCTGTTCCGCTTTCCCGCCTCGACGCCGGTCAGCACCTCAATGCCCTCGTCGATCGTGCTGACAGGCCAAACATGGAACCGGCCCTCCCTGACGGCCTCTACTACCTCCTCCTTGAGCATGAGGTTTCGGACGTTGCTCTTCGGTATCATCACGCCCTGCTCTCCCGTCAGCCCGACGATCTTGCATACCTCGTAGTAGCCTTCGATCTTCTCGTTGACGCCGCCGATGGCCTGCACCTCGCCCCACTGGTTGACCGATCCGGTGACGGCGATGTACTGCTTCACCTGAACCTCCGACAGCGCGGACAGCAGCGCGTACAGCTCGGTGCTGGAGGCGGAATCGCCGTCCACGCCCGAGTATGATTGCTCGAACACCAGCCTGGCCGAGAGGCTCAGAGGGGCGTCGACCGCGTACCGGGCGTTGAGGAACCCGCTGATGATCAGCACGCCCTTGGTGTGCGACGTCCCGGACAGCTGGGCCTGGCGCTCGATGTCAATGATCCCTTCGCGGCCGACCCCCACCGTGGCGGTGATGCGGGACGGCCTGCCGAAGGCGTAGTCGCCGGTCGATAGGACCGCAAGGCCGTTGACCTGCCCGGCCTTCTTCCCGGCCACGTCGATGAGCACCGTCCCGTCGCCGATCATCTCCACCAGCTTGTCCTGGATCATGTTGGAGCGGTACACCTTCTCCTCGATCGCCTGCCTTATGTGCTTTCCATCCAGAACGTTGGAGCCGTCCACCGCCGCGTAGTAGTTGGCCTCGCGGATGACATCGGCGACCAGCGCGAACTGCGTGGACAGCTTGTTCTGGTCTCCCGCGATGCGGGACGAGTGCTCTACCAGAGCGGCGAGCGCGCTGGGCCTGAGATCGTAGAGGTGCTCGCGGCGGCACAGTCCGCACACGAACGACGCGTACAGGTCGACGTTCTCCTTGGTCCTGTCCATGGTGGTGTCGAACTCCGCCTTCACCTTGAACAGCTCCCTGAAGTCTGGGTCCATGCCGAACAGGATCTGGTACACCTGCGGGGAGCCGAGTATGATGACCTTTCCCTTGTACGGTATGGGCTCCGGCCGCATGGTCTTGGTGATCATGTACCCCAGCCTGGCCAATGGGTCCTCCATCTCCAGCCGTTCGGTGGAGATCATCTGTTTGAGGCCTTCCCACACCAGGGGGTCGCGGAACATCTGCTCCGCCGGAATGACCAGGAAGCCGCCGTTGGCGCGGTGGGCCGTTCCGGCGCGGACCATGGTGTAGTCGGTTAACAGAGCGCCCATGCGCGACTCCCTTTCAGAGTATCCGAACAGGCGGACGTATGTCGGGTTGAGCTCGATCTCCGCCGGCGCCCCTACGGTGTCTGAATTGTCAACGACGAGGTTGACATGATAGTTGCGGGTCGGATCGATAGGGATGTCCTTGGGAGGGGCGAGGAACAGCGGCAAGGTCTCCAGTATGTCGTTCTGCACCTCGTCGATGTACTCGCCCACCTCGTCGATCCCTTTGAACTGCTCCCGCATGTCGTCCAGGTGGGGAGATATGGCGTACAGCGCGACCTCCTTGTTCAGGTCGGAGATCTCCTTGTCGGCCTTCTTGGCGATGTCGCGCAGCGGCCTGAACGCCTCACCGATGCGCTGGTTGATCGACTCCCTGGCCTGATTGATCTGCTTCTGCAGCACCTCCGGCAGTTCCATGAACTCCTGGTCGGTGAGCGGCTTTCCTTCGATCAGGGGAACCAGGACGAAGCCGGCGGCGGTCTGCTGGATGGAGAAGCCCGCTTCCTTGGCCATGCGGTTGATGTCCGTTATGATGTCGGTCCGCTCGCGGTTGACGCTCTGCAGAACGGCGTCCCTGCGCTTGGAGTAGTCCTCGCTTTCGAAGGACTCGCGCAGCGCCACCGGCAAGAAGTTGACGAAGCCTTCCATGGCCTTCTTCAGCTCCGAGCCCTTTCCGGGCGGCAGCTGGATGGCGTTGGGCCTCGATGAGTCCTTGAAGTTGTTGACGTAGCACCAGTCGGACGGCGTAGGCCGCTGTGCAGCCAGCTCCTTCACGAAATCGACGATGGCGGTCTTACGACCGGTGCCCGGAAGCCCGGAGACGAAGACGTTGAACCC
>DATD01000028.1:3199-5137 GCA_002504525.1 Methanomassiliicoccus sp. UBA345
TCGGCGGTGCTCTTGCAGTCGAACGTGACATCCTGGCATGTCCTTCTTGCCTGCTCGGCGCTCAGTTCCTCGCTCATCGTATCGATAGCATATTGGCTCTACGAATTATTATTATACTATCGTGCCTGGGGGAGCGAAGGAACGCGTAACGTAGATGAGCCATACGATATCAGCGCTCATCAGCACCGCGGCCGGCAGCGCAGCCTCGGGACCGAGCAGGGCCATGGACATTGCCGCCGCCATGCCGGTGTTCTTATGCGTCGCGAACAGCACCTCCGACACCCGGCGCTCTCTCGGTATCCCTCTCCGGCGCGCCACCAGATCGTACGCCATGCCCACGCCGAACGTACGGACCAGAGCGACGGCCAGCAGCGAGGCGAGCAGGACCGGTTCTCCGAGGAAGACCCCGCGGTTCGTCCCTACCACGGCGATCACCAGCGCCGCGAACGCCAGGTTGATGGCGATGTGCCTGCTCTCTTCGCTCATCTTCAGCGCCCTCAAGGGCCTGGAGACCAGCATGGGAACGAGGATGAGGATGCCCACGGACCAAAGCATGGTCACGGGGCTGACCGACTCTCCGAGGAAGAGGAGCGTGATCAGAGGGGTGAGCAATAACGCGATGAAGTACAATGCCGCGGAGGACAGCAGGGTCGCTTCCAACTCCCCTCGTAGGAGATAACAGAACGGAATGACCGAGACGGCCGAAGGGACCGCCGCCACCATGATCCAGCCGTCCCGCAGGTCGCCATGGAAGAACTGCGCCAACAATATCGTCAGCCCGGAACCGACCACGAAGGACATCAGGAACGCGCGGACCATCGCTCCGCGGTGCTCCTTGAGCTTGAGCCCGCGGAATCGCAGGCTGATCAGGGAGAATGACATCATCACCGCGAGCGAGAACATGGAGATGTCCGGGTTCGTGACCCCCGGGATGACCTCTGGAAAGCCACCGAAGGCTACCGCCAACATGAACGCGGAGGCGAGCATGATGGTATTGTTGGCAAGAAGCCGGCGGACCTTCACGACAGTGCAACGCCTTTCCCGATTTACAGGTTGTGGAGATCCCTGTCTTGATGCAAAGTCGTACTGATGCTCCTCAAGCGGCTCTGGTCGGATACGGTCAACCGCAAAACCACATGAATTCGTTCATGGGAGCGTGTCAGATCTCCGGGAATGACTAAATCCCTACGCCACTCTGTTATTGACGGATGATCGGCCGGTTCCCTTTCTTCATAGTAAATCCCCGTGCGGGAATGGGCGCCGGGCATTATGCCATGCGGCGAGTGGAGGAGATCGCCCGCCGTGGCCGCGGCGAGGTACTGGTGCTCCATCGTGGCGAGGACGTCGAGAGCGCGGTGGAGCAGGCGATATACCAAGGCGCCACGGACATCATCGCCGTGGGGGGCGATGGCACCGTAGGAGGAGTGGCCGGCCTGCTGGCCGGGAAGGACATAGCCGTGGGAATCGTGCCGGCAGGCACCGCCAACATGTTCGCCCGCGAGCTCGGCATCCCGCTCTCTGTCTCGGGCTCTCTCGACCTGATCATGGGAAAGCACGACATCCGCCGCATCGATGCGATGGAAGTGAACGGCCGCCGGTTCGTCCACCAGGTCGTTCTGGGAGCGGGCTCGGAGGCGCTGAGCCGGATAACTCCGGAGGAGAAGCGATTCTTCGGCCGCTCGGTGTACGCGCTCATGGGGCTGCGGATGTTCCGGGACTTCAGATCGCTGAAGGTGACCGCCGTCATCGACGGGCGGGAGATAAGCGGCCATGCGTCCCAGGTGCTCATCGCCAACGCCGGCATCCTGGGCGTGCATCCGTTCCGGCTGGGGCCGAACATAAGGGTCGACGACGGCAAGGTGAACGTCATATTCATGGTGGGCAGGAGCCGCGCCAGCTTCATCGCGGCTGGCATGGACCTCGTGTACGGCAACTATG
>DATD01000028.1:5358-8018 GCA_002504525.1 Methanomassiliicoccus sp. UBA345
CGACGCTCATCCGGGCGGACGGCGAGTTCATTGGCTCCACCCCCATGGAGCTGACCGTTCTGCCGGGCGCGGTGAGGTTCATGGTCCCGCCATGGAAAGGATGATGAGGCGGCTTGCCAATCCTGTCGACCATGCATAGGGGCTCGTTCTGCAGCGGATGCGGAGAGAGGCTGAGGGACGGAGCAAGGTTCTGCGATCGATGCGGCCGGCCGGTGGACAGCGGGCCTTCGGCGACGCCTTTCGCCGGCGGAGATATATATCGCTCGACACGACTGGTCGTCGGTCAGCAGAGAGTGATGGTGTCCCTCGGCTTTGCCATGATGGGCGTTCTGATGATTGTCGTCGGCCTATTGATGCCGTCCCTGTTCAGTCCCTTCGTTCCCTCCCCTACAGCGTTCAGGATCATTCCCATCGCCATGGGCATCGTGCTCATAGCGTTCTCCGCGATATCGTACTTCATCAGCAGGAGGAGCTCTGAACAGTATTGACGGGAAAAGGCGCCGAGGGGGAGATTCGAACTCCCGAGTCCTTGCGGACACCAGCTCTCAAGGCTGGCGCGGTGATCCGGGCTTTGCTACCTCGGCCTGTGCGGGCCAGCACCCTGCACCCTTTTAACGATTTCGTTGCGTCGACGGAATTAGAGGCTCAGGCGATGCGGTCGAGCTTGCCCTCGGTCAGCGAATTGAGGTCCAGCTCGAACACCGTGATCGGATAACCGAGCTCGAACGCGGTGATGACGGCGGGATGCAGCTCTCCGAAGGAGCCGATCCTCCTGCCATCCACTTCCACGTCGGCGCCTCTGCCCTCGATGTAGCATCCCAGGGAGGACGGTGTGATGTCATACTTGACCGAGAGGTCGCGCATGAGGCCTTCGACCAGCGACTTGACCTCGGTGAACGAGGCACGCGAGGTGATGGCCGCGGATGCGAGATGCTTGCGGCGCTTGCACCCGACCATGACGTCGCCGACCTCGAACAGCCGCTGCGGCAGGTCACGATGCTTGTTGCGGCGCAACACCGCCATGATGCTCGGGACCAGCGATACGCGGAGGCAGGTGTGGTCCTCGCTGATGGGATTCAGGATCTCGACGACCTCCACGGGGTCGAGGCGCATGTTCCCGAACTGCACCTCCGGCGAGGACAGCATTAGCGTGGTCACCTCCAGGAACCCGTATCCGACCATGAGCTGACGAGCGGCGTCCGAGGCCTTCTGCCCCTTGCCCAGCGCTCCGAACGTGACCTCGGTCGGGAGCGTGTTCCCGAACTTTTCGTAGCCTACGCCCTTGGCGATGTCCTCGATCACATCGACAGGGTGTATGAGGTCCAGGCGGGTGGCGGATGCCAGGACCTCGATGTTCTTTCCGCCCGGAGCGGCCTCGAAGCCCATCTTCTCCAGCGCGGCAGCCATCTGCGCTCCGTCAAGCGAAGAGCCCAGCAGGGAGTTGGCCTCATCGATGCTGACGCTCCACTTCCTCGGCGCGAGGTCGGGCGTGGTCATCTTGCTCGAAGCGTTGACCGTCACCGAACGTACCTTCCCGCCGCGCTCGGCCATGGCCGTGGCCACGATGTTCAGCGCCCCGGTGATGGCATCGAGATCGGTGCCGGTGACGTCGATGAACACCCTGGTCGTTCGCTCGGTCACCGTGGTCAGCGTGCCGTTGATGATCGGCGGGAACGAAAGGACGTTGCCATTGCTGTCGACCAGGAGCGGATACTTGTCGTGGCCGTCCAGGATGTACGCGTAGTCCTTTCCCTTCTCATGCTTCTCCAGTATCTCCTGGAGGTCCATCTCCTCGTCCTTGGCCAGGGGAACGAAGCTCACCGACCTGGGGTCCACCGCCTTGTACGTGAACGGAGGAGCGATGCGGTCCATGTCATGGAGGCCGATGGACACTTTGGCACGCTTCCTGCCCATGGTCAGATGCAGCTTCTCCTGCAATTCCATCAGGGAGCGGATCAGCGCATCGGTCATCACGATGTCCTCGATGACGCCGGCCACCATGTACGGCCTGACCGCCTCTACCGACGGGTCGATGTTCAGTACGACGTCGGAGCTCTCGACCTCGTAGCGCGTGAGCCCCTTCTCGAAGCCGAGGAAGGTCCTAAGCGCCCGTGCGGCGCCCTCCACGCTGTACAGGTCCGCACGGTCCGGAAAGAACTCGATGCTCAGTTCACCTGTCCCGGGATCGCAGGAATGGATGTCCGCACCGAGCTGGGGGATCCGTTCCAGCAGCGTCTCCATAGGAACCTCCTGGCCGATCAGGCCGACGAGGTCATCATAACCGAACGTGACCACTGGCATCGCCGGAGCGATGGCTCGGTCACTATTTTTAAGTTACGCGGTTCTCAGAACGGCTGGCCCCTGACGAGCGAGCGGCGCGGCCGTGGGGGCCGAGAGTTCAGCACTACCGATCCTCGGTCCGCATCACAGCACCACCGGGATGCGCTCGCCGCAGTTCGGGCAGCGCCCTCCGGGAAGGTCGACGCGTACGTCAGATACGGAAGGGCAGAAACGGCTGACCTCGCTGCGCATGAAGCATACCTTGCCGGTCGGCGAAGCTCCCTTCCGCTCTATCACCACGGTCGAGCAGACGGGACAATGGGTGTTGCGTCCGTCGTCGGCCACTCCGCCGAAGTACACGTACCGGGCGCCTTCCTCCA
>DATD01000028.1:8367-12009 GCA_002504525.1 Methanomassiliicoccus sp. UBA345
GTCGTTCAGTCCCGGGACCAGAAGATAGGTCAGTTCAACGTGTACCCCTTGCTCCTTGGCCAGCAGGCCGGCGTCGAGGACCTCCTGCAGCCTGCCGCCGCAGTTGTCGCGATAGAAGCGGTCGTCGAAGGACTTCACGTCCAAGTTCATCGCATCGATATGGCGGAACAGCTCCTCAGCCGGTCCCGGCAGGATGAAGCCGTTGGTGTTCAGCACGGTGTACAGGCCGCTGCCCCTGGCCTCCTGGGCGGTCTCGAGCACGAACTCGTACCAAGTGATCGGCTCGTTGAAAGTGAACGCGATGCCCTGCGCTCCTTTGCCGGTAGCTTCATCCACGGCCTCCCGCGGCGTCATGGGCGTCCCTCCCTCACGAGCGCAAGCAAGCTCATAGTTCTGGCAATTGGCGCAGTCAAGGTTGCATCCGAAGGTGCCGAACGAGTGAACGAGCGTGCCCGGCCGGTAGTGGAACAGCGGCTTCTTCTCGATGGGGTCCAGGCTGCGAACGCACACCTTCCCGAAGCTGGCGGCGATCATCTCGCCGCTCTCGTTCCGTCGGGCTCCGCAGATGCCTGCCGCTCCGTCGGTCAAGTAGCATCGATGAGGGCATAGGTCGCAATGGACCCGGTCCGCGTCGCGATGCCACCACGAGGCCGTTCTCTCGATCATGAATGGCCAATGAACGGCAGGGTTGATGAAGCTCTCTCTTGATGACCGCGTCAATGACGAAGGGATTCAGCGGCCCAGCCGGCTGTGCGCACTTCCCAGCTGACCCGCGGACTGCGCGCATAGTGTCGATAGCTCGCCGGCCAGCACCACGGCTCCGATGATCTCTGCGAACTTCACGGCCTTTCCGTCGCCGAGGCAGTCCATCATGGAGAGCGCTTCGGCCTGGGCCGGGAGCCTGGTTCCCCCACCAACCGTTCCGACCTCGACGGCAGGCAAGCGGACCGACATGTACAGGTCGCCGTCGACGACCTCCGCGACGGTCGTGGCCATGGAACCCTCGGCGACCTGCGCCGGGTCCTGGCCAGTGGCGATGTACACGGCAGCGAGCATGTTGGCTGCGTGGGCGTTGAAGCCGAGCGACGCCGAGAGCGCTGAGCCGATGTTGCACTTGCGATAGCAGGTCTCCGCCACCGCCTCCGGGGTGGTGTGCATCTTCTCCTCCAGCAATGCCCGGGGCACCGTGACATCCGTCAGGACGGTCTTGCCGCGGCCGGAGATGGAGTTGAGCGCGGAGGGCTTCTTGTCCACGCACATGTTGCCGGAAACGGAGACGAGGGCGGTGTTCGTCTTCGACTCGATCAACCTCGCAGCGGCCTCCGAGGCGATGGTGGCCATGTTCATGCCCATGGCGTCCCCGGTGGAATATGCGAACCTCAGAAAGAGCGAGCGGCCTACGATGTAGGGCGTGGCGCTGAGCAGCTTCCCTCGCCGGGTGGTCGACTCCGCGGCTGCCTTGACGGCCTCGAAGTTCTCCTCGACCCAGCGCGCGGCCTCCGCCGCGTGTCGTATGTCCTTCGCCCTGAACACAGGTCCGCGGGTCATCTCATCCTTGACGACCATGGAGACAGCGCCGCCGGCAGCGGAGATGACCGAGCTGCCTCGGTTCACGGATGCTATCAGAGCGCCCTCGGTGGTTGCCAACGGCACCAGGAACTCACCGTCCGCCTCGCTCCCGCGTACCAGGAGAGGGCCGACGAAGCCCAGCGGGACGGGGATGGTGCCGATCATGTTCTCCACGTTCTTCTCGGCGAGCTGGGGGTCGAAAGGGCACGCGGCGATGGTCGGGAGCTTCGCTCCAGAGAACTCCTCCGCGGCATGCCTCCGCTCGTCCATGTCCGCCTTGGTCCTTCCACGGTTCTTCAGCCCCTGGGTCATGCGATCGGACTCGGAACGGCATGGAGGTAATTAACCTGTCTGATGTTCACGCATGCCATATGCAGCCGCAGCTTAGGGGACGTCTCGTTCCGCCATCGAAGCCTCGCTCTGGCAGAGCAGGATGCGACGTGGCAAACGATCGAGGCACAAGGCATCGGCCCGGAAAGGGATCGACCGATGAGCGGCGTATGATGGCCGATGCGATTCATCTGACGAAAAACCCAAAAGGCGCGGAGAAATGTCCTGACAATATACCATGGACCTTGACGTAATGCTCTTCAATGCCCTGAACCAGGCAGGCAGCGATCCCGGTCTGGACCTGTTGATGGTATGCCTGTCATTTCTGGGACTCACCTACGTGATCGTTCTCGTCGGGCCCATCTTATGGCACTGGAAGCGGCGGGAGATGGCGTTCGATGTCGTGGTGCTGGTCATCGTTACCATGTTTTTGACCGAGGGGTTGAAGCTATTGTTAATGCGCGAACGGCCGTTCGAAGTGCTCGCCTCCGCACGAACCCTCGACTGGGGATGGCTGTCCCTCGCTACCGGCCCGGCTATGCCCAGCGGCCACGCGGCCAGGGCTTTCGCCGTGGCGGCGCTCCTTGCCTCAGCAGTTCGGCCTCGCTGGGGGGCGCTCGCGCTCGGGCTGGCAGCCATGGTAGGCGTCAGCAGGATCTATCTCGGGCTGCACTGGCCATCGGACGTGTTGGTCGGCGCGCTCCTTGGCATCGTGTTGGCTGCCGGCATGCACTGGATCGGAAAGGGCGACAATGCATATACCAGGATAAGGGGAAGGTCGATAGCCTGGCTGGACGCGAAGCTGTCATTCGCCGACGGCCGCTGACGTGGCGATCGCCGTCTGAAGGCGTCAGCCTGGCATCGGTGCCGCTGCTGATGAGTTCGCACGGGGTTTCAGGTTACGGCGATCGAACGGACGCAGCTCTCGGGTCGATCGGCACCCTGCAGGGTGTCGCAGGACCGGCAAAGGCGGTGCGCATCGGTCCGATAAGAGTCGTATAAAGCGTATTCTTGATGCCGGGGCGAGGTCGATGGGCGTCCGACCTGCTTTGAACTACCTCCAAAATACGAATAACAATTATATTCTCCAGAATGCGTCATATTGGCAAAGATAACGCCCCTAAACCGCCTCAGGCCTGCCAAAAATCGCCCCGATTAGAGTCCTAATAGGCACAATTTTTTATCCTAGAACGAGTTGCAACATCTCCAACTTCGGGCAAGGACGCCCAGATGGTGATAATAGGCAATGTACAGTATGGGTCCACAGTCGGGAAAGCTTTTGAGCGATGAAGAGACGATCGAACGCTTCAAGAAGGGCAACGAATGGGGTCTTCTTACCTCCATCGATATCCGTGGTTGCGATCCGGAGAAGATCAGTGACGGCGAATATATTCGCAAGTTCTCCGTAGATCTGTGCGACCATATCGACATGAAGAGATACGGCGAACCCATCGTGGTGCGCTTTGGTGCCGATCCCCGCGTGCAGGGCTACTCCCTGGCTCAGCTGATCGAAACCTCGTTGATCTCCGGCCACTTCGCCGAGGATACCAACAGAGCGTTCATCGATGTCTTCAGCTGCAAGGAGTACCCGCCTCAGGCGGTCGCTGAATACTGCAAGAAGTATTTCGGCGGCAGTGAAGTGGAGTACTCTATATCTTTCAGGACCTGATCATCTTACCGTCTCGGGACGAGATCCCGACAATTCTTTCGAAACCCCTTAATTGCATTTTATAGATACGATCG
>DATD01000028.1:12318-16053 GCA_002504525.1 Methanomassiliicoccus sp. UBA345
ATTATTATCCAATCCAGCAAAGGAAACTTCCAGTGGAACAGGGAAACCTTTAAAATGGTATGCGATATTCAAGGGAGCACAAGGGCCCGTAGCTTAGCCTGGCTGGAGCGCCCGGCTGATAACCGGGAGGTCAAGAGTCCAAATCTCTTCGGGCCCACCACATCTCACGGCCGTTGCGTTTTTTGCATTCGGCTTTCTCCACTGTTCTAGCGGCAGAAGTGATTGGCCGCTGTATCCTTTGAACGACAGATCGCAACCTATGCCTCGACCGAACGACATCAGCTTTCTCCACCGGTCCTGATAATAATTCTATATCCTTCATCATCATCATCCGTACGACCGTAGCCATTTCCATCAATTGAGGTGACCGGACCGAACGCATCACTTGAGGAGCAGCTGAACGTCGGCAACCTTGTCGCTAAGGAGCCGATAGGAATCCATGACGCCCATGTTATAGAACTCCGGCGCCAGCTCCTCCATGATGAAATCCAGGATCATGTCCGATGCCAGATGCCCCATCTCCTCTCCCCTTTCCTTGAGGAAATGGTCCCTGATGGCTTTGGTCATCTCCTCCCTCTTGTCCCGATCCAGCCGGATATTGTTCTTCGGTGCCATGAGCGATCGTACCGGATGGCTCGTTCACAGCAATTAATCCTTTCAAGGCTCCCGCTCAAGAGATGAACCGATTGCTGATCGGAGTAGAGCATGCCAGAGGCCTATCGTGTTGGAAAAGACGAGCCGCTCCCACGAGGGGAGCGGCATTACGAACGATTGTTCGATTATCTTCCTAGACGAGCGTTCGCCGGCGATGGTTCAGGCCAGCAGAACGTCGGCGGGGAGCCTGTCCTTCTTTGCCGCGTATCCAGCTTTGATGTACGGAGCGGCCTCGGCGGGCGAACCGACAAGATATGTTTTTCCGTTGCGGACCTCTGCGGTGACAGTGATCTTGTTGGCAAGCCAAGCGTCCGGGCATAGGAAACGGGCCTGTTCCTGGACCATCTCAGCGGGGGACATCTGGGGCTCTGCAGGCGCCGGGGCGGCCGCTGCGGGCGCGGGGGCCGGCTTGACAGCAGCAGCGGGCGCTGGAGCTGACTGGGCAGTCTCCTGCTTGGGGCTTCCGCTGAAGAACCTGCGTAGCTTGTGCATCATTCCTTCCTTAGACTCCATATGAATTCCTCGAAGGGGCGATGCAGACATCTCCTTTTTAATTATTGGTAATGGAAATCAATTTCTACGAACGTTCGTCCCTCCCGCCCGCACGATTCGCGTAATCCTTTCTATTATCGTCATTGTTCTGCGTGATCCGCGATGAGAAAGGCCTGACAGTCCGAAGAACCGGCCTAAGCGTAATGCATGATGATATGATCCTAATCATCCTGCATCCGCTCACGCCAGCGCCTGGATTATGGAACAATGACATTGGTCTGGCCCAGACATGCGATCAGGGCGATTTGAGCGGAAGATGGCATATGTGGGTGGATACCGCCACTCCGACCAATACCAGCACAAGGAGAACGAACGGGGGCATATCGAAGAAGAGGAATGATGCGGCCAGAGAGGTCCAGAGGAACGTTGTGGATGTTATCCTCACCTTCCACGAGATGCCCCTGCCGGCATTGTAGTCGGACAGTATCTTCCCGAACAATCGGTTGCCGACCAACATACGGTGCATCCTCTTCGAGCCGCGAAGGTAACAGGCCGCCGCGGCCAGCACCAGGGGGGTGGTGGGCAGGAGCGGCAGGAACAGGCCGATGATGCCGACGACCAATGCAATGGTGCCTAGGAACGTCCAGAGAAACCTTCCGGCCGGGGACATATCATCCCTGCTGCAAGACCGGGCATGGTCCGTGGGCCCTTCCGCCATCTCGTCCATAATGACCTGGCGGTTTGATTCTCGCCCTACATACATATTCCCACCGCATGCTTGTTGATGGGATCGAAAAAAGGAAAAGGAATGGGTTTGTCCTTGACGGACGACGTTCAGTATGGTGAGGAAGGCAATGGTGGCGCTTGCCCTGCAGTGCCGCTCACAGCCTTCCCTGCTCCATCGCCACCTTGGCCTTCTGGAAGACCTCGGTCAGCTTCTCCACCGTGGGCACGCCGCCCCACAGCTGCAGCGACCGGTTGATGAACAACGCCGGCGAGACGGCCTGCCCGTACTTGTTGAAGAGCGGCATGATCTCGCCCATGTAGTTGTGTTGGTTGGTCATGCGCGCCTCGGTGGCGTGTATGACCTCGATCTCATACTCCACCCCGGCGGCCTCGGCGGCCTCCCTGATCCGTTCGACATACCGTTGGTCGTGGACGGCCAGAGTGGGATTGCAGCAGGCGAACGACATTATGGCGAGCCTCATCTTGACCATGTCAGCACCTCGGCGCTCATCCGTATAGCACTTTTCCGACCTTTCGCAGGTTCTCGACGCCGTAGATGTCGCTCTCGAACAGCGGCACCTCCGCCCGTATTAGGTCCTTGAACTTCTCATCGATCTGCTTCAGGTACTTATCCTGGGTGGCCCTCCGGCGCTCCAGGAACCAATTGCCCTTCAGCACGTCACGGGGAATGACCTCATTGATGATGATCGAGCGAACGTGTATGCCGAACGTTGACAGGTCCTCGGCCGCCCTTTCCGTCTCGTCGACCGGCAGCTTCTCAGGCAGCAGGACGAGGTTGAAGGCCGAAGTGTCGCCGTCCGAAAGGGCCTTCACGGCCGCATCGTACCGGTCCTTCTCCTTCCGAAGGTCGGCGATCATCGCCTCGTCGTAGATGAAGCCGAGCGCCTGGGACATCTCCTTGCGGCTCTCGATCTGGTTGGCTATGTACCCGGACCAGTCGAAGGGCATACTCAGCTCCCTCAGCGTATGGCCGGTGGGGGCGGTGTCGAAGACGACCTTGTCGTGCTCAGTATCGGCCATGTAGCTGACGAACTGGTCGAAGGCGGCGATCTCCTCGGTGCAGGGAGTGCTAAGCAATTCGCTCCCGAACATGGTGGAGAAGCCTTCCATCATCTCGTTCATGCGCGTCTGGAACACGCCCATGGCTTTCTTGGGATTGATGTTAAGGCCGTATAGATTGCCGGTCGAGCCGATAGGCACCACCTTCGTCTCGGAGATGTCCTGCTCGTAGATGGCTGACAGACTGATGGTTGGATCGGTCGCCACGATGAGCGTCTTATAACCGTGGTCGGCCAGCCAGGTGGCGGTAGAGGAGGCCATGGTGGTCTTTCCGACGCCCCCCTTGCCCCCGAAGAACAGGAACTTCTTGTCCTCGATGAGATCTCTCATGTTATTAGATTTCATAATGGTGCCTCTCGACACATATGCTGCTGGCGCCTTTTAAACCCTCCACCGGAATGACGCTGCTGTCGTAACGTACATGAGTAGCTGCAGGAATGGCCAGCGATGAATTAAAAAGAGGGAGAATCGGAATATTTTAATATGATAGTGCAATTTGGCGTATATAAGGCAAGGTATTTTCCTCGCGCGCCGAACAGTCCTGGGAGGGGATGTCGGGCCAGATGGGCCCTAATGGCCACGAGGCGATGCAATCATTCGGTCGATAGAACCGACCTCTCCGCCTTGTTTTTCGCGCCACCCTTCCGGCCATTCCGGTGAAGGAAGGAGAGCGGATACCGTTGCCGATGAGGATCGTAAATGAATATCATGAGAGTTAGAGAGGCAGGGGCCAAGCATGAATGAGTTTCGCGTAGTCGTCGATATGGCCCTCCTGCTGCTCAT
>DATD01000016.1:0-12537 GCA_002504525.1 Methanomassiliicoccus sp. UBA345
GTTCCGCTCCCTTCCCGGGGCCGGGGCCGATACCGCCGAAGAGAGGCGCAATGAGCTCGACGGCCTGGCAGTGGAGATGAACGTCGATCCGGGCCATGCCCGAAAGGTGACGCAACTGGCATTGGCGCTGTTCGGACAGCTGGACGGCGTGCATGGCCTGGACGAGGACGACAGGTTCCTCCTGGAGGCCGCCGGCCTGCTGCACGACATCGGCTGGGTCGAGGGGCAGAAGGGACACAACAAGACGTCCCGGCGCATCGTCCTGACGGATGAGCGCATTCCGCTGCATGACGACGAGAGGAGAATGGTCTCGGCCGTGGTGCGTTATCACCGCGGGCGACTGCCGCGGAAGGGCGACAAAGAGCTGGAGGGCCTCTCCGGAGATGAGAAGGACAGGACGGTGAAGCTCGCCGCGCTGCTCAGGATCGCTGACGGCCTGGACTACGGCCACTCCGGGGCCGTGAGGGGGGTCGCCGTTGCGACGGATGAGGGCTCGGTCACCATCATGCTCGAGGCCGACGGCGCGGGAGCGGAGATCGCCGCCGCCCTGGACAAGGCCGACCTGTTCCAGAGCATCTTCGGCCGGAGGGTGGTGATCCGATGACGGAGGCCACTCCCAGAACGGGGCACGTGGTCTCCTTCATAGATATCGGGACCAACTCCGTCAGGATGATGGTGGTCCGCCTCAACCCCAACCTCTCGTATACGGTCCTCAGCCTGGAGAAGGAGATGGTTCGCCTGGGCTCCGGGGGGTTCGATGACATGTTCCTCCGACGGGAGGCCATCGACCGCACCGTTCTGGTGTGCAAGAAGTTCGTGGAGCTGGCCCGCTACTACGGGGCAGACGAGATCATCGCGGTTGCTACCTCGGCCGCAAGGGAGGCGAGGAACCAGAACGTGCTGGAGGAGCGGCTGAAGGAGGAGGCGAACCTCGATCTCGGCATCATCTCCGGCATCGAGGAGGCCAGGCTGATCTTCCTGGGAGTAAGCTCCGGCATCGAGCTGGCCGATCGCACCGCCCTTATGATCGACATAGGGGGCGGCAGCACCGAGCTGGCGCTCGGCAGCGGCAGCGGGCACGCGTTCCTCGACAGCCTCAAGCTGGGCGCCATCCGCATGACCGACCTGTTCATACCCCGCGGATACCAGAAGCCGGTGGACGATAAGACATACAATGTCATGAAGCGGCACGTCAAAGGGTACATGTCCTCGGCGGCGAGGGCCATCCGGAAAAGCAAGGTCGACCTCGTCATCGGCTCGTCCGGCACCATAGTGAACCTGTCGGAGATGGCCGTCCGCTCGCTGGGCGGACGCCCCGGAACGCTTCGCCTGAGCCACCTGAGGAAGCTGACCAGCATCATCCGGTCCTCCACGCTTGGCCAGAGGAGGATGCTCCCCGGGATCAACCCGGAGAGGGCGGACATCATCATCGGCGGGGCGGCGATCCTGGAGACGTTCATGGAGCAGCTCCACATCGAGGAGATCGTCGTGAGCGAGCGGGGCGTCCGGGAAGGCCTCCTGATCGACTACCTCGCCCGCATCGAGGGCTCCCCGTACTCGCAGGGGAAGAGCGTCAGGGAGACCAGCATCCTGCAGCTGGGGCGATCATGCGATGTCGATGAGGGGCATGCCGCCACGGTGATGCGGCTCTCGCTGTCGCTGTTCGATTCTGCTCGCGAGGCGGGCCTGCACTCGCTCGGCAACAAGGAGCGGGAGCTGCTGCGGTACGCCGCCTACCTGCACGATGTCGGCGACTTCATCTCGTTCACGAACCATCACGCCCATTCGTACTACATCATACGAAACGCGGACCTGCTGGGCTTCGACCACCGGGAGGTGTTGATCATGGCCAACCTGGCCCGGTACCACCGCAAGAGGGCGCCCCGGCGAAAGGACCCTGAACTGGCCGGGCTGGACGCCGAGACTTACCGGACCATCGTCGTCATGTCGGCGTTCCTGCGCCTGGCCGAGGGCCTCGACCGCTCCCACGGCGCCCTCGCCAGTGAGGTGTCCCTGCGCAAGGAGGGAAAGAAGGCGGTGCTGGAGCTCGTCACCGACGACGATGCCTCGCTCGAGGTCTGGGGCCTGGAAGGCACGGGAAAGGCGTTCCGGCGGGCCTTCGGCCTCGACCTTGAGGTGCGTGTCAAAGGAACGAGGCAATGATTATCTTCCCTGGTGGCCATGATGTCGCATGGACGCCCCGCTGCGGGAATACCGCTCCAAGAGGGACTTCTCCAAGACGCCTGAGCCGGATGGGAATGAGGGGGACGTTGCTCCCTTCTTCGTGGTGCAGGAGCATCATGCGTCCAGGCTCCATCATGACCTCCGCCTGCTGATGGACGGGACGCTGAAGAGCTGGGCAGTGCCCAAGGGAGTTCCTGAAGGACCTAAGATCAAGCGGCTGGCGGTGCAGACGGAGGACCATCCAGTATCGTACGGCTCGTTCGAGGGGACCATCCCGGATGGCGAGTATGGCGCTGGAACCGTGAGGATATTCGACCGCGGAGACCTCGAAGTGAAGGAGCGGGGGGAGGACAGGATCGTCTTCGAGATGAGGGGCGCCAGGTTCAACGGCACCTACGCCCTGATAAGATTCAAGGGGCAGGAGAACAAGAACGACAACTGGCTCCTGATGCGGACCCGATGAGCGGACCTAATTAAAAACTCGAAAAGGAAGTAAGGTGAGGCGGTCGCGCCTCATTGACGACACAGGGATGTTAGGGTGAAGAAGGGCTCATCCCTTCTTCATGATCTTCATCCAGCCGCCGCTCTCGAACACGCCGAGGCCCCTCTGCTTGAGGGTCTTCTCGAACTCGTCCCACTGGATTATTTCAAGGCGGTCGTTGGATCCCTTGGTGAATTGGATACCGTTCGTTCCCTTTACCCTGCCCGGCTTCAGACCCTTCTTCTTTGCGATCTCTTTTGCCTTGTCCACGCTGATCTGTTCCATGACCATGGAGTTCCCTCCTGTGCTCTTTGGGGCGATGTTGGCCATGCGACCCAGATAGTAATGGCCTGGACCCATATATAATATTTATCTAATAATGCTATCCGTCCAGTCCTCATCTCCTTGCCCTTTTCGCAACCTTTCTACTAAAATCAAGGCGGAAGAGCTCCGAAGCGCCGCCGCGGCAGGGCCGATGCATGCCAGAATCGGCCGAGGAAGATTTAATCATGGATGTGCATCCTTGAGCATTGGGCTTGAGTCAAATGCGGTTGTTCGGTTCATCTGGCATCAGGGGAGTCATCGGCAAGGATTTCACGATAGAGCTGGCCGAGAGCATCGGGGAGGCAGCGGGCGGCATGCACGGCCGAATCGTCATGGGCCGGGACACCAGGACGTCCGGCCCCATGGTGGCGCAGGCCATAGTGTGCGGCGCCACCGCCGCTGGGGCCGAGGTCCATGATGCCGGGATGGTGTCCACTCCGACGCTGGCAAGGGCGGCGTCGTCGTTCGGCTGCGGCATCATGGTGACCGCGTCGCACAATCCCGCGCAGTACAACGGGGTCAAGCTGTGGAACCCCGACGGCTCGGCCTTTGACACCATCCAGATGGAGGAGGTGGAGGACCGCATAGATTCCCCCAGGCCGGGGAAGGACTGGCGGAGCGTGGGCCGCTCGTTCATGCTGGAAGGGGCGGAGCGCTCGCACATCGATGCCATCCTTGACGGTGTGAGGGACTCGGAAGCATCGGTGGTGGTCGATTGCGGATGCGGCGCCACGTTCCGCGTCAGCCCTCTGGCCCTGAGGGAGCTGGGCTGCTCGGTGCTGTCCCTGAACGCGCAGCCGGACGGTTTCTTCCCGGGCAGGACGCCTGAACCGACGGAGGAGGCGCTGGCCGATCTGAAGGCAGCGGTCCTGCGGAGGAAGGCCGACCTGGGCATCGCGCACGACGGCGACGGCGACCGCATGGTGGCCGTCGATGACAAGGGCCGGTTCGTCAGCGGGGATCGCCTGATCGCCCTGTTCGCCTCGGCCATGAACGCCTCCGGAGTGGTGGCGCCGATGGACGCGTCCATGGTCCTGGACGAGATGGTCGGGACGGTGGAGAGGTGCCGGGTCGGCGACGTGTACGTAGCCGAGGCGCTCAAGCGCACCGGCCTGGACTTCGGAGGCGAGCCGTCAGGAACGTACATATTCCCGAGGCAGACCTACTGCCCGGACGGCGTCCTGGCCGGCGCGATGCTGGCGAGCATGGCGTCCGAGCAGCCGCTGTCGGAACGGCTGGACTCGCTGCCGTCGTTCCCGTCGGCCCGCGGCTCGCAGCCGTTCAAGGCCGAGGAGCGCGGACAGGTGGTGGAACGCCTGGGCGCCGAGATGAGCGGACTCGATTGCGACCGCCTGCTGACCCTGGACGGCTTCCGGGCGGAGTTCCCGGACGGGTGGCTGCTCGTCCGCCTGTCGGGAACGGAGCCCAAGCTCCGCACCACGGCGGAGGCGAGGGACCAGGAAGAGCTGGAGAGGCTGCAGGGCATCGTCCGCGGGGTCGTGGGGAGGTGCCTGGCATGAAGGCGCTGATACTGGCGGCGGGCGAGGGGACCAGGCTCAGGCCGCTCACCTCCAACATACCGAAGCCGCTGCTCCTGGTGGCGGGCAGGCCGTTCCTGTCGCATGTGCTGGACGCCCTGTCATCGCAGGGCATCAAGGACGTCAGCATACTGGTGGGATGGAAGGCCAACAAGATCAAGGAGCACTACGGCGACGGTTCCTCCATGGGGCTGCGCATCACCTACCTGGAGCAGAAGGAGAGGATGGGCACCGCCCACGCCATCGGCATGGCCGAGAGCGTGATGGACGAGCCGTTCGTGTGCGTCAACGGCGACGTGGTGCTGTTCGAGCCCGACCTGAAGGGGGTGCTGGACCGCTTCGAAGAAACGCAATGCACGGTCATGGGCGCCGTCCAGGTGCCGGACCCCCAACGGTTCGGGGTCATCGAGGAGAGGGACGGCATGCTGCTGAAGATCCACGAGAAGCCCGAGGTGCCTCCCACCGATCTGATCAACGCCGGGCTTTTCGTGTTCACTCCAGAGATCTTCGGGGGAATACGGAACACGGGGATATCGAAGCGCGGGGAGTATGAGATCACCGACACGCTCAACGTCCTCGCCGAGAAGGGCAGGGTGGCGGTGCAGCCTCTGCGGGAGAAGTGGATCGACGTTGGAATGCCATGGGACCTCCTCCGCGCCAACGAGATGATCATGTCCCGGTTGGTCCGCCGTATCGACGGCACGGTGGAGGAGGGCGCCACGGTCAAGGGCGCGGTGGTGGTGGAGGCCGGCGCCCTGGTGCGCTCCGGCTCGTACATCGAAGGCCCGGCGTACATCTCATCGGGCTGCGACATCGGCCCGAACTGCTACATCCGGCCGTCCACCTGCCTCGGCCCCAGGGTGAGGGTCGGCGCCTCGGTGGAGGTGAAGAACTCCATCGTCATGTCCGGCTCCCACATCCCGCACCACAACTACGTGGGCGACTCGCTCATCGGAGAGAGGTGCAACCTGGGGGCGGGGACGAAGATCGCCAACCTGCGCTTCGACGACCGGAACGTCAAGGTGGTGCACAAGGGCGAGATGGTCGATTCCGGGAGGAGGAAGCTGGGGGCGGTGATGGGCGATGACGTCAAGACCGGCATCAACGCCATGATCGACGCCGGAACGGTCATCTTCGAAGGTTCGGTCATCGGCCCGGGGGCGTCGGCCCGCGGCAGCATCGGCCCGGGGAGCAAGGTGCTCTAGACGACCTGCAGCTCCACCGGCCGGCCGCTTCGGTCGTAGCAGCGCCACGACGACATGTCGTACGGCATGCAGGTGATTATGTGCGTGCTGCCGTAGCTGGAGAACAGATGGAGGTCGGCCTCCGACGGCCGGTTGGACGGCCCCGGATGGGAGTGCACCGAGCCGACGACGGAGAAATCGATCGGCATGTTATGCGTAGGGAACGTCGCCGACCCCTCGCTCGATATGCTTCCCGGGAGCAGTACCAGTTCGTAGATGACCCCCTCCTCCGCGCGCAGCGCCGCCGCGAACTCCAGCGGATGCGTTTGGCGGGCGGCCTGGTTCACCATCTCCAGCACCTCCCGTTCGATCCCCCACACCTTCCTGCGGCTCATGGCATGCACATCAGCTTCTCGCGGGTCTTTCTGTAGAAGGCCCTCTCGAAGCGTATGAAGCGGGAGCGGCCCTCGGCCACGCTGAACGATATGTGCTCGTCGCCCTCCATGGGGGTCTCCTGCTGCCCGTCGATGACGCACATGCACGGCTTGGGCTTGACGAGCTCGATGCTGACATTGCTCGACGCCGGGACCACCATGGGCCGGGCGGCGAACTTGAACGGCGCCATGGGCGCTATCACGAAGGCGTCCACCCTCGGGTCGATGATCGGAGAGCCGACCGCCATGGCGTAGCAGGTGCTGCCCGTCGGCGTCGACACTATGATGCCGTCGGCCCGCACGTCCATCGCCAGCTGGTCGTCCACGAACACGTTGAAATGCCTTATCTTGGCAACATGGGCGGTATGCACGACCGCCTCGTTGGTGGCGTCGAACAAACGCTGCCCGTTCAGCATGGTCTTCAGCTTTATGCGCTCCTCCAGGAAGTAGCGGCCCTCCAGCAGCCTGGCGATGCCCGCCTCCACCTCGTCCTCGTTCACTTCGGCCAGGAAGCCGAGCACGCCGGCGTTGACGCCGAAGATCGGCGCGGCGGTGCGCTGCAGCGAGCGCAGGATCGTCCCGTCCCCCCCGACCGTCACCAGCACGTCGATGTCCATGTCCTCTATGGGCATGCCCTCCTTGCCCAGCAGCCGGGCGATGCCGCTCTCCAGGACGATGTCCTGGCCCTCCAGCTCGCTGATGACCTTTCTCCCGACGCGTATGGCCTCCGGCACCTCCGAGTTGGCGGTCACGCCAAGTCTCAAAGCAGCACCTCCTTGGCCCTGACATCGCCGTAGGCGAGGAAGTTGGAGCGCGCGTTCAGGTCCAGCGGCATGTCCAGCCTGCCTCCCTGCAGGTCGATTATCTCGCCGCCCGCCTCCCTCAGGACAAGCGCGCTGCCGGCGATATCCACCACCCGGATGGACTTCTCGTACAGATCGCAGTTCATGTAGTACGCGTCGAACTTGCCCTGGGCCACCATGCACATCTCCAGGGACGCGCAGCCCATGGCCCGCACCCTTGCCGCCCTCTTCACGACCTTCATGGTCTCGGTGGCGGCGTGGCGGCCCATGTACACCAGGGCGGAGCACGTCTGGGGGTTCGCCTTCCTGACCTTCAGGGAGCATCCGTTCAGGGTGGCCCCCTTTCCCCTCTCCGCCACGTACAGATCGTCGTTCACCAGGTTGCGGACCACCGCCGCATCGATGTCATTGAGCGATGCCGTCCCGACGGCGAGCGAAACGCTGTAAACGGGGATCCCAAGAATGCAGTTGTGGGTGCCGTCGATGGGGTCGATGACGAGGGTGCGGTCCATCCCCCGGTCCACCAGCCCGGCCTCCTCGCTCAGGACGTTGAGCGGCAGGTCCATGCCCTCCACGCATTCCAGGATGACATCCTCGGCGAACTTGTCGATGTTGGAAGTGGGCGACCCGTCCGCCCCGGTGTAGAGCTCAAGCCCCCTGTCGAACGAGGGCGGCAGGGCCCGCACGGCGTCCCTGACCCGCTTGGAGATCGTTACCAGAACATCTCTCATCCCTTATCGGAATGCTAAGCACCCATAAATTAGCATGCTCGTAGAAACGATTTTAATACCCAGGCTCCCAACTGGGGAACGGAGGCGCTGGGATGGTTGAAGAGTTCAAGCCGGTCCTCTCCCCCATCGTGAACATCGACCACGACAGGGAGAGGTACAAGATAACGATAGAGATGCCAGGCGTGAAGAGGGAGGACATCGACCTTGAGGTGTCGGAGGCCAGCTTCTGCATCAGGGCCAGCCGGGAGGACGCGGAGATGGCGGGCTGCTACTTCCTCGCCCACCCGGTCGACATCAACAACGTCGACGCCTCGCTGGACGAGGACTTCCTCTACATCAGCATACCGTTCAAGGTGCCCATACGCGGCAGGCGCATCGACATCCGGGAAGGGCCGAGCGACATCGGGCAGGAGGACCCTCGCCGGATCGAGATGAGGGAGGGCCGCGGCGGCCTGGGATGGGGGGCCTACTAAGAAATGGAGAAAGGCCTCAAGACCGCCGGGCGACGGTGCGGATCATCGTCCTCATGCTGATCGCCGAGGCGTACTCGTCGGCGAGGCGCCCGGCATGGTGCGGGGCCATCCCTTTCGCCACCAGCTCGTGGTAGAACACCCGCCGGGCGCGCTTGGCCTGACGCTTCATGCGGAGGTAGGATGCGGCCAGGCGGAGCGCTGCGAAGGGGGCGAGAGCGGTCGCCTGCAGGACCGCCTCGCCTTCTCCGGGGCGCACGTTCACTCCCCCTTCGCCCTCTTGGTGGCCCCGCCGATCACGTTGCCGATGTTGAAGTTGCCCATGTATTCCTTGGTCAGGGCGAACGCCTCCTCGTTGCTCATGCCCGCGTCCTTTAGGGCCTTGTAGAAGTTGGCCACCGCCTTGCCGTACTCCTCGCCCTCCTGGGCCCCGTACATCACCTTGGTGATGCTGGCCAGCAGGTCGGGGATGGTGTCCGACATCACTCTCATTATCTCCTTCAGTTCCTCTGGGTTCGGCATATCTCCGTTGCTCATCCGTTCACCTTCCTTTTTCGCCGCCTCTCGCGGCATGCGTCACTAGTGTGGCCACTTTACTTGGACAGACCGAGCACATCTGCCCACTTGCTGACCACTTCATCGGACACCCGAAAGGAGCTCGCCTTGCGCCCCTTGTCCTCGACCAGCAGCCCTTCCTTGACCAGCTCCTCCAGCCGCTCCCTGACTATCCGCCGCGAGGAGGAGCCGGAGCGCGCCCTCAGTTCCTCGGTCACCTGCGAGATGTTCAGGCCGGGGCGTTCCATCAGGATCCGCATGATCTCCCGGGAGATCAGATCCTTGACCTGAGGGAGGATCGCATCGACCGAGATCACGCCGTGCCGCTGGTACAGGTCCAGGAGCCGAAAGTACTTCTGCACCACCCCCTGGAACTGGCCGAGCTGCTCCACCAGCTCGGCATAGGGCCGGGTGACCTGCGAGAGTATGGCCTCCAGACTGGCGATGCGCTCGCTCAGCTCCTTGATCTGCCGGTCCCGTTCCTCTTGGGCCACCGATCAAGATAACGCGAACTCGTCTGATAATACATTGCCGGACGAGCCTCGGGCCCCCAGCCGCTTAAATAAACGGTGGACGCTTTGCCGGTCATGAACGCCCCTGCCATCCATCCTACGGCATTTCCGGGCGTGTTCACCGACGGCGATCGGCTGTACACCCTGAACTCGGCGCCTGGCCATGCGGTCTACGGAGAAAGGGCGGTCTCCATCGACGGAGCGGAATACCGGGAATGGAGCGTCACCCGGAGCAAGCTTGCCGCATACCTCCGCAACGGCGGGCGGCATTTCCCCCTCGACGAGACATCGTCGGTGCTGTACCTGGGAGCGGCCAGCGGGACCACCGCCAGCCACGTGGCCGACATCGCGTGCCGGGGGACGGTTTACTGCGTGGAGTTCTCGCCGCGGTCGTTCCGCGACCTGGTGGCGGTGTGCGAGACCCGGCCCAACATGGTCCCGCTGCTGGCCGATGCCACCAGGCCCTCGGAGTTCGCCTTTGCCGTCGACGCCGTCACTCTGGTGTACCAGGACGTGGCCCAGAAGGGGCAGGCCTCCATCCTGGCCACGAACATGAAAGCATTCTCGTCCCCCAGCGGCATGCTGGTGGTGAAGTCCCGCAGCGAGGACGTGTCCCGAACGCCGCGCGAGGTGTACAACATGGTCCGCGGACAGCTTGCCGGAGAGGGGCTCGCCGTGGTCGAAACGGTCCCCCTGGACCCTATGGAGAAGGACCATGCCATGATGGTGGTGGAGCGGGCATGAGGACGGTATACTGCATCGCGTTCCGCGGGGACGAGTTCCTCATGGTCTACAACCCCAAACGGCAGGGATGGGAGATGCCCGGCGGAAAGGTGGAGGAGGGAGAGAGCGACCCCGAGGCGGTGAGGAGGGAGTTCCGCGAGGAGAGCGGGATGGACGTGACGATCCTCGGTAGCAGGGGAACGGAAGATGGGACGGTGTTCTCCGGGGAGGTCGGTGGGGCGTTCGGACAGGGGGAGATGGAAACGCGGATGTTCGCCAAGCTGCCAGAACGGCTGGCATTCCCCCGGTGCGAGTACGCGCCCCTCATCGACTGGGCCAGGAATGTCCGGGACGGGCGCGAAGGCGGCTCCGCCTAACAGTTAAATATCCGAAGCGGAATTGGCTTCCATTCGCCACCCATAAACCTGTTACGTTTCATATTGGAGGATTTACATGGCTCGCATGCATGCCAGGAGAAGGGGGAGGTCGGCGTCGCACCGTCCCCTCATAACCGAGAACCCCGAATGGGTACCGTTGAACAAGGATGAGATCGAGGAGATCGTGGTGAAGATGGCCCGCGACGGCGCCACCTCTGCCCGCATCGGCCTGGTCCTTAGGGACCAGCACGCCGTTCCCGATGTCAAGCTGGCCACCGGAAGGACGGTCAGCGAGATCATCGCAGAGAACGACCTTAGGCCGGCCATCCCCGATGACCTGACCGCTCTGATGAGGACCGCCATCGGCCTGCAGAACCACCTCAACGAGAACAAGAAGGACCTCGCCAACAAGCGGAACATGCAGATGGTCGAATCCAAGATCCGCCGCGTTGTCAAGTACTACAAGCGCGAGGGATACCTTCCTGCTGACTGGCAGTATTCCATCAAGACCGCCGAGCTGCTTCTCGAGTGATCGGGATGGAACCAGGGGCCCAGCTCCCTGACAAACTCCTTTCACGAATTTCTATTGCCAAGGAGGAGCTGGAACGCTCCTCCGAGGTTCGTGTCATTTCTCACTACGACGCCGACGGCATATCCTCGGCCGGCGTGCTGTGCAACGCCCTTCTGAGGGCCGGAAAAGGATTCCACGCCACCCTGGTGAAGGGCCTCACGGATGAGCTGATACAGGAAGCGGCGGCAGGCTGCGATTGCATCATCCTGTCGGACATGGGCTCGGCACATCTGGACGCGCTCGAAGCGACTGGGTGCAGGACCATTGTGCTAGATCATCACGCTCCGCTGCGCGATTCGGAGAAGGTCGTGCACATCAACCCCCATCTGGTCGACATCGACGGCATGACCTCGGCATCGGCGTCGGCCATGTGCATGCTGTTCGCAATCAACCTGGACGAGAGGAACTGGGACCTCCTGCACATCGCCTTCGCCGGGATCGCCGGCGACAGGCAGGCCATCCGCGGGTTGAGCGGCATCAATCAGTGGCTGTTCGAGGAGGGCAGCAAGCGCGGCATGGTGGAATCTGTTCCGGGCTCCCTTCTCCCGGCCGGCAAGCTCCTGGATGGCCTCTACGCGTCCACCGATCCATACGTCAGGGGAGTGAGCGGCAGCCTCGAAGGAGCGAAGGCCTTCCTGGAGGAGGCGAACATCGACGTCAATTCGTCGTCCCGCGACCTCGATGAGGGGCAGAGCAGGAAGCTGTCAAGCCTTCTGGCCCTGCGCCTGGTGGAGCAGGGAGTTCCGCTCGCCACCATGGCCGAGGTGGTGCACGAACGCTACTTCTTCCCCCGGGCGGGGATGGAGGCCGGCGAACTGGCCTCCCTGCTCGACGCCTGCGGCCGCTCCGGCAACGAAGGCATGGGGCTGGCATTGACGCTCGGCGACAAGGGGGCGCAGGAAGGCGCCAGGAAGCTGCGCGCCGAACACTTGGACGGCGTCATGGCCGGCCTGGACGGCATCGCCCGCGACGGCGTGGCGAAGAAAGATAACATCCAGTATTTCTACAACGAGAGACAGGGGATGTCAGGCATCCTGAGCGGGGTGACGATGCAGTACCTGGGCGATCGCGACAAGGCCACCATCGCGCTGTCGCAGAGCGATGGGAAGTTCAAGATATCCTCCCGGGGCACGTTCGAGCTTCTGGACCAGGGCGTGGACCTGGCCGTGGCGCTGCGGGAATGCGCATCCAAGGTCGGGGGGTTCGGGGGAGGTCACCGCATCGCCGCCGGGGCCACCGTCCCCGAGGGGCGGGAGGACGAGTTCCTCGACGAGCTTGACAGGATGATAGGGGAGCAGAAGGCTCAGAAGAAAGAGGCCTAGTTCAGCGCCACAGCACTTCGACCTCATCGGTGCGGAAGCGCTGATCGACCTTGGTGTCGGCAACGTTCATTCGCGCCCCCGCCCGGTGCATGACCATCCCGGTCCAGGCGATCATGGCGCCGTTGTCCACGCACAGCTTGGGCTCGGGCACGTACATGCGGGCGCCGCGCTCCTCGGCCATGGTGGTCACCATCGCCCGGAGGCGCTTGTTCTGCACCACTCCGCCTCCCAACAGCACCTCGTCCTTCTCGATGTGCGCCATCGCCCTCTCCGTCACCTCGGTCAGCATGGCGAAGCAGGTCTCCTGCACCGAGAAGCAGATGTCCTC
>DATD01000016.1:12753-21492 GCA_002504525.1 Methanomassiliicoccus sp. UBA345
AGGTCCATGCCCTTCACCGAGTAAGGGAGGTTCAGCAGCTTCTTCCCGCCCAGCGCCAGCTTCTCGATCTTCGGGCCGGCGTAGTAGCCGATGCCCAGCTCCCGGCCGAGCTTGTCGAACATGTTGCCGACGCCGATGTCCAGCGTCTCGCCGAAGATGCGGTAGCGGCCGTTGTTGAACGAGATCACCTGGGTATTGCCGCCCGATGCGTACAGCAGCACCGGATCGACCGCTTCGGTCCTTGCCACCCCGATCTCCAGGTGCGACACGCAGTGGTTGACGCCCAGAAGAGGCTTGTCGAGCGATATGGCCAGGGCGCGGGCGGCGGTGGCCACGGTTCGCAGGCACGGCCCCAGGCCGGGTCCGCGGGAGAAGGAGATCACATCAAGGTCGGCGAGGCGTACGCCAGCGGCCTGGGCGGCCTTCTTGATGAGGGGCACCACGACGTCAGAGTGATGGTTCGCCGCCTCCCGGGGATGGATGCCTCCCTTCTCAGGGCGATACATGTCCATCTCGTTGGCCAGGACGTTGGCGTTCTCGTCGACGATTCCCACGCCGCAGGTGTGGGCGGTGCCTTCGATTCCAAGCGCAAGCATTGGTGGTAGTTCAGCGTTCAGGCCGTTCCGTTGGCCAGCTCGTTCAGCCTCGACATGATGGCGATGGCGCCCTCCACGACCTGCTCGTCGACGACCAGGATGGGCGTGCTCTTGCCCAGGATCTCGTAGTAGGCGGCCTCGGCAAGACCCTCGGGAGTGGAGGTATCGACGCAGATGACATCGAGCCCGGCGGGCATCCGCTCCTTGACGTAATCGCACTTCTGACAGTCTGGCTTGGTGAAAAGGAGTATCTCTGGCATCCAAATCTGCTCCCCATGATGGGACTGCCTTTTATAAGTTTTCAGACGGTCTCCGACAAAGCCGTAGGCATGGCTGCGAAAGCCGCTGCGTGGCCGTGAGAGCTTTATGTCCTCGTCGCCATTACCGGAGCGGATGGGATCATGGGAGAACTGCTCAAGGCTGCCTGCTCAGAGTGCGGATTCGTTTCCGAGGACCTGTACACGGGGTTCGGATTCCAGGGGGCAGGGGACCATTTCATGGAGCCGTCCATCTGCCCCAAATGCTTCTCGTTCAAGCTGAGGGACCGACGTCATCCCCCCCAGCTGTGCCGACGGTGCAAGACCCAGGTGGTCTTCTACGGCGACCGACGGTTCTCGGTGCTGTTCTTTCCCGATCCGCTCCACTCGGAGGTCGTGGCCGAGGATTCCACCGAGGAGCTGACCAGGGGCCGCCACGTGTGCCCGGAGTGCCTGAAGGCCGCTATGACGTTCGAGCGGCTGGGCCACTGGGACTGAGCCCGCGCCTCGTCGAGGTCGGCGGTTTTTATACGTTGCGTTAGCAAACCAGTAAGCATGAATGAGCTGAAGGGCAAGGTCATCCTCATCACCGGCTCCAGCACCGGCATCGGGCGGGCGGCCGCGCTCCGATTCGCCAGTGAGGGGAGCCGGGTCATCATCACCTACCTTCGGGATGATAAGGCGGCATGGGAGACCGCCGAGCAATGCCAGAGGGAGGGCGCATCAGGATCGATGGTGCTCCGGCTCGATGTCACGGACGATGTGAGCATCCGGAAGGCGGTCGCCGACACCGTCGGGGAGATGGGGGGGATCGACGTGCTGGTCAACAATGCCGGCGTGGTCGAGAGGAAGAGGGTGGAGGAGCAGAGCTTCGAGGACATCGAACGGCAGCTGCGCGTCAACCTGGAAGGCGCCATCAAGATGACGCAGGCCTGCCTTCCCCATCTGCGGAGCATGGTGATCAACGTCGCCAGCGTGACCGCGCTCCGGGGATACCCCACGCTCGGCGTGTATGCGGCATCCAAGGGCGGCCTGATCTCGTTCACCCGCACCCTGGCCGAAGAGATCGAGCCCATGAAGGCGTACAACGTCTTTCCGCGGACGACCGCCACGCAGATGACCAACTTCCATGGCGATCCGCCGGAGAAGGTTGCCGAGACCATATTGCTCCTGGCAAGGGGCGATTATCTGGCGCCCAACGGCGGGGACGTCAAGGTGGGCGAGCCGCCGGCGGTCCGCGGCCGCGCCACGGTCCAGGCCGAGGTGGCGAGGTAAGACATGGCCGGCTCCAAGCTGACCGGTTTCGCTCTCCTCTTTGCCGGGGCGCTCTTCATGGTGTTCTCGGTCCTCAACGCGCCGGCCTCATCGCCTGGAGTGCCTGGAGACGCGATGCTCCATCTCATCATGATCATTGGGCTGTCCCTCGCCGGGGCGGTACTTCTGGCCATGGGGATCGCCCTCCTGCTGTCCACCGGCAGCGCTTCCGACAAAGAGCGGCATGGCCGTCGCGATCGCTGATGCGGGCCCGATGCTTCAAGCCGGCGAAACCAGGGATGCTCCATCGCTTTCATCGCTGAGAAATCTGGCCAAAAATCAGAATGGGATGCGATCCGCCATCTGGCATGAAGCGAAAAGGATTTAGATAAGGACCGTATATGGACAAAAACTCGCATACGGGCTCATGGTCTAGTGGCTATGACGTCTCCCTGACACGGAGGAGGTCGCCGGTTCGAATCCGGCTGAGCCCACTCATCTCTTTATCCAGATAATGATAACCGAATTTCAATTCAAACGCTTTTCGCGTTTATAGCTGGCTCGTCAAGAAACATGCGATTGTACGTTTCATTGACGTTTGCGAACGCAGGGTCAGCTCGGGCACGGCAATAGTACCGTTCCGTCGTTTTTGTCGAAGCGTGCCTCATCGATTGCGATACCTGTTCTATCGGGACTCCTTCATCTAGAGCGAGTTGTCCGCCGGTAAGCCGGAAGTCCTTCCACTTGAAAGGAATGCTAGCTTCTAGCATAACTTGCTTCTTCAACCGACCGAACGCCTGTTGGGCGTAATTGTTGACATCGTGGCAGGATACGGCAGGGATTAGCGGCTCGGCGCTCTTGATGCCCTTGGACGCTAGCATCTCGTTCCTCGCCTTCAGGAAGTCGAGCACGAACGGCTTGAGGACGTCAGGGATCGGCAGGCGCTTGACTTCGCCGTAGATGCCCTTCCCTTTCGGGTTGGCAACAAGGAAGGTCCACTTCCTCGTGTCCAGGTCTCGCAAGGACGCTTGTTGCAGTTCTCCCGGTCGCAAGCGAAGGAAGGTCAGCATGGCGGTGGCGAAGCAGCATGCCTCACCTTTCCACCCGCCGACCTGCTTGCAGGCCTGGAGAACAGCCACTAAGTCCTCGCGGTATAGGGAGAACGGCTCTGTATTGTCGCTTCCGATCCTTATACGGCCGTCCCTCAGCATGTCCTCGACTTTGCGGTTCTTACAGTCCAAGCACACGTCCTTCAACAGCTGCATCTGCTTCCTGAGCGTGGAACGCTTCGGTAGCTTGCCGTTGACACTCCTGTTCTTTAGCGCCAGGAATAGCTCGATGATGTCGTCCTCGGTGAACTTGGACGGGTTAGAGATGCTCATCTTGCCCTGCTCGCTCAACGAGAGAACGACCTTGGATATGAAGTGCAGTTTGCGTTCACGTTCATCGATCGTCCCCTCGCCCAGACGAGCGCGGGCGTTCTTCAGGTATCGTCGATAAGCGCACACGAAGGGGTATAGACCCATTGCCTTACCTCTCGGGCGTTTATCCTTGAGCTTAGCTCGTCTCGAGCCCTTACGAGCTCCGGACGAGCTGCTCGAGGAGGTGAGTTGTTCGCCTCGCGGCGATATCCTCGCCTCGTCGGCGAGAGGGTCGTGAGTTCCTCTTAACTCTTCGCTCGACGAGCTCGATATTTTTTTCTTCCGACCTCTTCTTGGCATCCCCATCCCACTTACGGTGTTTTCTTTGCCATGAACGTAGAAACGAGCGAGAGCGTTCGCTCGCCACAATCACTTTTCTTTGTTATCTTGCTCAAGATGAAAGTCACAAAGAGAAAGAGCACGGAAATGTGTGAATCTCTAGCAGGACTTTCATCTCGATTTAATTGATCAATATCTTAATTTTCGTTTATTCAGCAGCGAGTTTATATGCGTTGTGATTAAAAACCAATTTCGCAAATAATAATTATTCCAGTAGGAATTGAGGAAGAAAAATCGAGCATTCTGGACAGTCTGGCATCTGCCTGATACCGGACGGGCCGATAAGTGTACTCTTATCGGTAACATAACACATTTTTCATAACGGCTTTATTTATTATTACTAATGCAAAACAACATCGAAACATGCCTGGTGGGATGGAATCGCGATAATCTTATCGTCTTCTCCCTTGTTGTTTTCGGTCGTTTATATGGTCATCCGGGGGACCATACTCCCCTCTCGCAGGACGAGCGAAGTCGACCAATGCTCAAGGCACCTCTGGCCGATGCCGTCCCCGCATCGCCGCTAAATCGCCCGGTATCATCCTAAGAGGAGAACCATTGACATGGAAGATGCAATGTCTGGACATCAGTCGTTATGGCCATAGGAGAGTTAAGAAGTCCTCCCGATTGCATCGGAAACAGGTCGCGAGAATGTCGTCTTACCATTATTATCCGAGGCCAAACGCCTCAATTATCCAACATCACCTTATGCCGTTTGCCGTCAGAAGGCCGAGAACAAGAGATACCAGACGTTTCTGCCAGGATATCGGACGAAATTTCGAGGATACTGGCACAAATCGAGGAGATACCGGACGGTGGAGCGTGGCTGGACCATACTTTGCTCGGAAGAATGGTTTATCGACTCCGAACGGTAACGATTACCCTAGTACGTTGCCTCTCGGGAACCGGCTCCCTTACGCGCGTGTAATGTTCTAAGGCGCTAACGACAGGTTTGCGGAAGCAAGGGGCGTGCACAGAGTGATTATTCCGGACGAATCGGTCGAAACCTTGCTTGAGAAGGCGGTCTCTTGCCGGGGAAAGATTCAATCATCGTATGAAGGGTGTAGCTTTGGTCGAGACTGCCGTGAGGTACTTCTCCGACCGTTATGGTATATTGGGCAAAAATAAAAAAAGGCGGAAGTGGGTCTCGCCGACGTTCTCCTCGACTTGCAGGGAAGAAGGCGTACCGATGATCATTCGCTCGTTAGCGTCGAATCTAACTCCGATAAGACTGTGGTCTCGATTGCTCGCATACTCCACAACACACTCCCTTTGAAGTCCGAATGATTTATCGACTGACGGGAAGGGGACTTCATGGCGTGCATCGAATTAGAAGATGGGGTGAGTTTCATGTTCCTAGCATGTTGACTATGTGATAGTAGATATTTTGGTAATGAGCAGCAATATGATGGCAGCAGTAGAAAACTGGCAATAATAAGTGCTCATTCCAGCGCTCGGTGCCGACGATTAAGCGATTCAGCAAGTCCCCAACGTCTGTTTGTCCATTATCGAACGGATATCGGATACGCGGTATTGCGCTATGGACTGACCATCTCGAACCGACGATCTCACAACCATTAGCGACGATTAAAGAGCTATCCAGCTGTCAAACTCTATTCTTGTTCAAAAACATGATTAGGAAATCCGGTATCGTATTGATACCGGACATATTGGTCATGCACTAAATCGATGCCAGAACCTGTCCATCGCACCTAAGATAAGATGTTGACAGCTCCTCAAGCCCTATAAGAAGATACACATAGCTGTGAAGAAGTA
This sequence comes from Methanomassiliicoccus sp. UBA345, assembly GCA_002504525.1. GTDB lineage: Archaea > Thermoplasmatota > Thermoplasmata > Methanomassiliicoccales > Methanomassiliicoccaceae > DTU008. Next base: position 18,397 of record DATD01000016.1, read on the forward strand.
AATGAACACCTCGTCTTATCACAAAGGGGATTGGACGTTCGAAAAAATCCGTTCTGACCGATTAGGTGTAATAAGATAGGATTAGATAAAAATATAGTAGTCAAACACAATCTCACAATTGGGGAGTCGAGAATGGTCACCATTGCACCAGCATTCGATAACAAGATACATTCTCCAGAAATTGCAGATGCTTTAAAGGCTATATTCAGTCGCTCGGAGATATCAGCTATTCGCGAGATACATTCTGCCCGTGCTAACGGTGAAAAATACCCTCAACTGTTTGCCATGGCCAGCGCTCTTGATGTGAGAATCGGCGGCGATGGGCGCTTAGAAATAATCTGTTTCAGGCGGAATCACCACGACCATACTGGGAATTACAGGGACGGCTACAGGGATGTATTCCGACCTCTTCAATATGCCATAAGGGACTGCTTCGCAACCATCAATTGGCCCATTCCACGAGGGGGAGTAATGTGGAGCTGTGGCCATGTGGAAAGCGTGTTGAAGAGAAGATTTGAGGACCAATTGAAAGGGATTGAAAATCTACCGATGGGGACGATTATCCAGAGGGTCGAAAGGAAGGGGCGGCTGCTCGATCAATCCACAATTGCTACCCTGCGTAATATCAATTCGGCGTTCTGTATAGCCAAACACGATTTCTCGGATGAAAGCGTGCCAGACGAGTACCAAGACGACCCTAACACGCCTACATTCAACCTGCTGGAGGCCATGGCCACGTTCTTCATCTGTAGAAAAATGGGCATGGTTCTGAATCCAAGCCTCGCTGCCTTAGCCAGCTATGAAGCTAATAAAACAGTGGAAAGAGAAGATTTCCTTCAAGTAATCATTGAGAAGGTCGGAAAGTTGGATAATTGTTGATTTCAGTAAGTTTGTTTTTGTGCAGCTCTCTCTGTGAAATCATTCATACTGGTTTAATCCAGTAGTTCGCGTGGAAAAATGTGATGAACTGTGAACATATGTTGATCAACCTAAAGCAAATGATACAAATTGGGTCTTGCACATCGGTGTCTCCGCGCAGATAGAGCGTAGTTGTGCACAAGGAGATATCTCCCCAACATAAACCAGATGATTTTAGATATTTAACCATCTCCACTGTTGTGTCCTTCAGATAAGGATCGTAATCGTAGACCTCACCAACAGTGGAAAAATGTAGTAATTCGGATGTATCTGTGACATTTCCCTGCGACCACCCCTCGTTGCGTCGAAAATAATTATTGTACTGATCTACAATATCTTTGCCGGTGTCTGGCGATCCAAGAACAAAATACTTGCCACTGATAATATCTGGGCTATGCCTGTGAATGTTCAAGTGTCTTAGTTTTAAAACATCGTTCGTTTCGAACTCTTCTTTAAGCGCCTCCCAAACCTCGAAAAAGTCCTTTGCTTCAGCGCTATCAGACCGTGCGACTGCTCTACTGAACGCTTTCCGGATTTTGGAATCCTCTGATATCCCAAAACGAAAATGAACGTTTGCCTCATCTAGTAAATAATCTGGAATGGAATTGACCGCGTTTATCAAAGCTGAAAAATAAAACACTATCTCTCGTTCATCGCACGCTCGGTCCATGTTTTTTTCATAAAAAGAATTTCGCTTCCTCATATTTATCACGAGCCGCCATGGTATTACCTTGATATGCCAGTAATCACGTTGTTGGTTCAAAGTTGTTCTTCATTTTTGCATCTGAGGAATTGCATATTTCTATCCTTTTCATTAATGGTAAATTATGACTAACGCCCGAGTTGAGAACCTTTACCACGATTTCAAAGATATTGTGCTAAAAGAAGCACAGGCCTTGGAGCGGGTTGATCTCTACAAAGAGCATAATTCTAGCTTAATAGGCTCGTATGGAATAACGAAGGAGAATTACGAAGCCAATTTCGAGTTAGCCGAATCCATAAAAAAGGATTCTTGACCATCGGTTCATTACCGAGCTGTTCAACCATATGGAATCAACTGGGATGGGAACGGGCGAAATGATCTCCGAGCTCATGAATACGAAGAGTGATTATCTGGCCACATATTGGTCCGAGATGAACGGACATGGCCCGGGAGAGATTGTCCTTGATTATCGCTATCAGCCGGAAAGCCCAGGCTCATTCCCACATCTCGGCCTTATATTCCTTCTATCAATTGAGCGAACCCCCAATGGTTATAAAATCGCTCTGAACGACAGGCAGAGAATTCAATGGGCCGTGGACGATCTATTGAAGCGAAAGGGCGTGGTAAAAGGATAATCAGATTGGCAATCATCCTTTTTGTGAATGTTGATGAGCACGTAGATCCCGCACCTGTCAACCATTCATCTCCTGTGCTGGAGCGATCGGAGAATAAAAAGGATGGTCTTTACCGTGCAGTGTATAATGAGATGGTAAATTCTGGCATTTAACAATAAACTATTTTTAGAATATTTGTCCCTGGGAAATCTGGGCTCAAGCATAGGATGGTCGGGCATTACCAGATATTCGAACTGGTATCTGTTAGATACCGAGCTAATCGAATTGTCAATACTTCACTCGCGATAATTTGATTTTACCACTAAGGACGTCAGAGAGTTTAATCGCTGTGAAATTTTGGAAAGTTGAATTTGGAATTTGCATTATAGTATCTGGCCCTAGGTAATCTAAATAGCATTTACCAACTTGGTGTAGGCACGTATTGAACCCTTCATTGTACGTCTCAACCGCCCTGCCAATATCGATTTCGATCCTTTCCAAATCGCCTTGCCAATTATCGATGATTGGGAAAGAAAAATAGATCGGTCTTGGCTCGCCATGTTCATCTTTCTGAATTGCTGTAAATCCACCTAGGAAATGAGCCTTGTTATCTCTAACCAATCTCGACTCATCATACCATTTCATGTCGCGCATTACCTTAGAATAAGTGGGTCCGAAAATATCAGTCCCCGCTAGAATCCGTTCTCTCTGCTTATTGAAATTGTATGAACAGGTCTCTTTTGTATCAAAGACAAACAAATTGATATTTCCAATGGTGCCCAGTGTTCTGGATAAGAAAGCGTGTTGAATCAATGGGCAGATGAGCGCCTGACAAAGTTTTTTCCGGCGTGCGTGAGCACG
>DATD01000024.1:0-4402 GCA_002504525.1 Methanomassiliicoccus sp. UBA345
GTTCCTCCGCATCTCAAGGAGGAGTTCAAGAGGGAGCATCCCACTGCCAGCTTCCTGTCCGATGATTTCGTCCTGCATCAGGGCGTGGCCGTCCAGGGCGAGCCGTACTTCCTCATCGGCGAGGTCTCGTTCCCATATCTGGACAACGTCGAGGGGATCACCAGAGTGACGTCAGGCAGCATTTCCACCATGTCGGACGACCGGGTCCGCTCGTTGATGGGTTTGGAGGGACATGCGCGGTGGACGCACCTGGTTGGTTTTGATCTGGCCCCTTGATCAGAGGTGCCTGCGCACCTTTGACACGATCTCGTCGAGCTTGTGCTGCGGACTAGTAGTCCCTCGAACCACGCCGGTGACGATCTCCACGATCTCCCCCTTGGTCCCGATATCCTCCTTCCGAGGGCGGACCATTCGGGTCTTCACGCCGATGCTGGCGAAGTCCTCGAAGTCGACCGGGGCCTGACATACGACCACGGCCGGGAGGTCAACATTCCTCAGTATCAGGCGAGCCTTGTAGATGATGTGGTTGCGCACGTTGCCCAAGTGGATCAGCGCCACCTTGAACTGCTGGATCCGATCGATCTCGATCTGTTCCAGCCCGAAGATGGAGCCAGTGCTCATGTCCGGAGCATCGGCCGGCACGCCGGAACCGGCCGTGACCACGATAACGCTGGTGTCGATGCCTTCCTCCCTGAGGGCGTAGGTGATCTCACACACCGGCTTGGTGATGTGCCTCTTGCCCGGGCCCATCGCCACCGCCACGACATCCCTTCCGCTCTCCGATATGGTGGCGCGCTGCGCCAGTCCGCCGCCGACCCCGAGCCCTCGGGACTCTCGGCACTCCACGAAGCTCATGTGGCGGCCGATCTTTTCCTTCATTCCTCTGCACCGCCTTCCAACATCACCTTGGCTTCCTTCTCGGTGAGATGGGGCACGATCTCCTCCGGCTTGCCTACGGCGACCATCTTGCCATCCTTCATGAAGACGGCGCGGTCACAGCAGTTGATGACGAAGTCCATGTCATGCGAGACGATGAGGAAAGTCTCCCCCAGCTCCTTCCGGGCATGGAGGACCGACTTCGCCACGGACAGTTTGGTGATCGGGTCCATGGTGCCTGTGGGCTCGTCAAGAATGACCAGCCGCGGTTCGCGGATGAGCACCTGGGCCAGGGCGATCCTCTGCTTCTCTCCCACGGACAATGTTTCGGGGTAAGCATACAGCATGCGGTCCACCTGAAGGCGGGTGAACCCGACTGCCAAGAGCGTCTGGATGGCTTTCATCTTGGCCAGTTCGGCCGGCAGGTTGATGCCGATGCACACGGTGAGGTTCTGAAGAACGGTATCGAACGGATATAGGGTGAACTCCTGGTGAAGGATACCGATGTACTGCGTAGCACGTCCTCTTCCTTCCGGCCCGGTGACCGACATGTCCACCCAGTCGTCGCCCACCCTGACGCATAGCTGTCCGTCGGAAGCAACATTGAGGCCTGCGATCATTCGCGACAGGGTCGTCTTGCCAGCGCCGCTCAGGCCGACCAGCCCGACGATCTCCTTCTCTCCGATATCGAGGGTGACGCCGTCAACCGCCTTCACCACGCCGCGCGCGTATGAGTAGAAGTACTTCTTGACGTCCTCCATCCTGACCAGCGGCTGACCGATGTCCACCTTCTCCTCCACGTTGGGCTCGAAGCCGACCATGAACTCGTCGGTGACATCCTCGGGAGCGCCGACCTTCATCATCTCTCCCGATTCCAGCCATATCGCGGTGTCCGCCATGCTGTTGATGGCCTTGGGCCAGTGCGACGTGACCACCATGGCCATGCCGCTGTCCTTCACCGCCTTGACCAGGGTCTTGTGCACCACGTCGGCGGTCTGGGGGTCCAGCGTCCCGGTAGGCTCATCGGCCAGGAAGAACAGGGGATCGCGAGCCAGCTGACGTGCCAGGACGCACCTCTGCTTCTCTCCCCCCGACAGGTCCCTGGCTATGTGCGTCACGCGGTGCTGTAGGTTGACCATGTCGAGCAGTTCGAGGGCCCTGTCCACCTTGCGCTTGTCGTCCAGGTCCGGGCCCAGGGCCTCGAAGATGTTCTCGATGACCGACATGTCGCCGAACAGGGCGAAGGTCCTCTGCAGCATGATGGCGATGCGCCGATGAATGGCGGAGCGCATGGGGTCGTCCTCGTCGAGGGCCCAGAAGTCCACCTCCACGACCTCCATCTCAGCGCCGCACCTGCCGCACTCCTTTCCCGGGAACGGCAGCTCCAGTCGGCCGCAGGTGTTGCAGGAGTTGAAACGGTATATCACTGAGCCGGAATCAGGGCGATACTCTTCGGTCCCTCGCAGCATATTGATGAGGACTGATTTGCCTGCGCCGCTCCGGCCGATGAGCCCGAGGATCTCGCCAGTGTGAATCGTGGCACTGACATCCCTGAGAACGTAAGAGCCACCAAATATCTTGCTGACGTTGTTGATGATGATGAATGTCTCCGCGCCCTCTGCCATATGGTCCGGTTAAGTACAATTAACAGTTTAAAGCTTTACGCGAACGACCGCTCCCGCGACTCTGGCTTTAACAATAGATGGATACAGAAAATGGGTCCGTTCTAGACATCGGCAACACGCTCCAGATGCCCTTCGGCGCGGGCGACGGGGGCTTCGCCCGGCATCATTCGGACATCATGGCATATCGATGCCCTGCTTGCGCAGCATCTCCACCACTGTCTCGTACACCTTCAAGTATTCTTTGGTGGGGGTCACCCTTCGGACGTTGTAGCACTCTTGGAACGTCCTGCCGGCCGGTGCGGTGAGGAACCGGCGCTCGTATCTCCTGATCAGGCGATGGATGATATCGTTCACCTGCTCCACGTCCATGCCGGCAGCGGCTGTAGCGACCTCCCCGAGCATGCGGGCCTCCATACCCGTCGTGCAGTCCTCCAGCACGCCCTTAGCCGATGCGGAGCCGGAGACCAGCTCCCTCCCGCTGGCCGTATCAAGTAGAGCCTGGGTGGCGATCTCCGTCAGGCACATCTCGGTGCACGGTCCGGAGATCGGATAGTACTGGTTGGCCAGCAGCAGGTCGGTGTGATCAAGGGCGGCCGCGACATGACCTGCGATCTGAAGCGTCTCCCTCGACGTTGTGGTCCCCCATCGTATGTGGATCGGCCCATCGAGGTGGTAGCTGGCATTGAGCATGGTGAACGAGGTCAGAGTGGTAGCGATGTCGCAGATGGCGGTCTCCTCGATGCCACCTATGTACCCGCCGAATATTGGCATCTGCTCTACCATGATGACGTTGCCATTGTGCAGCCATCCAGCTATCATGCTGAGAGATGCATTGTCGATCTTCAGCTCATTGAGCTGCGACACCTCATGGCTGTCGCAGGGGCGCAACCCCCCCTTGGAATCACTGGCGAGACGGCCCGCTACGGACAGCGGGGTCTCAGGTCCCTATATGCCGATGTCGGGCCGGCCGGCCCGACTGCAGGCTTCGCGAATGGCGCGTATCTCGGCCAGCGTGGCCTTGATCTCGAACGGGGTGTTGGTGGTTGACGGTATGCCGTCGATGGTGGCCATGACGCCATTGACGATGGTGTCCACCACCGGCTCCTGCGCATAGCTCTGGATCATCGGGATGAAGGCATCCTCGGAGACGGTCGCCCCTGTGGGTCCGCCCTGTATAATCGGCTTCTTGGGGGAGTTGCCGCGCCGGGGCTCCATGACGACCATATCCTTGTTGCTGCCGAGCTGCACTCGCTTGGGCGCGGTGCGGATGGCGGCGAGCACCTCGTCCTCGGTGACATTTATTACCCTCCCGGTATCGACGTTGAAGATGCCGGTCGATACGAGCATGTCCACGCCCGCCCGGAACAGCCGCTCCTTGAGATCGGGGTCGGTGGGGATGAACTCCTCGCCGAACACAATGCCATACTTTTCCTTGATCCTCAATGCTGCGTCTGGGATCACCTTGTTGTCCCAGACGTTCTCGCTCATGCTGGGCCCCTTCTCCGAGCGCAGAAATGTATCATAAACGGTCAATGCCTTTTCGATTGGAGCCAAGCCATGCCTCCGATGTTCAGTGTAGAAGTTGTTCGACGCGGGCCACTACCTCGGCCCCACAGCTGCAGTAGGCATCGCCGCCGAAGCTTTCCACCCATTTAGGGGTGCAGCACGCTCCCCCAAATATAGTTTTTACCTCGAACATCTGCTCTTCCTGCAGCCGCTGCACGATCCTTTTCTGGCACACCAGGGTGGTGGTCATGAGGGCCGAGGCGCCGATGATACTGGCATTCTTCTCCTTGGCCATCTGGACGAACACATCCGGCGGCACGTCCTTGCCGAGATCATACACGGTGTATCCGGAACCGCGCAGGAAGGCGCATACCACGTGCTTCCCTATCTCGTGG
>DATD01000024.1:4642-11056 GCA_002504525.1 Methanomassiliicoccus sp. UBA345
TCGGGACGCCTCCCCCCGACAGGAGCGGCTCGAACACCTTCATCCCTTCCTCCATGGCCTGGGAGGCGGCGAGCACCTGGGGCAGGAATATCCTTCCCTCGTTGAACCGTTTGCTGATGCTTACCATTCCCAGGCCGAGCCCCCTCTCTATTGCTTGGAAAGGATCGATGTTCAGCCTTAATGAACGAGCCGCCGCTTCCCGCGCCAGGTCCTTGTTCCAGGTCTCTACCGCCTCTCTCAATTGTGTCAGCACTTCGCTCTTCTCACTCACTTTGCCCCCCCTCCCCTATCTCCTGAAACGAGTTGGTAATGATGCACTATAATGTCCGGTTGGATCATGCCGTTCCATCCCCTATGGGGGCGGGAACGAGAATGAACCTACGTCCGAACGGCGATGGATGACCCCGATATAGCGTTATCATGCCATTAAAGTTAGGGCTCCGGTATTCGCATCCGAGACTAGCTGCCATAGCATGCTTGGTCATTTCACCTCAGCGCCTTGAGCGTCATGCTGTGGGTCGGGCATATCAGCTCGCACCTCTTGCACGCTGTCCCCATGCACAGGTCGGATCGAATGACCGCTTGGGGCGGGGTTCCGCTCTCGATCGTGAGAGCCTTCTCGGGGCATTCTTTTACGCACTTTCGACATTCGATGCATCCGGGCAGTTCGCCCCTAAGGATCATGCCGGGATCGTACAGCACCGCCATTCCCAGCTCCCCCAGGTCGGAGATGTCCCTCACTGCCCTGCGCTCCACCGACGCATTCGCCGGTTCAGAGGGAAGGTGGGGCATCGAATAGATGTCCAGCATGTCATTGTATGCGCTCATCGGCATACCGTATGTCCATAGGGACAGTTCGATGGAATAGAGATTCTTGAAGTCCTCCGAGGTTGCGAACATGCAGTGGCTGGCCCGGAGCTGCCGGGCGAACGACCTCAGATCGTCCAGGGTGTTCTTTCCGGTCGTTAGCTCTTTCGCCATCGCCAGCGAGGTGTTGCCGAACTGGATGATGCGTCCTGAACCGGGCGACACCATGCCGATGCGCTGTGCCTTCCTTGCATCGACATACAGGCCGGACGCGCCGGACATGAATGAGATGGGCACGTCCTCGATCCACAGTCCCGCTTCCCTCATCAGGGTAAGATACCCGGCCCGGAGCGCGCCGATCGCCTTGCCGGCCTCCGCCACGTCCGCCTCGGTGATGTACATTCCATCCTGGAAATGGAGGAGGTGATCCTGCGTCAGTATAGTGGGCATCTTGATCAGTCCGGACCGTATGCCGGAGTCCAACGCCGCCACCACGCCCGTCCCGGTCACTCCCTGGGCCCTGCCATGGCACTTGCCGGCCGAGACCAACGTCCCGTCGGCCGGATCGACCATGTCACCCTGCTGCGGGATGTAGGCCTCGTCCAATACCCATGACTCCCATCCATTTTCCTTGATGCGGACGTCGGATATGGTGCCGGGTGAGGCGAGCATGCCCTTCTCGATCTGCTGACCCTCCAGCGCCGGTCCGGCTGCGGCCGAACCGGTGTACACCTTCCCTTCCACGATCAGCGCCATCTCCGCATTGGTGCCGTAGTCTATCACGAGACATGGCTCCTCCTGCCCCATCGCCCCGGTCATGAGCAGCATCGCCAGCGCATCGGCCCCGATCTCGTGGCTGACCGCGGGCGGTATGATGACCGATGCGTCGGGCATGCCCAGCAGGCCGATCGACCTGGCAGGCACGATGTCACCGTCTCGGGCCTGGGGCTTAACGCCCAGCGACTCCAGCATATGTTTTCCAGCAAAGGCCAGATCACGGATCTCGATGTTCTGGAACAGTGACATCTGGAACGGGTTGCCGCAAGCTCCGATCGTGGTGACCCGGGCGAGATCGATGCGCAGCAGGTCGAACAACCGGTTCACAGCATCCATGATCAGCTTGTTGGCAACGTTCGCCCCGGTGTCCATGGCGAAGTTGACATGGTCGATCACGTTCGCGCCCGGCAAAGGATGTCGGGTAGTGATAGCGGTCGAGATCACTTTGCCCATGCTGAGATCTACGGCCTGCGCCCGAAAGCCGCTGGTCCCCAGGTCCAACGCTATGCCGTACTCGCTCACGAGATCGCCTCCACGATGGCCGCGCCGTGCTGCGGGACGACCTGCCTGGACAGCGACATGCTGGCGCTCCACACCGCCATGACCGCGACGCCGATCTGCAGGGGGTCGTGCACCAGCACTCTCATCTTCCTCAGTCCTTCGGCATCGAAAGAGTAAGGCATTCCGGGCGATACGACCACCGCACCTTCCCTGACCCATCCCCCCGGGATGCGTGCCGGGGACGCGTTATAGATCAGCGATGCTCCACGGACCGCCGATTCCAGATCGTTCTCGGCCCGGAAGTGTCTATGGCGATCCGCCAGCGCTTCGGCCTTCCCGGGCTCGGCATCGACCACGGTGACCATCGCTCCCGAGGCCGCCAGCATGCCCGCGGCTGCCGAACCGACCCTGCCAGCGCCGATCAGTAGGACGTCCTTCCCGTCCAGTGGACCGGCGGCCTTGCGCAGGGCGGTGAAGTACCCCAGGGCGGTCGACCTGGTGTTGTCAGCGGCCTTTCCTGCGTGTACGTTGAAGGCCACGAACTCCTCATCGTCGGCCATGAACACGATGTCGGCCCTGGCCTCCAACGCCTCGCGGAATCCGGCCACGTCGGTCTTCTTCGTCACGAACGAATGCGCTCCCAGATGCTCGGCGACGGAGCACACCGATTCCGAGAATCCTGATATGGTGTTCTCTCCGCTGGTGACCGGCACGGAGGCCACCAGCAGGCCCTCCATGCTGAGGTCTTGAGCGCCGAGGCCCAACGCATCATAGGCCAGGCCCTTCAGGTCCATGCCCACCGCACGGCTTAGCTGAAGGTCCCTGTCAGTCATCACATATGGCACGTTGTGTATCATATCGGGCGTCAGCCGAGTCATGCTCTCACTTCCATTCCTGGGTCCGCGTACTGAGAGATCTGATTGGATTCGATGATGCGGCCGATGCAGCCGCTGCGCTTTTCCCATGCCTCGTCCGGAGTGGCGCCAGTGCAGATCATGGTCGCTCGCCAGCTCTTCCGCCCGGGCTCATAGTCGGTGATCATCTCCTCCGAGCCGAAGAGGCCCCTCATCAGCTTCGGTCGTCTGACCTGAGCGAACACGCCCTCGCCGCACGACCGCATGGCATCGCCGTCAATGGCAAGGTGCTCATAGATCGCTGCGCCCTGCCTAGGGACGGGCGCTTCCAGCCTACCCCGGACGATGGCGTCGACCAGCACCTCGATGAGATTCACACCCGTGGCGTTGTATGCTGCCGCCGGCGTCTGGCTCGGTATGCGGGCATCGATCTCGAGCACCTTCGGAACGCCTTTGTGCACGATCGCCTCCACGTCCATGATGCCTCGGAGGGACATGTGCTCGGCGATCCGGCGGCCCCACTCTCGGAATGAGGCCTCGACCTCTGCGTCCACTCCAGTGAGAGGACACTTGACCATCCTGCAATCGTATGAGTAGTCGATGATGACCTCGGTCGTCACCAAGGGGACAGCGTTCTTCCCGTCGCCGATCACCTCGATGGAGATGCTCGGACCTTCCACGAACTCCTGCACCACTGCGCCGTCGTTAAGTTCCTTCACCCTCTGCAGGCCTCGGGCGAGGCCGTCCTTATCGTCCGCCCGCATGACCCCGGCGCTGCCGCTTAACGATGAGGGCTTCACGACCACAGGATAGCTGCAGTCAGGCCACGGCAGCGGCATTGGTACGTTCAGTCCCTTGAGCAGTTCGTTCGAAAGCAATTTTGAGGAACTCGTGCGGTAGGCGCTAAGGTCGAACAGCAGCGGCACCTCGGAACGGCGGGACATGCGGTCCAGAGCGGTAAGGGTGCTGAGCTCCTCATTGGCTGGCAGCACCGCGTCGCAGTCGGAGAGGACCCGCTTCGCCTCCTCGGCCTGAGAGATCACGTCGAGCACCGCGGCCTCATCCGCCAGGGACAGGGCTGGAGCGTTATCATGACGATCGATGACCACTGTCTCGTAGCCAGCCTTTCTGGCGAGATAGGCGCATTCGATGCCTTGCAGCTTCCCTCCGACTATCCCCAGTCTCATGATCAGGCCCCAGCGGCTCGGCACCGCCTCAGCAGGTCCGAGTAATCGGACAGTGATGCTTTGCGCGCCCCCAGCTCATCGAGGAGGCATTCCACGTTCTCCATCGACCTGCCGCCATCATCGATGTTCAGTTCATGCTGCGCGACTCCGGCCAGGCCTTTCAGCGGTGGTATGATGGAGGTGATCACGTTAGCGCCGGCGTCCAGCCGAGGGGCGAGGCCGCCGATGCCCTCGATGTCCAAGGAGGCAGGGATCAGCTTGGTCGGATGGACCAGCCGCATCACCGCCAGCGTCACCAGCTCATCGAGGAACGGGGACGGGCCGTGCTTTTCCATCGGGGTGTTGTGCTGCGGAACGAAGCTCATCGCCCGGATCTGATCGACGCCCAGGCGTTTCATTGTCATGATGGAGTGAGCGCGGTCGGCCACGCTCTCTCCCACGCCGACCATGATCCCTTCCTCGGTCAGCATGCCCGCCTCCCTCGCCCACTTCTTCTGGAACAGGCGCATGTCGTAGCTCTGCTCCGGGCGGAGGCGGCAGAACAGTTCGCGGTTGTGCGTCTCCTGGTAGCATGCGAACCAGTCCGCGCCGGCCTCCCGCAGGTCGCCGAAGACCTCGTGAGGCAGGGCGCCGGGAGAGAGCATGAGGGGAGTGTCGACCGCGTCGTTGACCTTTTGCACCAGGTCGATGAGGCGCCTGTAGTGATCGTCCTTGTGAACGATGGGGTCCTCGCCCATGGTGAGATCGATTGCATGTACGCCGGAGTCGGCCAGGGATGTGGATAGAGAGAGGATCTCATCTTCCGACTTCCTATATCGGACGCTGCTCGCATTGGAGCGCCGATAGAAGCAGAAGGAACAGTTGTTTCGACAGTGGGTCGAAAAATACACGAATCCGTAGAAGAACACTTTGTTTCCGAAGTTGCGTTGCTTGACCTCACGCGCAGCACCGAACAACCTGTCCAGTGAGCGAGGCTCCCGCTTTGAGAGCAGGGCCTCGGCCTCCTCTAAGGATATCGGCGCCCCTTCCAGCGACCGTTGTATGATCGCATCCACATCTGTATTTTCCATTATTGTCAATCCCCTATATGTCCAACCTGACCCCCCTGAGATAGATCAGGCTCCTCCCTACTTTCTTGACGTTGTCCTCCCCGCGCATGAGCATGAGGAGGCGCTCCAGGCCGAAACCGACACCGGCCCATGGATCCTTGATCCCATGAGCGGGATCGAGTTTGTGCGGACCGACCGCACCTGAGGCGACCTCCACCCCGCCCACCTCGACATCGGTGGTCTGAACATATACGTCCGAGGTGCATGTGCACAGTTCGTAGTCCAGCCCAGCGGCCGTCATGACAGTCGCTATGTGTCGTTCCAGCTGAGAATTGGGATCGTTGACCGGATCGAGCTCCACCAGATTGAGCATGGTGAACTCCTCGAGATGGTTCGAACCTCGCGATTCCTTGCGATAGCATGTCCCCACCTCGAACAAGCGGACCGGACCTCTTGAACTCCTTTTGAGGTGGCGCATCGAGTAGTATAGATTTGGAGCGAGCATCGGCCTCATACATCTCTTGTCATCGAGCCAGAAGACCTGCTCGTGAAGAGGATGGTCCCTCCCGATGCCCATTTTCTCCAGGGCCGAGCGCGAGATGATGGTAGGCGTCCTCACTTCGATGAAACCGTCGTTCACCAGCGCCTGCGATAGGCACTCTTCGAGCTGCACCAGAGGATGGCGCTCCGGTTTTTCGAGCATGTGCCGTATGGCCTTACGGCCCTCCGATTGCCGCTGGGTGACCAGTCGGGAAAAGAGGGCTTCGCGCTCCTCATCGCTGTTAAGATCATATTCCTCATCCGAAGGTATCCCCAGTTCCTTCAGTCTCTGCTTCTGAGAAGCCGTCCACTCGATGGTCATCTGCTCTCCTCTAATAGATGATGATATAGAATTGGCGAAGTGCCCGGGAGTCGAACCCGGCTGCCATAGCTGTAGAGGCCTGGTGGTCGCCGAACCAACACTCCATTGGTCTTTTCTATTCTCCTCGCTGAATATGTATTGAGATAGAAGAGGTTTTTCCTCGCCGGTGACCGCGATGCCCTGAACGCCTCAGCTCCTGGGATCATGGCCTTGATGGCGGGGATGCTAGGGGGGAAGGCCGAGGGAAACGGCATGGGCCCACGAGATGCTCGGTTATCATCGAACGGATCAGTCATAGTTTGCTCCTCCCCCATGCTAACCGTAAAATTGTTGTATTATATTTATAACTATGGTTTCAAAATGATGTGGCCTAAGTT
>DATD01000024.1:11333-14970 GCA_002504525.1 Methanomassiliicoccus sp. UBA345
TCATATCAATTTCATGTTAAACCATTTATATCATAAAATAGGAGGAAGTTAATGAGCGACAAAGCAGAGATAATGAAAAGTCTCAAGAAAGCTGTTGAGACTTGGGACATAAAGCTTGCTGAAACAAGCGCCAAGCAAGCTTTGGAAGCTGGAATCGCCCCTGGCGACGCCGTCGAGAATGGACTCGGCAAGGGCATGGAGACCATCAGCCACCTGTTCGACGAGGCCAAGATATTTTTGCCTCAGGTTCTCGCCGCCTCCGCAGCTATGGAGAAGGCCCTGAAGGTCTTCGAGCCAGTGATGACCAAGGGAGCTACCGCCTCTCGCGGGACCGTGGTCATCGGCACCGTCCTGGGAGACATACACGAGATCGGCAAGAACGTCGTTGCGGCCATGCTGAAGGGCGCTGGCTATAATGTCATCGACGTAGGGAGGGACGTTCCGCCAGAGAAGTTCATCGAAGAAGCCAAAGAGAACAGCGCGAACGTTGTCGGCGCCTCGGCCCTCATGACCACCACCGTGGTCGTCCAGAAGGACATCGTAGATCTTCTGAAGGAGGAGAAAGTGAATGCGAAGACCATATTCGGAGGCGCTCCCGCATCCGCAGAATGGGTGGAGAGCATCGGCGGGGACCAGTACTGTCCATCCGGTGCCGAGGCTGTCGAAATGGTCAACAATCTCGTAAAGGGGTGAAAAAATGGCAGCTGTCAGACCACTTAACGTCTTTGACGCGTACGACCGGAACTTGAAGGGGAAGAAGGTGGCAGAGGCCGATTGGGACTACAAGATCATCCCTGGCAACGCCACCGCCCTCAAGGAGAAGTACAACATCAAGTTCGGCAAGGAGATTGTTCCAGAGGACAAAGACCTCAAGGAGCGACTGTTCCAGGCCGGCCTGGAGATGCTTGTCACCACCGGTATCTACAACGCAGACCTCGGCCGCGTGTTGACCGTCAGCGAGGAAGAAGTCATGGAGGGAATCAAGAAGACCCCCAAGTGGCTTGTTCTCGGAGAGAACCGCGATGCTGTCCGTTTCGAACCCAGGCGCGGGAACGCTGCCAAGAAGCCCGTCATCCAGGGCGGACCGACCGGTGCTCCGGTGTCCGAAGAGGTATTCGTCCAGATCATGCAGTCCTACGCCCAGGAGGCCATCGTCGACACTCTGGTCAACGGCGTCATGGCGACGATCGAAGGCCACGGTGCCTCCACCAACACCCCTTGGGAGATAAGGGCCATGATGGCCGAGCTCAGGGCAGTGAGGGAGGCCAAGATCAGGGCCGGCAGACCATATATGGCCATATAGGGACCTGAGACCCCGCTGTCCGCAGCGGGCCGTCTCGCTAGCGACTGTCTGGGCGGCCTCAGGCCGGTCGACTCCCACGAGTGTTCCCAACTGAACGAGCTCAAGATCGACATGGCGGCATTCAACATGCTGGCCGGTTGGATCGCCCAGGGCAACACCATCATGATCGAGCAGATGCCCATCTTCGGCGGCTACTCCGGTGGCGTCGAGGAAACCACCATCTGCGACATCGCCACCACCCTGGCCTCGTTCACCATATACAACGCCAACTACCACCTTGACGGACCGATCCACATCAGGTGGGGCATAACGACTGCCAGGGAGACCCTGCAGATCGCGGCCCACGCCGCTGCAGCCCTCGATCACACCGACCTGCTGCTGGCCAACCAGTACTATCCTGTCGCGGGTCCGTGCACCGAGATGTGTCTCCTAGAGACCGCTGCTCAGGCCATTTCCGACACCGCGTCGGGCCGCGAGCTCCTGTCCGGTTCTGCCGCCGCCAAGGGCGTTGTGCAGGACAAGACCACCGGCATGGAGGCCAGGATCATGGGAGAGGCCGCCGCTGCAACCTGTGGCATGAAGATCTCGGATGTCAACGAGATTCTGGAGAAGCTTGTCAGCAGCTACGAGGGCAACTACAAGACCGCCCCTGCCGGCAAGAAATTCCAGGATTGCTACGACGTCAAGACCGTCAAGCCTACCGACGAGTACCTGAAGGTCTACGACGGAGCGGTGGCCAAGCTCAGGGACCTCGGTCTCAACATCAATTGAGATCGGCTTCCCAAACCCCATTTTTTTTATTTTATTTTTTCTGGAGGTAAGGAGGAGAGAAAAATGAATGTCGGAAAGAAGTTCGGACTGACGTTCGCGTTGGTCATTGCATGTATGGCCATGTTGATCGCGCCTACGGGCTCGGTGGCAGCGGCCGGTGAGGAGCTGATAACTCCCGATGAGGGGGGAAGTGCTCCGGGCCAGAGTTTGATCGATGACGAGATGAACAAGTTCAACAAGAACATGGATGTCTGGTTCATGTTGATGCTGGTCGCCTTCCTGATGATATTCATCCGGAAGTTCGAGTGGGGGGTGGCGCTGGCGACGCTACTCGTCGCTGCGGGCAGCTTCATCGCATATATGGGCATACAGGAGTTCTACTTCGGCCAGGCCTGGAACCAGAGCCTGATGCTTCAGGGAGTCATATGCGCCATCACGGTGGTCATCGCCATAGGGGTGTTCCTAGGCACCGTCAAGATGTGGCAGTACCTCCTGGTCGGCGTCCTGTTTGCTCCGGTCTACGCGTTCCTGGAATGGTTCCTGTTCAGCTATCTGGAAGGAGTGGTCGATCCCGGAGGATCGATGCTGGTCCATATGTGCGCGGCATACTTTGGCTGGGGAGTCCTTCTAGCGATAAGGGAGAAGAGGGCGTTCAGCGAACCAATGTATACCACGACGCACAGCGTGACGTTCGTATGGCTGGCCGCCATGCTGCTGTGGATCCTGTGGCCGTCGTTCGTCACCGCTCTGCTACCTGCTGACCAGGTAACGTGGGGTCTGATCACCTGCTACATGGCCGGCCTCGGTTCGATCATAACCACGTATGTGATATGCCAGATCGTCCAGAAGAAGGTCAATCCGCTGATCTACACCTACGCCATGCTGGCTGGTCCGGTGGCCATCGGATCCCCGCTGCTGTCGGTCAACCAGTGGGGCGCATTGGTCATCGGACTGGTCGCAGGTGCGGTCTCGGCCCTGGCATTCATCTACCTACAGCCTTGGCTGTGCAAGAAGGCGGGAGTCCTTGACGTCATGGGCGTCCACAACCTGCACGGTGTGGGCGGCTGGATCGGCGCTCTGTCGATCGTCGTTATCACGGGCACTTTCACCAACGCCCTCGCAGCGGTCTCAGTGGTGGTGATCACCATGGTTGGAGGGATCATTGTCGGAGCGATCGTGAGGTTGACCCGCGGTAGGGTAACGGAAGAGCTGTTGTTCAACGATGATGCCGACTTCATCAAGACGGAGGCACCGCCAGAACAAGCACTGCCCAGGGAGGTGATCGTAGGTACCGAGAACCAGGGTACCGCGTAAAGAGACTTTCAAAAATGCTCGCACCTAAGAGATGAGCCATTACGGCTTTGATTCCGCCAACAAACCATTTCCAAACTCTTTCTATTTCATCAGTTCTGTTGTTGAATTAACCGATGTTTTGATGCCGTAGTACGTGCCTCAACTGCCGGGCGAATCTTGAGAGTATCTTGAACGTTTGCGAATGCATATGGTCAAACTTTATAGGATGGATGAACCATCCACGTCGGAATGGTCCTGAAATTCCAATCC
>DATD01000010.1:0-3565 GCA_002504525.1 Methanomassiliicoccus sp. UBA345
ATACCAGGCGCCGCCGAGGGTGGAGCCGGAAGTGGTCGCGACCGAGGAGGTCGAGGAGGCAGAGCCCGCCCCTCCCGCCCCGGCAGCCGCGCCGCGCAAGGCGGAGATGACCAAGTGCAGGAACTGCGGCGTGCAGTACCCGTCGTTCATGAGGGGCTGTCCCAACTGCGGCGCTCCCCGCAACTAGGCTGGCTCTTCGATCAATTCTTCCCGGTCCAGGTACAGCGTCTCGCCGTTCAGTTCTATCCTGCGGATGCGGTGGTACGGTATCCTGCTCTCGGCGGTGGCGAAGAACGACCTCTCCAGCTCGACTATCTCCGAGCCGCTGATGGTCCTCCGGTCCCCGGGCGCGCCCCGGTGCAGGTAAGTGATCGAAGCGTCGTCCAGCCTGCCACGGTGCCACTTCAGCTCGTTGAGCACCTCGCGGGGAAAGACCATGCTCCTTCCACGTCCCGCGGCGCACTTGAAACCTTGCCCGCGGAAAGATTCATCATCATTCCCCTCACATGGAACGAACATGCGCTCCGGAATGTCCTTCCCGCCCTACGGCGACACCATAGGCTCCATAGTGGTCGAGCACGTCAACGGATACCTCGTGGACGTGATCAGCGGAGCGATCTATCCCGCCTGCGTCAACTTCTACGAGGGCCAGATCGTTCGCATCGAGCGAAAGGTTGCCGCGCCGGACCAGTACATACTCCCCGGGCTGATCGACTCGCACGTCCACGTGGAATCGTCGCATCTCAGCCCCTACCGTTATGCTGAGGAGGTGATCCTGCACGGCACCACCGCCATCGTGGCCGACCCATCGCCGGCCTCCGCCACCGCGGGGGCGGGCGGCCTGAGCTACATGACGGAGGCCGGCCGCTCCACGCCGCTGCGCTTCCACTACGCGGTGCCGTCTGACATCCCCGGGCTGGGATGGCAAGAGGTCCGCTCCCTCCTGTCCCGCGACGAGTTCGTGGCGTTGGGCGAGGTGACCGACCACGAAGGCCTGATCGAGCAGCAGCAGGGCATGATGGGCAAGGTGGAGGTGGCGCATCAGCTTGGCAAGCGGATAGACGGCCACGCTCCCGGCCTGAGGGGCTTTCGCCTGGACGACTACATCATGAACGGGGTGACGTCCGACCACGAGTCCTCCTCCCCGGAGGAGGCGTCGGAGAAGCACCGGAAGGGCATGTCCATCGCGCTGAGGGAGAGCAGCGCCAGCCGGGACCTGAAGGCGCTGGTGCCCTTCGCCCTTCGCAACCGCCACATGTTCGCCACCGACCACCTGAGAGCCAGGGACCTCGTGGACGGGCACATCGACTCGCTCCTCCGCCAGGCGGTGGAGGAAGGGGTCGATCCGGTGCAGGCGGTCAGGGCGGCAACGATCTGGCCGGCCGAGCACTACGGCATAGCGGGCGGCGTGCTGCAGGTCGGGGCGCGCGCCGACCTGACAGTGGTGAGCGACCTCCGTTCCTTCAGGGTGCTGGAGACGTGGATCGGCGGAGAGCTGGTGGCGAGGAACGGCGAGCTGCTGTACCTCGGAAGCATGCCGATGCCGGTGGCGCCGCTGTTCCCGAGGACGCGGCTGAGCGAGATCGACGTCAGGGCCTCCGGCCGCTCCGCCTCCGTCAAGGTGATGCATGTGGGCCGCCGGGGAGGCGTGTCATGGGGCCAGGAGAAGCTGCCGGTCGACGACGGGAGCATAGTGGCCGATCCCACCCGCGACGTGCTGTACATGGTGTGGGCCGACCCATCCCGGGACTGGTCGCTGCGCGTCGGCTTCATCAAGGGCTTCGAGCTGAAGGGCGGGGCCATGGCCACCTCGGAGGTTCACAAGTTCGGAGGGATCCTGGCCATCGCCACTACCCTGGACGGGGCGAGGGAAGCGATGAACGAAGTGGCCGCGGCCGGCGGAGGCTCGGTGGCGATGCTTGGCAGCAACAGCGTGATGCTGCCGCTGCCGGTGGCCGGCCTGATGTCCGACCTGCCCGCCCGCGAGGTCGCGGCGCGCGAAGAGGAGCTCGTTTCGTTCACCAGGGAGATGGGCTGCCCCATGAACGATCCGTTCCTGACGATGGCCATGATAGGGCCGTTCCTGCCGGCGGCGTTCCAGGTGGAGAGGGTCGTCCTGTCGGTCGGGGCCTGAGAAAGGATATATTCGCCATGACGCATCCCCCCGCTCATCCGGGCCGTTCGCCCGGCGGACGGTCATTGGATGACGGACATTGAGAGCTTCCGGTGCAAGTTGGTCACCTACGACGAGATAGTGAAGTGGACGGGCGACGTGGCGAAGCAGATCAGGGCCTGTGACTGCAAGCCCACCGTGGTCATCGGCCTCACCCGCGGGGGATGGGTGCCGGCCCGGCTGATGTGCGACATCCTCGGCGTGAAGAAGCTGTACGCGGTGAAGACCGAGCATTGGGGCGTCACCGCCAACCCCGACGGTAAGGCGCTGCTGACGCAGGAGCTCAATGCCAGCATCGAGGACGAGGAGGTTCTGCTGGTCGATGACATCACCGATACCGGCGAGTCGATGACCATCGCCACGGCCCATCTGCTGAAGATGAGGCCCAAGGGGCTGAAGACCGCCACGCTGCTCCACATCACCCGCTCCAGGATGGAGCCCGACTTCCACTCGGTCAAGGTGCCGGAGGACAAATGGACCTGGTTCATATTCCCCTGGAACGTCAACGAGGACCTTCGGACGCTGCTTCCCAAGACGCTGTACGAGGCGAAGAGCGTGTCCGAGATCAAGAAGGCGTTCCGCGAGCAGTTTCACATCACCGTGCCGGAGGATGTCGTCCGCATCACGCTGAAGGATCTCCTGGCCGCCGGGACGGTCAAGAGGGCCGGCCGGAAGTGGGCCAGGACCTGACGCAGCAGTTAAGAACGGCGCGGCGCATGCCGAGGCGTGCTCGAGCTTCTGCGCGAATCGTTCCGGCGCGCCAAGGTGATGCGCGTCGGCTCCTATGACTACATAGTGCATCCGATCATGGACGGCGTCCCGGCCGTGGAGCCGGAGCTGCTGGAGGAAGTCGTCAACGCCATGTTCGAGATCGGCGACATGGACTGCGACCTCCTCGTGGCGCCGGAGGCCATGGCGCTGCCGCTGGCGGCGCCGTTGTCGATGATGAGCGACATCCCCTACGTGGCGGTGCGCAAGCGCCCCTACGGCCTCGACGGCGAGGTCAAGGTCGACCAGTCCACCGGGTACTCCAACGGCGCGCTGTACATCAACGGCGTGGAGGACGGGGACCAGGTGATCATCGTGGACGACGTGCTGAGCACCGGCGGCACCCTTCGCGGCATCGTCAACGGGCTGCGCAGCGCGGGCGCCGAGGTCCTGGAGGTGCTCGTGGTGGCGGACAAGGGCGGCCGCGCCAAGGAGCTCGAGGAAGAGCTGGACGTCCCGATCAAGTGCCTGCTCCGTCTGGAGGTCCGCGACGGCCGCGTGTTCGTCCTGGACTGATCACTTGGTCAGCCGCTTCTTCATAAGCCTGATGGCCAGATAGAACGTCGCCGCGGTCATGAGCAGTATGTAGACGGTGGCGATCGTGTCGATGTAGCTCAGCGTCCC
>DATD01000010.1:3835-9649 GCA_002504525.1 Methanomassiliicoccus sp. UBA345
GGAAAGAACGTCCCTCCGAACAGGAACATCGGCGTGATCAGCAGGAAGAAGGGATAGTTGAACGAGTCGATGTTGGGCACCAGCGCCGTGAAGATCATGGCGATGGAGGCGAACATCAGCCCTGCCAGGAACGTGATCGGCGGAACGAGGAGCACGGTAGGGGCGGTGAACAGGATCTCCGGGAACAGCAGCCATCCCATGACCATGATCACGACCAGCACGATGGTGGAGTTGATCAGGCTCTTGGTGGCGCCCCACATGATCTCGCCGGTGATGACGTCCTCCAAACTTACCGGCGTCGCCACCATGGCGTCGAACGTCTTCTGATAGTGCATCCGCACGAACGAGCCGTAGGTGCACTCGAAGAAGCCGCCGTACATCGCCGAGATCGAGATCAGCCCGGGAGCGAGGAAGCGGATGTACTCGATGGGCTGCCCCGCGTACCTCAGGCCGACCACCAGGCCGCCGAAGCCCAGGCCCATGGCCACCAGATACAGCAGCGGTTCGAAGATTGACGGGAGGAAGTTGGTCTTCCAGGTCTTGAAGAACACGTCGGCGTTGCGCCTCCACACGGCCACCGCGCCGCGGTCGATGTTGATCATTCCCTCAGCCCCCTGCCGGTGAGCTTCAGGAACACATCCTCCAGCGTCGCCGGCCGTATGGTCGAATAGATGTCCGGGTGGGCGTTCCGGAACTCCTGATTGATCGTCTTGCACTCGTTCGAGTACACGTACAGGCGGTCGGCCGACCGCTCCACCTTCATTCCCGCGTTCCGGAAGTATCGGTCGGCCACGTCGCCGTCCGGTTCGATCACTTCCATGACGCAGTCGCCCACCACGTCCGCTATCAGCTGCTTCGGCAGGCCTTCCACCAGGACCCTCCCTCGCTCCATGATCACCAGGCGGTCGCACAGCTGCTCCGCCTCGTCCATGTAGTGCGTGGTCAGGATGATCGTCTTATCCTCCCGCTGCAGCTGCCGTATCCGCTCCCAGATGAGGTGCCTGGCCTGAGGGTCCAGACCGGTGGTCGGCTCGTCCAGGATGATGATCTCCGGATCGTTGATCAGCGCTCTGGCGACGATCAACCGGCGTTTCATCCCCCCGGACAGCTGCTCGATCATGGTGTCCTTCTTCTCGGTCAGCTGCATGAACTTCAGCAGATCGTCGGCCCGCCGCCTGGCCACGTCCTGGGGGATGTCGAAGTACCGGGCGTAGCTGGTAAGGTTCCTGATGACGTCGAAATCGGGATCGAGGTTGTTCTCCTGCGGAGCGACGCCGATGCGCCGCTTGATCTCCTTGCCGTCCGAGCGGACGTCCATTCCGAGCACCTCCAGCCGGCCGGACGTGGTGGGAGAGACGCACTGGATCATCTTGATGGCGGTCGACTTGCCGGCGCCGTTCGGGCCCAGGAGGCCGAAGATCTCCCCCTTCCCTATGGCGAGGTCGATATGGTCCACGGCCACGAGGTCCCCGTACTTCTTGACCAGGTCCCTGGCGACCACCACCGGAGGCATGAACCTATTGTGAAGTGTCGCGGAGATAAAGATTGCTGGCGAACGCTGAAGGTAGTCCGCTCCGATTACATTCGGGGCGCCAACTGGTCAGCGTGGACATCTCCCTCCTCGCCGCGGCGGTCTATTTCTCCCTGGCAGGCGCGGCCATGGGGTGCCTGACCGGAGCGGCGCCGGGCATCCACGTCAACACGCTGTGCCTTCTCCTGGTCTCCATGCTGGGCGCCCTGCTCCCGCTGGCCGAGGGAGCGGCGCAGGCGTTCGGGACCACGCCCGATAACGCGTCGGCGCTGTTGGCCTGTCTCATCGTATCGGCGGCCGCATCGCATTCGTTCCTGGACTTCATCCCGGCGATCTTCATGGGGGCGCCGGACGAGGACGATTCGTTGTCGGTCCTCCCTGGTCACCGCCTCCTTCTGCAGGGCCGCGGCCTCGAGGCGGTGGGCCAGGCCGCTGCCGGCTCCCTCATCGGCGGGGCGGTGGCGGTCCTGCTGTGCGTCCCGCTGTACTTCGTCATGGGGCCGCCGCTGCTGCTGTACGACACGGTCGACTCGCTCTCCCTGCCGATGGCGCTGCTGGCCGTTGTTCTGCTTCTGCTCTCGGAGCGGGGCGGCGAGGTGACCGCCGAGGTGAAGGTGTCGAGGGTGGTCCGCTCCGCCGGACCGTTGAGCCTATCGATCCCGGTGCCGGTGCACGGCCTGCCGGTATCGCTGCGCGGTAGAGCGATTCGAACCCATCGTGGATGCTGGCTCGTGACTCCGTCGGGGCGGTGGCGGCTTCGCGGAGCGGCACCGGAAGGCCCGGTGGCGGTGGAAGGGACTTGGGACGTGAGGCCTCGCAACCTGAGAAACCGATCGATCGCGCTATCACTGTTCCTCCTCTCCGGCCTCCTCGGCCTGGTGGTCATGGACCGGCGTCTGCCGTGCGACGATCTCGCCGCTCTCGATCTGAGCATAATGTTCCCTCTTCTCACCGGGCTGTTCGGCATGCCGTCTCTCATCGGATCCGGCAACGCGCCTCTTCCGCCGCAGCGCGAGGACGTCGGAGAACCGATGACGGCGCCCAGCATCCTCGGCGCCCTGGCCGGGGCGCTGGTCGGGTGGTTCCCGGGCATCTCGTCCACCACCGGGGTGATCATCGCCTCGTCGATCACCGGTCGCAACGGTGACGCGGGCCGCTTCATCGCCATGGTGTCGGCCGTCGGGACGGCCTCGGCGGTCTTCGGGCTGCTTGCTCTAGCGGTAGCGTTCAAGGGGCGGTCGGGCGCGCTGCTCGCCGTGAAGGAGGTGCTCGGCGGCGACACTCTGCCGTTCGAGCTGTTTCCGTTATTATTGGTGAGCGTCCTGGTGGGCTGCGCGGTCGGCCACCGCGTCCTTCTCTCTGCCGGACGGCGGTTCGCTCTTACGGCGGCGAACATGAACGTGCCGAGGATGAACCGCATCATCATGGTGCTGCTCATCATCCTGACGATCGTCTTCAACGGCGTCCCGGGGGTGTTCGTTCTCTTAGTGTCGACGGTACTGGGCATGGTGCCGCCGGCCATGGGAGTGGGGCGGGTGCACCTGACCGGCTGCCTCCTCCTTCCGGTGCTGCTGTTCCTGTTGGGCATCAGGGACGCGGTCTCAGCGGCGCTGTGAGCCGTCCCGCTGGCGCATCCGCTCGAACGACCAGCCGAACGGCGACAGCAGCTCCGATGCCCCGCGGTGCACCATCTCGACATACTTCTCGCCATCATAACGGTCATCGCCGCTGAGGAACGGCGCCGCCCTCACACGCTCCCAGGAGCGTTCGCTGCCGGAATCCAGGATGACATACTCGATGGACTGCCCTGGCTGCAGCTCGAAGCCCTTGTCGTGCAGCTGGCGCAGCGCCGCCACCGAGTCGTTGAACTGCGCATACTCCTCGAGGCGGCGTGTTATCCGCCTCCTGACCATCAGGCGGTCGGCCGCCACGGTCCCGTTCCTGAGCTCGGCCGCGTACCTGTCAACGACCTGCAGCGCCTCCGGGATCGTCTCCACGAACCGTTCGGCGTCGTGCGCCTTCGACAGGCAGCGCAGCATGTCCTGCTGGAGCTCTTCCACGATCATCGGTGTGTCCTTCCTTCGCACCGCGATGCCGCGCAGCTTGAGCTCCCCGTCCTCGAACAGGCCGTAGTAGCGGTTGAGGGCGCCGACGCCGGTGGACACATTGGGAAGGAACACGATCCAGCGGTATCGGCCCTCGATGTTGAGCTGGATCCCGAACTCTGCCGATATCTCGTCACACAGGCGGCGGACATTGCCGCTTCCATGCAGCCACAGCGAGTCGACGATGCCGTGCAATACCTCGAAGTCTCTGCTCTCGGCGATGGCCGCCGACCGTATCAGGATGTCCCTCCCGTAGGCGGTGATGCTCTCGTGGCACTCGATCCGGCCGAACCGCGCATTCCTGTACCCGGTGTAGCCGAAGCATGTGACCAGCACCCACTTCAGCGCCTTGGCCCTCTGCTGATAGTTCGCCCCCTTTCGAGGGTCGTTCTTCATGCTCTTGTATACCCTGCGGCGGTTGAGGATCGGCTCCAGCACATGCGGCACCAGGCCGGTACTCTTCTCGCATACGCGGTAGCCGAGCTCCGGGACGATGCGAGACGATGTGGGGCAGCAGCGGCAGTTCAGCGTCTCCGGCGAGATGTTGTACCGCACCATGATGCTCGGATATAGAGAAAAGAAGTCGACCTCCCACACGTCGTCATGTATGCCTACCTTGGGCTCGTAGATGAACCCCCCGCGGTCGCAGGCGATGAGCGCCCCGGCGGTCTTGAAGTCCTCCGGCAGGTTCTTCTTCCATCTGACCAGGTGGCCGCTGCGCACCGCCTCGTTCACCTGCATGGCGCTGATGGCACTGCCCGGAGACAGCCGCGATATGTCCTGCAGCGGGATGTGGGACAGCCGTGACATCTCTATGAGCCCCGGCAGGCCCGCCTCGGCGTAGGTGAACGATGCCTGCCGGTCGATGTGCACCCTGCCTCGAAGCTTGTGAGCCGGGGGCTTGTACACGATGCGGCCGTAGGTGAAGTAGCTCTTCCCCCGGGACGTTCTCTCTCCTTGTTCGCGTCCCAGCTCCAGGCTCATGTCGTGCAGTGACGCGCGGTGCTGCAGGTACGGCAGCACGAACGAATCGCCCCGGTCGGTGTAGATGATGTCCGGGTCCTCGTCCCGCACCAGGGACATGAGGTCCTCGAGCATTCGTTCCTCCGAACCGTCCAGGACGACGCCGTTCGCCGAGATCGATGCCAGGCCGTCGTCCATCGTCGGTATCCCGGAACCGTTGACGGCGACGCCGAGATCGAGCCCTTTCAGCTCGGGAACGGGATAGTCGATGCGCCTCCACGCGTCCATGCTCTTCAGGCCATCGATCTCTGTCAGGCCCATGGCGAAGAGGCCCTTGCCGAGGAAGTACCGCTGGTCCATGCGAAGGTCGACGTTGAACAGCGCATGCTCCCGGTAGCGGCCCCACGAGTCGATGGTCATGGCCAGCGACTGCAGCGACGCGTACTCGCGCACCGGCACCGCCAGGACGTCCTTCTCCTTCTCGCCGAGCGAGACCTTCCGCTTCTGCGGCTCGGCATCCTTGACGCCGATCATTGCCAGGTCGTTCGTCAGCTTTTGGAGCCGTTCTTTCGTCGCATGAACGTAGATGTGCGGCGTCATGTCGTCCACGACGCGCACCGGCCCGCGTGGGGTCTTGAACCACAGGACCATCCGGTCGGCGTCCATGTCCGGGTAGCAGTCCAGGACCCACCCTCTCATTCTTCTCCCTTCAGCCGGCGGATCTCCTTCTCCTGCTCCAGCAGGATGGACAGCAACGCTCCCTCCACGGGATCGGAGAACGCGGCGTAGGTGGCGGCCGAGGCGTGCAGGCGCGCCCTGTTCACCATGCCATCGAACACCTCCCGGTCGTCCTTGGCCAGCGCTCTCCGGTAGTCGCTCCAGCTGCCTATGATCGATTCAAGCGTATTGCGGTATGTGGGCACGGTCCTTCCCATGGTATCACTTCATGAACTCTTCCAGGGTGGTCTGGAAACGCGGCACCGGGTGGTAGAGCATCCACTCCTGGCGGTTCGGGAGCGATATGCGCAGGGAGCGGGGCGCGCGCTCGATGCGGATGATGTCGTCGGCCGTCCCGTACAGCAGGCTCTTCAAGCTCTTCCTCTGCACGATCTTCATGAGGCCGAGGTTCGTCACCAGCGTCACCAGTCCTTTCTTTCTTGTCAGCTCCAACGTCGTCTCGACGCACTGCCGCAGGAGCGAATATGATTCGGACCA
>DATD01000010.1:9902-15358 GCA_002504525.1 Methanomassiliicoccus sp. UBA345
CACCTCGTCCTCGAGCCGCTCATTGATGAGCGAGACCAGCTGGTACGCTGTGAACGCCCTCGCCACCCGGACGCTGTCAAGCACCTCGTGGCGGTCCTGACCGAACCGCCGGCAGATGCGGCCGATCTCGTACGGATCGACGGAATTGCCGCCGTCGATCCACACCACGTCGCTGTTCAGCGCGCCGACGGCGTTGACGCATAGAGCATGGGTCAGATCGAACATCATGCGGTCGGCCGAATCGATGAGCGTGAGATGGTTCGGCCTCAGCCCTCCGATGAACGTGTCGAGGGCCGGGATGAGAGTGCGGACCGTCCCCTCGCCGCGCGCCAGGGCCGTCCGCCCGTTGATAACATCCGCTCTCTCTGTCCAGTAGTGCTGGTCCGTCCCCACGTTCAGGGGCCTCACTCTCCATCTTCCCGTTCGAAATATACATATAAAATGATAGAAGGGGGGAGGTGGCCGAAACTAGTCCTTCGCTTCCGGTGGGATGGCCGCCAATTTTCGGTCCGAATCACGGCGCGCCCCGTCGGTCGCGGCCTCGCCCGTCCGACCCCGGGACCGTGGTCAGGTTCCGGAGCAATGGCTGCGGCGATCCTCATCAATATCATTGTGAATAGTATTATAATCTCCAGGCACGCACGTCTAGTTCCCGGTCAGAGGGATCATCGATGGAGAAGGCAAGCTCGAAGGGCGCGTCTTTGTTGGGTTCGATTCTTCTTCCCCTGGTTCTCGCTCAGTTCGTCTGCAGCTACGCCGGCTCCAACATGAACGTGGCGGTCACCAGCATCGCCAACGAACTGGGCTCGTCGGTGCACGGGGTCCAGATCGCCATCACTCTCTTCACCCTCACGATGGCCGCCCTGATGATCCCCGGCAGCAAGCTGACGGATATCTGGGGCCGCAAGCGCACCTTCCGGATCGGCCTCACCGTTTACGGCCTGGGAGCGCTCGTGTCGGTCCTGACGCCGGGCATGGGCATATTGTACTTCGGCTACTCGATCATGCAGGGCGTAGGTTCTGCCCTCCTGATCCCGCCCGTGTACATCTTGGCCACGGTCAACTACACCACCATGGAATCGCGCGCGAAGGCCTTCGGGGGGATCAGCGCCGCCGGCGGCATCGGGGCCGCGATGGGGCCGCTGGTCGGCGGGTTCCTGACCACCGCCATAAGCTGGCGCGTCTCCTTCCTTCTGCAGGCAGGGATCGTCCTGCTCATAATCATCCTGGCCCGTCGGATCACAGATCCAGGCATACAGGGGGTCAGGCCCAAGCTCGATATCGTCGGGAGCATCCTCTCCGCCACCGGGCTGTTCTTCGTGGTCTTCGGCATCCTCGCCACGGGGACCTACGGATGGTTCTCACCGGTGGTCTGGGTCCTGGTCGCGATAGGCGGGGTCATCCTGGCGCTCTTCATGCTGAACATCCGGTCGAGGGAGAGGAAGGGCAGGTCTCCGCTGCTATCGACCAGAGTATTCCGCAACCGCACGTCCAACCTTGGGCTGGCGACACAGTTCGTCCAATGGATGGTCCTGCAGGGCGCCTTCTATACCATCTCGGTCTTCTTCCAGACCGTGCGCGGGTTCAGCGCCGCCTCGGCCGGACTGATCGTCACACCGGCGACCATCGGCATCCTGCTGACCGGCACGAGAGCGAGAAAGATGGCCACCAGGACCACGCAGAGGCGGCTCATCATCATCGGTTTCATCCTGACCACCGTCGGGATGGCCCTGGTGATCTTGCTGCCGATGATCTCCGGCAGTGCATCCGTCGCGAACGTCTGGTACTTCGTTCCGGGCCTCTTCATGATGGGGCTGGGCATCGGCACCATGCTCACCTCCTCCGTGAACGTCGTCCAGTCGGCATTCCCGGAAAAGGACCAGGGCGATATCTCCGGCCTGTCGAGGAGCGCCTCCAATCTCGGCTCCTCCTTCGGCACGGCGGTGGTCGGATCGGTCCTGGTGACGACCATACTGCCGATCGCTCAGACGTTCGGGCTGGCCATCATCGTGATCATAATCGTATCGATCGGCGGCCTGGTCGCCGCGATACTCATCCCGCGCAATGAGGAGGTGAGACCCAGTGGCGAGCAGGGGGCCGAGGAACAGGCGGCTTAGGCGCTCGGAACGGCCGGTGAGCATAGGGTCCGAGGTCCGGCCCCACCCCGGACGGACGTTGTTCGGAAGGCAAGCATGGAGTGATGCATGATGAGAACTGAAGCATCTGGCGTCGGATCGTGTGAATGGACCAAAGGACCGAAAGGGCCGCTGGACGGCTATTGGCCGATCGAAGATTACGGGCTCATCGGCAACAGGCACGCGGCAGCGTTGGTGAACCGCGCGGGTTCGATCGACTGGCTGTGCTGGCCGCGCTTCGACTCGCCGTCGATATTCGCGGCCATCCTGGACCCCGACAAGGGCGGGGATTGGGCGATCCATCCGACATCCGAGTTCAAGAGCGACCACCGGTACCTCAAGGACACCAACATCCTGGAGACGGTGTTCACCTGCGCTCAGGGAAAGGTCGCCCTGCTCGACTTCATGGACATGACCTGGGCGGAGCAGGACGTGGAAGGCGGACCGCCGGGAAAGCTCGTACGGATAGTCAGGGGCCTGGAGGGCAACGTCGAGGTCACCACCGTATGTCGGCCCAGGCCGAACTACGCTCGCGATACGCCATCCATCAACCTCAACGGCAGCGAGGCGTCGATCGGGCGGTTCGTGATCACGGGGCCGCAGGGCTGGCTCAAGGACGAGGGATGCCTGTCCCTCTCCCAGAGCTTCATGGTGCGCCCGGGGGAGCAGTTCTACCTCACCCTGTCCACGGATGAGGACAAGAGCCCCCTGGCCTCCATATCGGCGGCGCTGCAGTCGACCCTCAACTACTGGAGGGGGTGGGCGGACAAGTGCACGCTCCACGGCCCCTACCGGGACATGGTGGTGCGGAGCGCCCTGGTCCTGCAGCTCATGACATACCCGCCCTCGGGGGCGATCGTGGCCGCGCCGACGACCTCCCTGCCGGAGACCATAGGCGGGGAGAGGAACTGGGACTACCGGTACACATGGCTTCGCGACGGTTCGTACACGATGCTCAGCCTGGTCATGGCCGGCTATCCCGATTTCGTGGAGCTGTACGCGAAGTGGATCTTCAACACAGTGGAGCCGGGCGATGTCCAGATCCTCTACCCCATCGTCCCGGAAGGTCAGACCAAGGAGGAGGAGCTGAGCCACCTGCGCGGCTACCGCGACTCGCGGCCGGTGCGCATCGGCAACGAGGCGGCCAACCAGGTGCAGCTGGACGTGTACGGGGAGCTGTTCGGCGGCGCCTACTACGCATGGCGCTCCGGCCTGTTCACCCCGCCCCGAGGCGGAAAGCGGATGAGGGAATCGCTCGATTGGATATGCGACAATTGGCGCATGCCCGAGAGCGGGATCTGGGAGGTCCGGGGAGGCCTCCGCAACTTCGTTTACGGAAAGGCCATGCTGTGGCTGGCGCTCGACCGGGGGATCCAGATGTTCGAGGAGCTGAACCTGGAGGGCGACACCAAGCGCTGGCGGGAGACGAAGGCAGCCATCCGGGAGGAGGTGATGACCAAGGGGTGGAGCACCAAGCTGAACGCGTTCAAGCAATCGTACGAGGATGAATATCTGGACGCTTCGAACCTCATGCTCTCGATCATCGGCTTCATCGACGGCAAGGACCCCCGGATGCTTTCGACCATCGACGCCACGATGGAGCACCTGGTCCACGACGGCATGTGCTACCGTTACAACGAAGCGCCCGAAGGGCTTTCCGGGAAGGAGGCGACGTTCATCCTCTGCACGTTCTGGCTGGTCAGCGCCCTGGTATTGGCGGGCCGTACCGAGGAAGCGCGGAAGATGTACGACAATCTAATGTCCAAGGCCAGCCCCCTGGGGCTGTTCGCAGAGGAGTACGACGCCGAGACCAACGAACAGATCGGCAACTTCCCTCAGGCCTTCTCCCACCTCGGGGTCATCCACGCCGCGGTCAACTTCGCGGCGTTCGGGGGCGTCGGCAAGGTGGAGCTCGGGGACTGGGTCGCCGAGAACATAGCGAGGGCGAGGGAGACGACCAAGCCCAAGGAGGAATTGATCAGCGAGATGGCGCACCCCTCGCCTGCGAGGTGACGAGCCGCACCTGACGAGAGGGCCGGACATTGCTGAGATCGGGGAGCTTGAGGAAAGCCTCTCGATCTCTTCCTTTCCCTACCTCCCGCCGTTCAAGGCCGCCTGGTAGGTATAAGCTGCTCTCCGATCGAGGTCGGAGCGGTCGAGATAGCACAGATCATACGCCGGGGCAGCCTTGAGAAATCGACAGTGACATGATCACTCGGCGAGACGTACCTTGTTCACTTGAGTTCCTAAGATGCTCTCGACCGTCGATAGAGGAATCGTTCTCGGGCCGCCATGCGGTATTTGTTCGAAAACGAAGTAGGTGATCGTATAGCCTTCGAGCACGATGGCCGTAAATGTCCTGTTGAATGATATCGAATCGTTCGTCATGTTGATCACGCCCGCTACGAACAACGCTTCGCCGATGTCATCTCCCGTCCAGTTGGTATCGGACCACTTGGCGTGGAAGTGCTCGCTGGCCAGGGACGAGGAGTTGTAAATTATGAGCAGGCACTCGACGCCAAGGAGCCAGTTACCATGGCTGAGCCCGATCTTCGAATTGGCTGCCTCGGACCCGCCGCTGCTGCGGAAGTCCGGGTGGCTTGAGGTCGAGATCGGCTCCCACACCTGCGTCGCGCCGATCTCGGTAAGGTCGACCGAGGTGAGGATCAGCCTCTCCGAGCGGGTCCTGCCGTCGGCAGAGAACGCAGCGACGATAACAAGTGACGCGGCCACTAGGATGACGGCGACCGCTATGACTATCTTCCGCTTCCCAGGCTCCATGCTATTCTCTGCTCCTGTAATCTATGATATAAATAAAAACCTTAACATGGTGTCAAGGCAGAAGCGTCATGGCGGAACCGTTCGCCTTGGCGAGCTCGTTGGCAGATATCTTTAAGAGGCCCGCCCCTTATCGAAACCGGACATGTCGGGGAGAGCGCTGACCATACGCCTTGGCAATGGCGTAGAGGTCCTGGGGGACAAGGAGTACTATTTTGATGCCGACGCCATAGAATCGTGCGGCACCTTCTGCATATCCCATGCGCATTCCGATCACCTGCCGAAGCGCATCGCCAGCACCGAGGTCGTCGCATCGGACGTCACGCTTCGCTGCCTCAACGGGCGGAGCAAGAAGCAGCTCGCCATGGCCCCGGCCGACGGCGTCACGATGCTGGACGCCGGCCACATGGCCGGTTCGCGCATGTTCCAGGTGGAAGTGAACGACCGCAAGGTGCTGTACACCGGCGACCTGTGCACTCGAGACCGATGTGGCAACCGCGGCGCCAGGCCGGTCAAGACTGACGTGCTGATCATCGAATCGAC
>DATD01000022.1 GCA_002504525.1 Methanomassiliicoccus sp. UBA345
CCGCGGAACGTATCCACAGCATGAACAAGATGGCCGGCACGAATGCGACGATCACGACGATGATGAGGCCCAGCAGCCCGTTCGCCATGATAGTGGGATGCAGCGGCGAGATAATCAATCTATTCAGGTCCGCGAATCATCGGGGATGCTTCTCATTGCTGTTCTTGGATGCGATGAGGGTGAAGGATGCCTATTTTGCCAGATCGGCAGGAACGTCATATGAGCCTTATACAGCGAGCATTTTGCCGCAGATGGCTTAAAATGATAATAGTCAGTACCTGATAGAGAACTAATAGATTCAATATCGCAGAGGCAGGCATTGGATGGAAACTATCATTGTCACGGGCGGAGCTGGGTTCATCGGATCTGCGGTCGTCCGTCATCTGGTCGCGAAAACCGATTACGAAGTGGTCAACGTTGACAAGCTGACATACGCGGGAAATCCGGAGTCCCTGAACGGCGTTGACAACAATCCCAAGTATCACTTCGAACAGGTCGATATCTGCGATGCTGTTGAACTGCGACGGGTGTTCGATCAGTACCGGCCTGACAAGGTCATGCACCTTGCGGCGGAATCGCATGTCGACCGATCGATAGACGGCCCGGCAGCGTTCATTCAGACCAATATCTTCGGGACGTATACGTTACTGGAGGCGGCCAGAGGATATTGGGAGAAACTGCATTCCAATGAACGAGACAACTTCCGTTTCCACCACATCTCGACCGACGAAGTGTATGGGGATCTAGAGGAAAAGGGTGAACGGTTCACCGAGGGCACGCCATACGCTCCGAGCTCTCCGTACTCCGCGAGCAAGGCGAGTTCCGACCATCTCGTCAGAGCGTGGTTCCGGACGTATGGCCTTCCGACTATAGTGACGAACTGCTCAAACAACTACGGCCCTTACCAGTTCCCTGAAAAGCTGATTCCGCTGGTCATACTGAATGCCTTGGATGGAAAGCCCTTGCCAATCTACGGAAAGGGAGATCAGGTCCGAGACTGGCTCTATGTCGACGACCACGCCCGCGCGCTCATCAAGGTCGTGACAGAAGGAGCGGTCGGCGAGACGTACAACATCGGGGGCGATGCCGAGAGAAAGAACCTGGAGGTCGTGAAGCTCATATGCGGGATCCTCGAAGAACTGGCCCCGAATAAGCCCAGCCACGTCGAGAGATACGAAGACCTCATCACCTTTGTGAAGGACCGCCCCGGCCACGATAAGCGTTATGCCATAGATGCCACGAAGATCAGGTCCGAGCTTGGCTGGACTCCTTCAGAAAACTTCGAGACCGGCATCCGAAGGACCGTCCGATGGTATCTGGAGAACCAGGCCTGGTGCAGGAGGGTGCTGGACGGCTCGTACCGACGAGAAACTGTCGAAAAGCAGGCCTCGAACACCGGACCCTAGTTCATCCAGGCATCCGTGTTTCATCCAACCTTCTAGACCATCGTTGACGCCGCTGCCTTGAAATCGGCCAGGGGGTCCTTCATCCTGTATCTCTTCGACCTGGTCTTTCCTTTTGATTCGAGCGCGCCCATCTCTTCTAGTGCGATGAGGCGGTTTCCGACGGTCTGCTCGCTCACCCCGTCCACCCAGCCTGCTGCCTCTGCTCTGGAGAAGTAATCCTTGTGGGCCTTCGCCTTGATCAATAATCTTTTAGATGCCTCATCCAGTCCTATGCTGAGCAGGTCCCTCCTGCTGAGCGCTTCCTGCGCTTCCTCATAGCTCTTCAGTACTGCGATCGAGACCAGCTCGATGAGTTCCTCATAAGAACCGGTCTGATCTGTGTATGCCAGGAGATCATAGTATAGATCTCTGTTCTCGACCAGCTTATGATCTATCTTACACAGATGGGAGTTCTTCAGCGCCCTCTGCTGCAGATAGAGATGGAACAATGACCTCCCCGTTCGGCCGTTACCATCAACGAAGGGGTGAATGCTTTCGAACTCGTGGAACATTACGGTGGCGGCGATGATCGGTTCATAGACGAGCGCCTGATCGTTCGTCCATTCGAGTAACTGGGTCATCTCCTTCGGTATCCACTCGGGCGGAGCGGGGATGAAATGCTCCTCCCCCGTCTGGGGGTCGCCGACCATGGCCGGCACATCCCGATATTGCCCGATGGCCGCAGAGCTGCCTGTTCCCTTTAGCAGGAGGCGGTTCAGCGTGCAGATCGTCGAATCGCTCCACGGCAGACAGAAAGCATCCGGGGAGTACAGATTGATGAGGTGATTGATGATCTCCTGAGTGGGCCCGTTTCTGCTTTCCTTCATGTTGCCGGAAAGAGTCTCCCGGGTCACGATCCTGACCTCGTTCTCTGTCAGCGGATTGCCCTCCAGGCTGGTAGACCAATGAATGTTCGACGCATACGCTTCCGTAACGAGGCTGAGGTAATCAGATGCGCTCAGAATGTACCTGTCTAGTTCCATATCCAGTTCTCGTATCTTCCTGATACGGGGGCCGAACTCCTTGCTGACGGTGATCCGGGGATTGAATCCCTCCTTGTACCGGTGCTTCACCGGATACCCCGACGGTTTGTAACGGGTCAGTTGATGGAGCTCATTTATCATAATCAATTAAGTGAATTGGCTCAATGTATATATGTATTGTTCAATTAGGCTAATCAATTAGCCTAATCGGTTAAGATAATTGCCTATTCAGAAATCAATGTTCTAGGCGATGGATTTGTTAGGAATGATCTCACGAATATCAGTTAGAGCAAAGGCCCTGCACCTGCCCAATGCTCTGACCATGAAACCATTGGAATTGTGTCACCTCAATCCGTCGGCGCCGGGCGCCCGCTCGCCGCCGGCCTCCTGGCGGTGGTGAAGCTCTCCGTCGGAACGGTCCTCTCTTCCTCTTCTAACAGATCGCCGATGACCGGAGTGAAGGGATCCATGAACGCGCCGCGCAGGCCGGACGCGCGCAGGCGGTCGACGTCCGTCTCGGTGATGCCGCCGCCGAGGATGAACTTCGCGTCGAGACGTTCGAGACGGGCCAGTAGATCGGGGTCAGGACCGTTCCTCCTGCCCAGCCGGGGCAGGTCGATGATGCCTATCTCTTCATAGCCGATGTCGACCAGCTCCGCCACTGCCTCTTCGAGCCTCTCCGGCCCCGCCCGTCGAGAGGGCCACAGCACCTTGCGGTCGTAATGGATGCACGGCACCGCCCGATCGGTCAGCTCGAACGCCTCTTCGAACAGGTCGAGGCCGGGAGCCGTCAACGTACCGATGAGGCCCCTGGACACGTCCATGGTGAACGAGTCGAACACGTCCTGGATGCCCCTCATGCCGAAGTCCAGCCATACTTGATAGCGGGAGCGCACCAGCTTCTTCAGCACCTCGAAGTTTGGATGCCCGTCCCTGATGCCCGACAGGTCCCAGAGCGCGATCTCCTTGGCCGAGTATCGGGGCGAGTCCACCGCTCTCCAGTAGCGGTTGAACTTGGCCTTCTGGCCGGCCGGTTCGATGCGGCCGTTGCGCCACTCCGCCTCGGTCACGTCGGCGATCTGCCCTATCGGCAGGTCGATGACCGGGATGCGGAACAGCGTGAAGGTATCGACCGGAAGAATGGGAACGTGGTAGAATGTCTGAGTGGTCTCGTCCGTTTTGCTGGCCAGGCTGCGCTGGAACGCCTTGAGCTCGTCGAGCGTATCGAAGTCCAGCGG
>DATD01000031.1:0-5688 GCA_002504525.1 Methanomassiliicoccus sp. UBA345
AGAGGGGTGATTTCTACAGAGCACTGCCGGCACAACATTCTTACTACATTAAGAGAGTTTGTCATGAAAGTGGCAAATTCATTGATCAGAGCCTTTGTTTATGCTGCTATTGATATAGAATAATAAAAGAAACAGCGATAGATTCTCGGTTATCTGGTTTTATATTATCTTGATGACAGATTATTCGTACGAACGGAGTCCGCCACCCCAAGGGCTCGGATCGCTGCTCCAGGGGAGGATTACACTAATCCTGCCACCAGATTGTAAAGTGGTGGAACACCACTTTAAAGCCTGTGAACAGCGCCTGAAGACCCAGGGCACGATGCAGACCGACGCACTCATACGGGTGTAGCACAACAGCCGCTTCGACTTCTACAGCCATACAGAGTTCAGGCGCATAAGGCCAAAATCGAGGAGTGCTTCGAAGGGCGGCGAGCAGCTGAAGTTCCATATAAAAACGTTAAGGGACACGTTCGTACAGATGAATGATGACTGTGTCCAAGTCTTCTCTTGCAGGTTTTGGTAGCGTAGGGCACGCCACGAGCAGGACGGCCGAAGAGAGCTACGGTCGCATATCCGTGAAGCGGTCGTTCTCCGACCTCAACCAGCCCTGGGAGTCCGCCGCAGCGCCCCGGTGCAAAAACCGCTGATTGACGAAAAAAGTCGGGATTACTGTAGAGTTTTCTCACATCCCCCAGAACTTGTCCTGCTTCCGCTTCACTTCAAGCGTCTCTTCCAATACCATGCGGTCATCGGGGTTGAGGTCCACGCTCTTGATCTCCTTGAGCGCCATCTCCCGAAGGTCGACGTACAGGATGTCCTCGACGTTGATCTGCCGCCCGACCGTCGGCCCCTCGATGGCGACCGCCACCTCCTGACCCTGGATGGCCTCCTTGACCACCTCCTCACCGGTGCGGATGGAGCGGATCTTTCCGACTTCGTTCCCGTCGATGTTCAGCAGCGCCTGGCCCGGGCGGATGCGGCCGCCCAGCACGCGCACGCCCACGATGGCCGGCTTCGACGCGCGGAACACGCAGTTGGGAAGGAGCTTGACCTTACCGGGGAAGGCGTACTCGGAGCGCTTCTCCAGGTCCATCTTCCTCTTCTCCTCCTCCACCCAGGCCTGGTAGTCTTCGATGAGGCGGTACACAACGTCGCTGGCGAACACCTTGAGGTTATGGCTAGGCAGCGCTTCCTTCGCTTCCGGCAGCAGGTCCACGCCGAACGCCAGGATGACGCGGTGGAACGTTTCTCCGTAGGCCGCGGTGTCTATGAGGTCCTTGCGAGAGATCATTCCGGTATCGTACTTGCGGACCGGGATGTCCGCATTCTTGCATTCATAGGCCAGCGCTTCCAGGGAGCCGAGGGCGTCGGCCTTGATGTACACGCCCTCCTCGACTATCTCGATGTTCACCTTGGTCTCTTCAGCGACCTCCTCGAGCGCCTTGGCCATGTCGCCAGTGGTCGCGCGGAGCGGAGCGCCAGACACCACGCCCTCAATGTTCTGGCATAGCAGCTTGACTCCTATGGCCGCCGATACCTCGGTAACGGAGTCGAAGCGGTCCTTGGGATCGCGGATCTCGTCCAGCGGCTTGGGCCGCAGGATGGCCTTGACCTTCGTCGTTATCGGCCTGCCCTTGGTCCCCAGCACGATGTTGTCGCCGCGGTGAAGCGTGCCGGCGAAGATGATGACATCGAGCGTCGGCCCGATGCCTTTCTCCTCCTTCACCTCGAGGATGGTCCCCTGGGCCGGGCCCTCCTCCGTCTCCAGCTGTTCCTCCAGGAATCTCTGGGCCAGGCCGATGAGCACGAGCAGCAGGTCAGGAAGCCCCTCGCCGTTGCGAGCCGACATCGGAACGACGGCGATGGCCTTGGTGAAGTCCTCTATGCGGTCGTAACGGTCGGTGGAGAAACCTTTCTCGTACAGATCACCGATGATCCTGTACATCTTCTCGTCCAGCTTGGCCTGCGCCTGCTCCGTCTGCGCCTTGTAGTTCAGCACGAAGGGCGCGCCGGCCTTGGTCTGCCAGCCCTCCACCAGATCGATCTTGTTCATGGCGATGATGAACGGCGTCTTGAACCGCTTGAGCAGCTGGATGGACTCCAATGTCTGAGGTTTCAGTCCCTCGTTGACGTCGATGACGAGGACGGCAAGATCGGCCAACGCTCCGCCGCGGGCGCGCAGCGAGGTGAACGACTGATGTCCCGGCGTATCGATGAACAGCAGGCCGGGAACGTTGAACTTGCGTTTTTCGCCGATGAGCGGCTTGCAGACCTTGTAGATATGCTCGATCGGCACCTCGGTGGCGCCGATGTGCTGAGTGATCAGACCAGCCTCTCGCTTGGTGACAGAGGTGCCTCGGATGCGGTCAAGCAGTGAGGTCTTGCCATGGTCGACGTGACCAAGGACGCTTACGATCGGCTGTCTGGTGGCCATGATAATCCGATACGGGGACGGATATTAATGGGTTTGCCACCGCCAGCCGGACGGTTCCGAGGCGCAACTTCAGTACGGCGCTGACGAGAACAGAACGAAAGGAACAAGAGAAAGGAAAAAGAATGTGACGGGGCCGGAGCCCCCAAGAGGTTTACTCGATGATCCAAGGCTCTACGGACCTGTCCCAGGCCTGCAGCTCGTAGTCGTTGAAGAAGAGCTCGATCTCCCTCTTCGCCGACTCTGGAGCGTCGGAACCGTGGACGAGGTTCCTGCCGGTCTGCTGGGCCAGATCACCGCGGATGGTGCCCGGGGCGGCGTCCGAGGGGTTGGTCTTCCCCATCAGGGTCCTCATGCCGGCGATGATGTTCTCTCCCTCCCACACCATGACCAGGGACGGCCCTGAGGTGATGTACTCTATGAGGCCAGGGAAGAAGGGCTTGCCCTTGTGCTCGCCATAGTGGCGCTCGGCCAGCTCCTTGGGCAGGCGCATGAACTTCATGGCTATGGGCTTGTAGCCCCTCGCCTCGATCCGGCCCAGGATCTCGCTCATCAGCCCCCGCTGGATAGCGTCGGGCTTGAGCATGAGGAAGGTACGCTCCATCATGCTATCACTCGCTCTTCTCGGCCGGTGCCTCGGCGGGAGCCTCGACCTTCTGCCTTACCTTCTTGGACCGCCTGGTGGTGGCCTTGGTCTTAGTGGGAACGGCCGGGATCTCGACCTTGGTGTCCTTGGTGCCGGCGGCCTTGAGGGTCGCCTTGAGCGTGGCGGCGGACCTGGTCCACTCGGTCCTCCTGGGCACGCGTCCAAGCTCGATCATGTTCTTGTAGCACTTGCTGGTGTCGAAGGTGAGGACCGTTCCGTCCTTTTTGACGTACAGCTTCCCAGTGCCCGGTTCCATCTCCGCTCCGCAGAATGAGCATACGCGTCTCTCGACCATTCATATCACCTGATCGACAGCTTGCGGGCCTCTCTGGAGGTCTCGCGGAGCATCAGTATGTCTCCCATTCGCACAGGCCCCATGATGTTGCGGGTGATGATGCGGCCCTTGTCGCGACCGTCAAGCACGCGCACCTTGACCTGCGTGGCCTCTCCGGTCATCCCGGTGCGGCCAATGATCTCCACCACTTCGGATGGAATGCTGTTCTCTCCATCAGCCATGTGATCCCTCGCTTACTGCCTCAGCTTCTTGACCTGCTCGGCGAAGCTCTCGATCATGGGCTTGGCCTTGCCAGCGTCGAGAACGGCGACCGATGCGGTGGGCTTCTCCATTCCGACGGCGTGGCCGAGCTCGGCCTTGGACGGAACGTATGCGTACATGATGTTGCGCTCCTCGCACAGCATGGGCATGTGAGCCAGTATTTCTGGGGGCTGAACGTCCTCAGCCATGATCACCAGTACGGCCTCGCTCCTCTCCACGAGCTTGGTCACCTCGTTGGTCCCCTTACGCAC
This sequence comes from Methanomassiliicoccus sp. UBA345, assembly GCA_002504525.1. Classification (GTDB taxonomy): domain Archaea; phylum Thermoplasmatota; class Thermoplasmata; order Methanomassiliicoccales; family Methanomassiliicoccaceae; genus DTU008. Next base: position 3,888 of record DATD01000031.1, read on the forward strand.
CTTGCCGGTGTCACGGGCGGCCTCGACGATCTCGTAGGCCTTGTCAGAGAGCTCCTTGGGCATTTCGAATCGGACGAACATTGCCTTTGCCATTGTTATACCTCATTCGGATGTAACACATCCTCATCATTCATCGGTTGGACGTGAATGTAAAAAGGTCCAAAGTCGTTGCTTTATTTATAGTTAATCTGATGGGCTGGCATATCCTGAAGGGGGCGCCGTCCAGACGTCGTCAAAGGGTGCCATGATCGCCACCTATGTTCCGGCTACAGGAGCGAGCGTACCGCTTTCACCGACTCCCGCAGCGAGGCCGCCGTCTTGGTCTCGATCAACACGCGGGCATCGTTCTTCCGCGCGAAATCCAACATGCTCGCGACGTCCACCATGCCGGTCCCCGGCACCTGATGGTCGCTCGTCCCGTTGTAATCATGGAGATGCATATGCCGGATGCGCGAGCGGTGGCGCATCAGCGTTTCTCTCTCGGCATACCCGGAGCGGGCATCATGGCCCACGTCCCATGTCAGGTTGAAGCCGTCCAGGCAGCACAGCTCGTCGATGGCCCTGGCGATGAAGGGGATGTTGAAGTTGTTTACGTTCTCGGTGCTGAGCCCCACGCCTGACGCCCAGGCCAGGGGGAGCAGCTCGCGGTAGGCGGACCACAGGTTGGCGGCGAACTGCTCCTCGTACCGCTCGTAGATCCACACACGGCGGTCTGGCAGCGTGAAGAATATGCCGGGGCTGAGATGCATGTTCAGCACTTTGACGCCGGCCTGGGATGACCACCCCAGCGCCTCTCTTATCGCTTCGATGTGTCCCTCCCTAACCGTCGGATGCAGCGATCCGAGGTCCAGCTCGTCGGGCGAGTGCATGGTGAACTCGATGCCGAACCTCTTCGAGGCGTCCAGGACCTCCAGGGGGTCCAGCTCCTCCGGGCAGTTCTCCGGCAGGTTCATGTTGAGCTCTATGAACGACAGCTCCAGCTCCTGACACAGATCGACCAGGTCGTGCAGGCCAGGCATCTCGATGAGGGCGGGCATGCCAAGGGAGAAGGGCATCTAGCCGCCGGACCGCTTACCCATCTATTAGCTTTTCCTGCTCACAGTCCGTGAAGCGGGTCGCCGTCATGGCCGAGCCCCTCGTCCCGGCGGGAGATGACGCACGGCGGCTCCTCCACCTCCTCGCCATAGTGAACCTTCCACTTCCGGCACAGCCATGACTGGAGCGTTCTGACGTCCTCCTCCGAGATATGCTTGAACCGGCCCTGCAGTCCGAGGTATTCTGTGACCGGTAGCATCTTCCTCGGCCGGTACGTGACGCGCGGCACGCCGTTCTCGACCTCGTACAGCGTCCACATGCCCGTTTCAACGGCCAGTCGGTCGATCGATACGCCCTTGGAGGGCTCGATGCGCCATCCCGGCACGCAGGGGGTCAGGCAGTGCAGGAACCTGAAGCCGCTCATCGCCTTGGCCTTCTCCACCTTCTTCACGAAGTCGGTGAAGTGCGCCACCGACAGCGTGGCGACGTACGGCACGTCGTGCTGCGCTACGATGGCGGCGATGTCCTTCTTGAAACGGCGGTTGCCCTGCACCTCCAGCCCGGCCGGAGTGGTGGTCGTCCACGCCCCGAACGGAGTGGCCGAGGACCGCTGGATGCCGGTGTTCATGTACGCCTCGTTGTCAAGGCAGACGTATATGACATCCTCGTTCCGCTCCGCGGCGCCCGACAGCGCCTGCAGACCGATGTCGAAGGTCCCGCCGTCGCCGGCCATGCCCACGACGTTGGCGTCGATGCCGCGGCGGCG
>DATD01000031.1:5938-135669 GCA_002504525.1 Methanomassiliicoccus sp. UBA345
AGGAACGGGACCTTCCAGGCGGACGTCGGATACAGTGCGCTGAACACCGCCAGGCAGGATGCCGGAACGTACACTACGGTGTCAGGCCCGAGTATCTTGGCGATGTTTCTCGCAGTGACCGCGTAGCCGCAGCCGGGACACGCGCCATGGCCGTGGACCAGCATGTCCTCCCTGCTCACGTTCCTCAGGCCGGCCACCGGGCTTCTGACGCTGTTGCTCATTCCTGCTCACCCCTCAGACCGTGCCAGGTGCATTCCCTCACGCTCTCGCCTCTGGCCCGGCGCTCCACCACCTCGTACATCTCCCGGACGGTCGTCACGGTGATGTCCCTGCCCCCGATGCCGCCGAAGTGGTCGGTGATCGGCACGCCAGTATCGTACAGCGCGCTCCTCAGCTCGGTGTATAACGGACCGAAGCCGTTGAACGACGCGGAGCGTTCGAACGTTCCCACTGCCCTCATGTCCTTCAATGAGGCCCTCAGCTCCTCGGCCGGGAACGGACGTACGAAACGGAGGCGGATCAGCCCCGCCTTGCGGCCCTCCGCCCGCAGCTGATCGACCGCTTCCTTCGCTTCTCCGGCCCAGGTGCCCAGCCCTACCATGGCGAACTCGGCGTCCTCCATGCGGTACGATTCGAACAGGCCCCCGTACCGACGGCCGAACAGGGCGGCGAACTCCTCGTCCGCTCGAGCGATGACCGTCCTCGACGCCTGCATCGCCCTGTCCTGCTGATACCTCATCTCCATCGCGAACTCGGGCGGCACGATGGGGCTCATCGTCATCGGGTCGGAAGGCTGCAGCGCCCCCACGGGATCGAACGGCGGAATGAATCGATCGACCTGCGCTCGCTCCGGCACGTCGACCGCTTCCACAGTATGCGTCAGTATGAAGCCGTCCAGGCACACCATGACCGGCAGCCGCACCTGAGCATCTTCGGCGATGCGGAACGCCTGCAGCGTCATGTCCAGCGCTTCCTGGCCACCCTCGACATACACCTGCAGCCAGCCCGCCTCGCGCACCGGAAGCGAATCATTGTGCTCGGTCCAGATGCCCGACGCCGCTCCAACGCTCCTATTGGCGTTGGCCATGACGATCGGCAGCCGGTTGGGAGCGGCGGCGAACAGCATCTCATACATGAGCGCCAGTCCCTGCGAGGACGTCGCGGTGAACGTCCTGACCCCGCCGGCCGAGGCGCCGACGGCCACCGACATTACGGAGTGCTCCGACTCCGCCGGAATGAACTCGGCGTCCATCTCCCCGTCATTGATGAACTCGGTGATCTGCTCGATGATGATGGTCTGCGGAGTTATGGGAAAGCCGGGAACGACCTCTGCCCGTGCCAGCCGAGCGGCGTGAGCGACGGCGGCGTCCGCGGTGATGACCATCACTCCCACCGGTGCACCCCCTTGATCATGTCGATGGCGTCCACCGGGCATATGTCGGCGCAGATGCCGCAGCCCTTGCAGTAGTCGAAGTTCCATCGCATGTAGTCATCGTCCAGGCGGTCTATGGCCGCATCGGGGCAGGACCACCAGCAGCGCAGGCAGCGGATGCATTTCTCTTTCTTGTAGAACGGGCTGGACCACCTCCACTCACCTGTGAGGTTAGTGCGGGCGCTTCCCGGTCCGATCTCCACTCCCTCGACCGACGAGGAAGGGAGCGATGTCCCGGCCGGTATCTCGTTCCAGGCCGGCCTCCACTCCTTGGCGCGGGCGAACCTCTGCCGGCCGCGAGCAGTTCCAACGGCAGCAACATCGTACGCCCTCCTGGCCGAGAGGGCGTTCGCCGTTCCCGCCAGAGCTCCCAGCTTGCCGCCGAATCGTTCCTGAACTGCCTCGGTGATCGCATCGATCGGCACGAGGTCTTGCACTCGGCACATGACGCCCAGCATGGCGGTGTTCACTATCGGGACCTTCAACGTCTCCAGCGCAATGGCCGTGGCATCGGCAACGGCGGTGAGCGCTTCCGCTCCCTCTCCGATCTCCAGCTCCTCCGGCCGCATCGGGGTGTTCACGGCCAGCCGGCCGCCCTTCCTGAGGCCTTCGGTCACCGGCTCCAGCTCGAACAGCGAGGCGTCCAGGACCACGATGAGATCGGGCTCGGACACCTGGCTGTGGAGACGTATCTTCCGGCTGTCGATGCGGGCGAACGCCTGCACCGGGGCGCCCCGCCTCTCGGCACCGAAGTAAGGGAACGCCTGGGCGTGGTGGCCCGCCCGGACAGCGGCGTCGGCGAACGTCTGGGCGGCCATGACCGCCCCCTGCCCTCCCCGGCCGTGGAACCTGACCTCGTACATGTCACCATCATGCTTGCGCGGCGCCCCTATATCATACGCGGGGAATTCAGTTAACTTCCTCGAACGAGGAGCCCGCCGCGCCGCAGACCTTGCACCTCTCCGGCGCCTCGCCCTCCTCGATGTTGCCGCACACAGGGCACAGGTACAACTTCTTGGCCGGAAGGTCCGTTCCGGCGGAGACGGCATCGGCTGCAGCCTGGTACTTCTCCTCGTGGATCTTCTCCACGGCGTTGGCCCAGGAGAAGGAGCGTACCGCCTCCTTGTTGCCCTCCGCCCTGGCAGTTTCGATGAAGCCGGGGTACATGGAGGTGTGCTCGTAGTTCTCCCCGCTTATGGCGTCCTTCAGATTGACGGACGTTGTCCCAACCCCCTTCATCACCCGGAGATGCGCGTGGGCGTGCACCGTCTCGGCCTCGGCGGCCGCGCGGAACAGCTTGGCCACCTGGTGCAGCCCTTCCTCATCGGCCTTCTTGGCATAAGCGAGGTACTTTCTGTTCGCCTGGGACTCGCCGGCAAATGCGGCCTTCAGATTGTCGTCGGTGGCGGTCATGATAACGGCCATTTCATCGCGCCGAGCATATAATATGGTTTTGCCGAAGTGGCATCAAACCCTCATGAGCTCGATGTTCCTGCTCTCCGTCAGGTCAAGCCATTCCACGAAGCGGGCGTCCTCTCCCCTGACCGCGCCCTGGTACAGCCGCTGCATCTGCAGCGTCACCGGACCGGGCTTGCCGCCGTCAACGAGGACACCGTCGATGGTCCGCACCGGAACGATCTCGGCCGCGGTTCCGGTCATGAACGCCTCGTTGGCGACGATCAGCTCGCCGCGCGTGACCGGGCGCTCCTCGACGTCGTAGCCGGCGGCCCTGGCCAGATGGATGATGGTATCCCTCGTGACCCCTTCCAGCACGCCGGAGGCAAGGTCGGGCGTCACCACTTTACCGTGGCGGACGATGAACAGGTTCTCCCCGGTCCCCTCGGCCACCGTCCCGTTGCCATTGAGCATGATGGCCTCGTCCGCTCCGGCCTCCGCCGCCTCGAACTTGGCCAGCGTGGAGTTGACGTAGTTGCCGCACACCTTCGCTATGAGCGAGGTGGCGCGGTTGGAGGGCTTCTCCCAGGATGACGTGATGACGTCCATGCCCTCGCGCGCCTGCCGGTCCCCGATGTACGAGCCCATGTGCACAGTGACTATGGCGACGTGCGTCGGCACACCCTGAGGGTTCATGCTCAGATTTGGAGTCGCTCCATAGAAAGCGATGGGGCGGATGTAATCGGCATGCGATCCGTTGGCCTTGACCACCGACCGCACCGCGTCGCAGAGCTCCCCGTGGTCGTATTCCAACTTGAGGCGCAGGAACTTGGCCGATTCCATGAACCGGCGCATGTGGTCCTCCAGCCGGAAAACGCTCCTTCCCCATGGCGTGTCGTACGCCCTGAGGCCCTCGAATATGCCTCCCCCGTAGTGGAGCCCATATGACATCAACGAGACCTTGGCGTCCCGCGGCGCGACCAGCGCGCCATCGAACCAGACCTTCTCAGCCGTGATTATCCCCTCTCCTCCGATAATTATCGAGGCGGGAAAACTTGGGAGCGACCGATACAAATAGGTTGCTCAGGCCGGCGGGGGCCCCGGCTCGTCCTGGAGCACCCGCTTAAGGAACTGCCTGGTGCGCTCGTTCTGAGGGTTCGTGAATATGATGTTAGGGTCGCCCTCCTCCACGATCACGCCCTGGTCCATGAACACCACCCGGTCGGCGACATCCCTGGCGAAGGCCATCTCGTGTGTGACCACGACCATGGTCATGCCGCCGTAGGCCAGCTTCTTCATGACATCCAGGACCTCATAGGTAAGCTCGGGATCGAGCGCCGAGGTGGGTTCATCGAACATGACCATCTTGGGCTCCATGGCGATGGCGCGGGCGATGGCCACGCGCTGCTGCTGACCGCCCGATAGCTGCCCAGGGTAGGCATCGGCCTTGCCATCCAGGCCGACCCTGCGCAGAGCGTCCAGAGCTCTGGCATCGGCCTCGTCCTTCTCCATCCCTCTGACCTGCTCCAGGGCCAGCATGATATTCTTCTTGGCGGTCAGGTGCAAGAACAGGTTGTAGCTCTGGAACACCATGACCATATGGGATCGGACCTCATCGATGTCCACCTCCGGCCCCATGATGCTCTTGCCCTCGAACAGTACCTCTCCCTCGTCCGGCTCGGTGATGCGGTTCAGGCAGCGCAGGAAGGTGCTCTTCCCACTGCCGGACGGGCCAATGATGCATACAACCTCCTGCTTTGAGATGGATAGGTCGATGCCTTTCAGCACCTCATGCCCCTTGAAGGACTTGTGGATGTTGACCGCACGTATCATCTCTTCCTGGCTCATTCTTCCTCACCATACCCCGGTATGCGGTACTTGTGCTCCAGATAGCGCATCGCCCTTGACGTGGCAAATGTCATGACAAGATAGATGAGCGCCACGAACCCCAGGATGGGCACCGCTTCAAGATATCTTGATGTCAACTGCTTCCCCACGAACGTGAGCTCCACCACCGTGATGGTGCTGACCAGTGAGGTGTCCTTGATAAGCGTCACCATCTCATTAGTCATCGCGGGGATCATGAGCCGGAAGGATTGGGGGAGGATGACATGACGCATCGCTTGCATGCGTGTCATGCCTATGGAGCGGGCTGCCTCCATCTGCCCCTTTGGGACCGACTCGATCCCTCCCCGGATGATCTCAGCCTGATAGGCTGCGCTGTTCAGACCCAAGGCCAAAATGCCTGCGGTCAGCGCATTGAAGTTGAGAAGAGGCGATATGGCGCCGAACCCGAAGTAGATGAAGAATATCTGGATGAGAAGCGGCGTCCCCCTGATGATCTCGATATATATGGTGGCTAGCCAGCTCAAAGGTTTGAACGATGATATCCGAGACAGGGCGAGGAGCACACCTCCCGCGAACCCGATCGCTAATCCGAACACGGCCACTTGGACCGTGACACCAGCAGCGGCCAGGAACGCATCTAGATTGCCTTGTATGATCTGCCAACCGTCAGCCATGGTCATCACCCTGTCGCATGATATGTTTTAGAGGAGGGGAAAGGGTTTAGGGCGCTTAGGCCCGGCTCCACTTGGAGATAATATCATCCATCTCTCCAGACTCGATCATATCGCCGACTATCTTGTTGACCTCAGCAACAAGGTCTTCGGCGTTGTTCTTGGACATGGCTATTCCATAGAACTCATTGGTCTCGATCGTCTCTACGATCTTGTAGGGATTGCTGTCGCTTATGTAGTTAGCAGCCACAGGCGAATCGATGATGATCGCATCCACCTTATTACCGCCCAGAGCCTGGAAGGTGTCGGAGGCCGTGCCAAAGGGCTTCATCTCCTTGATGTTCGGGAGATTGTCCTCGATATAGTACTGGCCAGTGGTCCCAGTGTTGACAGCCACGGTCTTTCCGACTAGGCCCGTGGTGTTTGTGATCTCACTGTTGCTCTTCAACACAACCAGCGCCTGGTCGGCCTTGTAGTACGGCATGGAGAAGGCGGCCGATTCGTTGCGGTCGTCGGTGATGGTCATTCCTGCGATGACCATGTCGATTTTGCCATTCTGTAGGGCGGTAATGAGAACGCTGAAGTCATCATAGTTCTTGATCTCCAGCTCGACGCCCAGGGAATCAGCGATCGCCTTGGCTACGTCCATGTCGATACCTTCCACTCCTCCAGCGGCAGATGTGTTCAACATCTCAAAGGGAGGGAAACCGGCAGAGGTGCCCACGATCAGCTTGCCCCGATCCTTGATCTTCTCCAGCGCGGACCTGTCGTCCGCACCCAGGCCTCCCATCAACACAATACCAATCGCCGCGATGGCGACGACGGCGATGATCGCTACGGCCGCGATCTGAATAGTCTTCGAAGACTTGGCCATTTTTCTGCCTCCATTAACTGGATTTTGGTGCGGAAAGGTTACGTGGATATAAACCGAATGTCTCGTTTCCGACAGAACACCAAGCTTCTGCGCCTTCGGCGGTCTCTTGGAGCCTTCCTGCTACGAGATTCCATCGTGTGGCGACGTTATCCGGGCGTTGAAGCCCTGCGGAGAGAGCGGAGAACTAACGCTGCCGTCGTTTCGGTTCATCAGTCCCGGCTGTCCACGTCCTTGCTGGTGGCAATCTGGCTCCACACTGCCTGGTCGCCGCGGTCCATCGCCACGTACGCCTTAGCATAGATGCGCGCCGACCCCTCCAGAACGGCCGCGGTCATAATCCTGAACGGATGCCAGCCGCTGTCGCGCAGAAAGTCCAGCAGCGCCCGTGCGACTAGGGAGCGGTCCTGGGTCGGGATGTCGTAATCGTACAGCCTCTTGACGTATCCCTCCCCGATGTTGATGCGGGTGCGCTGCTTCATGAAATCGGCCACCGTGGTCGGCCCCTTGTTGATGACCGTGGCCTCGGGAACGTACACGGAGCGGAGCCCCTTGCGCTCCAGCTGCATGCGGATGTTGTCCTCGTCGGAACCGAGATGCGTCGGAAGGGAGACGCCGTCCTTCCGGAACGCCACCAGCTCCCCGATCTTCGGATAGATCAGGGAGAGGCGATGGTGGAGGTCCCATACCATATGGACGGCGAAGCCGACCGCGGTGTCCGGCGAGTTCACTGGAGTGGGATGGCCGCCCGCCATCCCCACCGCCGGATCGATGAACGGGCGCATGAGGTGGTCCAGACTGCCTTCGTCCAGGCGGTTGTCGCCGTTGACCAGGGCGAGCACCTCGCCCGCCGCCTGTGAGATGAGCAGATTGATCGCGGAGCACTTTCCTTCCCGTTGCTTCTGTACCAGCAAGCGGACCCTCGGATCCTGGCGAGACAGCTCCTCCACGATCGCCTCGGTGCCGTCGGTGCATCCGCTGCACACTACCAGGACATCTAGCAGCTGGAACGATCCGCCCCGCTGCGCAATGATGGAGCTGATGCAGCTTGCTATGTTCCTCTCCTCGTTGAAGGCGCACACGCCCACCGTCAAGGACGTCATTCCGCCTCTTGCACGGCGGGTCGGGCACATAATATTATCTCTTTGGTGCGTAGAATGTATGTTCATAGACGGAGGACAGCCGCCCCGGGGGCGCGGCCATATGATGGTACGCCGCCGTCCCCGGGCCATCTGGATGCGTAAAATGGCAGGAAAGGGGACAATAGATAGATATAGAGAAGGTGAATTTTACCGCATGACCATGACCACGTCTGGAAGAGACCCAGCGTCTTTCACAGTCATACTCCCTACTTACAATGAGGTCCAGAACATAAGGAGCATGGTCGAGGAACTTCTGAGGCTATACCCAGGGATCAGTGTGCTGGTCGTTGACGACAATTCCGTCGACGGCACGGTGGAGGCGGTGCAGGAGCTCGGAAGGAGGCATCCGACCGTCAGGCTGATGGTCCGGGACCCCAGGGACAGAGGGCTTACCGCCAGTCTCATGGACGGGATCGCCAACGCAGGGACGGAGCACTTCATCGTCATGGACGCCGACTTCCAGCATCCTCCCGCCGTCGTCGGCGATGTGATCGAGATGCTGTCCGCGGGCCATGTCCTGGTGGTGGGGACGCGGAACGACATCAAGGCGATGAAGGCGACCCGCCGTCTGGCATCCTGGGGCGCCAACTTCATCGCACGGTCCTATCTGTTCGTGCACCGCAAATGCAGGCCCCGCGACCTCATGAGCGGATTCTTCGGCGGCGATGCCGCAGTATGGAAGAACGTCATCCAGAAGAGCTGGGGAGGGTTCGAGAGGCAGGGCTTCAAGATCCTCTTCGACCTCATGAAGTTCGCTCCCCCCGGGACCAGGGTCTCCGAGGTCCGGTATGATTTCGGCGAGAGATCTGGAGGGGAGTCCAAGCTCGATTCAAGGGCAATCCTCTCACTGCTGCGCCAGTGCGGCATTCCGGGCAAGGTCCTGGCCGCGCTGATCGGCCCGTTCACACGCCGGCCGGCCAGGCGAGCGCCCGATCAGGAAGCGGCCACCACCGTACGCCCATAGGCGGGAACGTAGGGCTGCAGCGAGTAGGCCATTACGACCACCGCGTCAATGCTGTCCATGGTGATGGTGAGGTTTCCGGTGCGGGCGTCGGCGCTCATCGGAAGGGACACGAACTTCGGTGGACCGGTCGACCACAGGGCCCCTCCAGCGTACAGCTGGACGATGTCCCAGGATAGGGAGCTGTCCCCTGACACCATGGCCGGCGAGGTCGTCGGTCCTCCGAACAGCACCAGCCGTCCATCGCCGATAGGTACCATGGAAGCGGTCACCAGGTCCCCGTCAGCGTCGTGGTGAAGGTGGCCTATCGTCACCGCACTGATATTATCGAGATACTCCTTCTCCATGGCATACAGCGGCGCCTGGCTCCGAAGATGCAACGCCTCGGCGTATGCGCTCGCCTCCGCCTCGTCAACGGTGTAGCTCAGCTCGCGGTACTTCACCCTCAGGAAGTCCTCCGGCCCCGTCCATTCACCGTCCTCGATCTCCTGACGGAAGGGCAGCGAACCGGGGCCGATGCATATCAGACGGCCGCCTTCGGATACCCAGGACATGAGCGCGGCGGCGGTCTCGTTGTTCAACTCCGCCCTTTCTCCGATCACCATGATGCTGGCCGGGTCCGGCAGCGCCATGTCCTCGATGCTTTCTATCGTAACGGCGGCCTCCAAGCCTCTGAGGCCCATCTCGACGGCGATGTGGTCATACAGCCCGTTGATCTCCGATGACCGGCCAGGGACGCCGTCGGCGTCGATTATGACGATGTTCGGCAGGACGTCGGGCATGTCCGCCGGCATGAACGACACGATGAGCTCGTAAAGATGATCGGACTCGCCGCTCGAGTAATCGACATCTATCGCCGCTTGTTCCGCCAGGTTCCTCCTGGCGTCCAGGTCGACGGCGAGCATGGTGGACGCCGGCTGCACTGCCACCACCGTCACGACCAGGAGGATGGCCGCTGCCAGAAGCAACGCCCGCCTCATTCCCTGGCCCCCCACATCCTCTCACGGATCCATCTCGCCGGGATCTCGGAGCCGATAAGAAGGGTCGACAGCATGGCAAGAACACCCAGTAAGCAGGACAGCACGAACAGGATGGACGGGACGAGAGGGCCTCCGGAGAAGTAGGTGTTCACGATGGAGTTGAGCTGCCCCACGCTGGTGAGCGGCGTGTAGGCGGCCATGGGATAGAAGAACACCGCGAAGGAGCGCAGGGTGAGGGAGGCCAACAGCCCCGAGGCGGTCAGCATGAACAGGGGGGCGCGCAGTTTGGTGACCGACAGGGAGAAGATTATCATGAAGGGTATCACCCACAACAGATGCTGTGGATTGGTCACCGAGCGGAACAGCAGCGCGATCACCAGCACCAGCAGGCTGCCGGTGATGATGCCCTCGCGGAGCGGACGGCCGGAGCGGGCCAGAGCGATGGAGACCGCCACGGTGAGAGCGATGCCCACCAGCATGATGAACATCGGGGTCTGGAAGAAGGACGCCGCCCCGGAGCCGCCTGCGGCGAGCTCCATCACATTGCCGGTTATAGGAGTGAAGAACCACAGGTTGATCCCGCCGAAGGAGTCGGCGCCGGCCCTCCTCAGGACGAAATCGACCATCTCCGGGGTGGTGAACAGGAGCGGAACGGCCGGGATCGCCGAGATCGCCAGTCCGGCAGCCATCCTGGCGGTGGAGCGGAGACGGTCCTTCCACCTGACTCCGATGCTTAGCAGCAGATACGTTGCGAACAGTACGCCCAGATAGGCGGGGTACATCTTTAGCAGCGCACCTGCCCCCACCGACAGGCCAGCCAGGGCGTAGCGGTCGTGGATGAAGAAGTACACCGCCAGTAGCGTGCATAGCACCGCCAGGACGTCGAACTGCCCCACCACCGAGCTGATCCATATGACAAGGGGATTGAGGAACCACAGCGCATATGCGGTCCGGCCGGCCTTCTCCCCCTTCCATTGGCTGACCAGAAGGAACAGCATGGATGCCACCAGGACGTCCCCGATGATGAGGGGGAGCTTCAGCGCCAGGTTGAACGCCGGAGCGGTGATGAACGGATTGATCAACGAGGTAGCGGCGCTCACTTCGATCATCTCCGGGACGAAGACGCCGAACAGGGAGGGGTCCATGAACAGCGACAGCAGGTACATGAACGGGTACATGACGAAGCCAAAGCCGGGGGGGTAGGAGAACACGGCATGCCCGTACATGCCCAACCCGCCGAGCATGTCCACGCTGGCGCTGTAGAACGGATAGGTGTCGTAGGGGCAGTAGGTCCAGGGGGCGATGGCGAAGCGTACGATGAGGCCGAGGATGAGTACTTTGGCGATCCCGGAAGGGCACAGGAACGCCCGCAGTCCGTCGAGGGACCCTTTTTCCGCCATCGCCATGCTCACTCCTCCTGCCCCAGCAGCCATACCGTGCCCTCCCTCAGTCCTCGGAGGTACGAGAACAGGGACCGCTTGCTGGGACCCAGCAGCATGTCCAGGGAATAGTACGGCAGCGCGACCATGTACTGCCCGAGGACAGAGGTGGCGGCCTTGATGCCCTTGCGGTCCTTGCCGATGACCAGCAGGGCATTGCGCGCATAGTGGAACGCTCGCATGGGCGTGAGGACGTTGGTGCCGGCGACCCCGGCGGACGCGGACACCTTGTGCCTCGTCACCGACGACGGCACGTACCAGCTCTCGTAGCCGGCCGCGTCGGCCCGTAGGCAGAGGTCCAGGTCCTCGAAGTACATGGTGAAGTCCTCGTCGAACAGGCCGATTCGGCGGAACACCTCCGCTCTGACCAGGGCGGTGCATCCGGTGATGTAGTCCACCCGTCGTTCGGTGTCCGCGGCGTCCTCCTCGTCCATGTGCTCATGCTTCGTATACCCAAGCCAGCGATTGTAGGTGCCGCCCCCGAACCACACCCGGCCGGAATCATGGTACAGTATCTTGGAGCCGGCGATGCCACAGCTGGGCCGCCGGTCCATGACGTCCAGCAAAGGCTCCAGGTATCCCGGGGTCGACACCGCGTCGTTGTTCATGACCAGTATGAACTCCGGATCGCCCTTCAGCGCCTCGGTGATGGCCGTGTTGATGCCGACGACGTAGCCTTCGTTCCGCTCCAGCGCGATCAGCCGGGCCTGCGGGAAACGTTCCGCGATCTTCTCGGCCGAACCGTCCCCCGAGCCGTTGTCCACCACCACCAGGTCGAGCGGGAACGGAGAATGCTCGGACAGTGTGGCTAGGCAATCGAGCGTATCAGCGGCTCGCTTCCAGTTGACCACGGCCGCCGCCACCCTCCTGTTGGGGACCACACTGATACGAAAGTATCTCCGGTATTAACTCCTTACCTCCATCCGCTTCCGTCGGCCCAGGATTATAAACAGGCACCTGCAATGAGAACGTGATGACGCAACAGTTCGAGATCTACGTCCAGAACAAACCTGGGGATGTGTCGAGGATCGCGGAGGCTCTGTCCCGCAATTCCGTCAACATCAGGGGCATATCCACCGATCTGGGGCCTCCCAGGCCGATGGTCAGGGTGATCACGGACGATGACGCCAGCACCAGGAGCGCGCTCCGCGCGGCCAAGATGGAGTTCTCCGAGCGAGAGATCGACGTGGTGTCGCTCCCGGACCGCCCAGGAGAGCTGGCCAAGGTCACCAAGGTGCTGTCCAAGGCGGGGATAAACATCGAATCGATGTACATCCTGGGAACGCACGGCAACAGCGTGGACGAGATAGCCATCGCCACCGATGACGGCGTCAGGGCCAGGGATGTCCTATCCAAATACCTCTAGCTGCTGCGAGAGACGATGCCGATCGAGAGGAGAACGAGCACGCCGCCCATCATGGTCGAGGCCGATGGCCACTCCTGCAAGAGAAGGATGGCGAACAGCACGCCGAAGATGGGCTCCACCAGCAGCAGGATGGCAGAATCGGTGGCTCTCATCCTCTTCAGGCCGATGTTGTAGAGTAGGTACGCTATGCCGGTGCACACGACACCAAGGTACAGCACCGTCCACAGCCCCGATGCAGGGAGAGCGAGGCTGTGAGCGAACAGCGCCGTGAGCGGAACCAGGAACGCGGCCGAGCCGATGATCACGGCGGTGCTGACCATGAGCACATCGGACTCGCGGTGAAGCGTCCTCTTCATGTACACGATGTAGAAGGCCCACAGCACCCCTGCCCCGAACACCAGGAGGTCGCCTATGCGGGAGCCGTCGAGCACCGCGGCCAGGTCGCCGCCGGTGGAGACGAACAGCACTCCCGCCAGGCCGATCGCCAGGCCGTACAGCGTGCGGCGGGTGATGGTCTCCTTGAGCATCACCGCGGCCAGGATGGCGACGACCCCGATATTGATGTTGATCAGCAGTGCGGCGTTGGTCGCCGTCGTCATCGTCAGACCGATGTTCTGAAGGGCGAACGCCAGAGCGTTCACTGCCGACAGAACGATGATCGGCCTTGACCATAAAACATGGACGTCGAATCTGCCCATGGCCAGGACCGCGATGGCCATCAGGGCGCCGCCCAGAGCGAACCGCAAAAGGGCGAAGTACAGCGGATCGACGGTGTCCAGACCTATCTTGATGACCGCGAACGAAGAGCCCCACATGGCTCCCGCCATGAGCAGGAGCGCCACATACCTTCGCTGTTCGGCCATCAGGCCTGGCATTCCGCTCCGCGTATTTGAAGCTCGACAGACTTACATCATAGGGAGCAAGAGGGCCCACGAACTCATTCGTGGGATGAATTGCGACAAATCGATTAAGCATAGTTGGAGAGGAAGGCAGTTAAAGAGCACTTTCGGCGACCTCCCCGCAACACGTTTGATATAGCATTCTATCAAGAGTTCGGATGCTCCTGACATTCAAGCTGAAGCACGGACGAGACCTCAGTGCCGAGCTGACGAAGGCAAGAAAGGTCGCCGAGTACGCCATCGAGCATCATAGCTTCAGTTCCGCCGATGTAAAGCATATCGGCCTGAAGTCTGTAATAGCCTGCCAAGTCCTGAGGAAGTACGGTCGGAATCGTTTGCTCAAGCAAATCCACCATGTCCAGTTGACGGTGCCAGGTCAGGCAGTTAAGATAGATGAGGATCACAAAGAACTGTACATCTCATGTCTCAAGCTTCGTCTCGACATCTCGCACATGCCGAACTTCGAGAGAGTGAATCAGGTCGAACTCGACAAGGAATACGCTCACGTCACAGTGACGATAAGTGAACCTCCGGTCCGAGAAGTGAATCAGTGGGTCGGAATTGACCTCAACTCGACCGGCCACATAGCCGTGGCCGCGAACCCAGCGACCGGAAAGGTGAATAAGTACGGCAAGGAGGCGCCGCACATCCATCGCAAGTACGGCAAGATGCGGCGGCACCTATACATCCACGGACATCCCCGCGTCGCCAAGAAGAAGATACGAAGCAAAGAGAACAGAAAGATCAAGGACATCAATCACAAGATATCAAGAGCCATCGTCGATCAAGCCGCTCAGCAAGCGTGCGGAATAAAATTGGAAAGGCTGAGCGACATACGAGCGACCGCACGCCAGTCCAAGTCGACCAGGCCCTCGCTGCACAGTTGGTCGTTCTATCAATTGCAGTTCATGATAGAGTACAAGGCCAAGCTGCTCGGGGTGCCGGTAGCCTATGTCGACCCCGCGTATACGAGCCAGCAATGCTCACGCTGCGGCGAGATAGGCATCCGGGAAGGCAAGGACTTCGCGTGCCCGCATTGCGGGCACGTTGATCACGCCGATGCTAACGCGTCGTTCAACATCGCGTTGCGTCCCTCGATCGAGGAAAGCGTTGGTCGATTGCATGCAGACAGGGATGTGTGCAAAGGGCTCATTGGCGTCCCTCAGGAGGCTCCGGCGTGAACGATGCCGACCTCAGAATCCTGCGATATGTGTCGTGGGAGTGTCAATCCAGCGTCCGACCTTCCAGGCTTTCACCGCTCATGACGCGCACTCCGTCACCTAGCACGCAATCGGTCAGGATGGCGCCATCGCCGATCTCTACGTCGTTGCCCAGAAGGCTGCCGTACACCTGGCACCCAGTGCCGAGCGAGCAGCCGTCCATGAGGAACGAGCCGGTCAACGCCACTCCTTCCGAGATGATGGCGTTCGCGCCCACGGCGCATGACGATAGGCGGGCCCCGCGGCCGATCGACACGTCGTCCCCGATGTACGCGGGGCCGTCGATCCGGCAGCCATGGGCCGTGAAGCGATCGGCAACGATGCGGCCGGAGCACTCGGCGCCGTCCATCTCGATACGCCGCCCCCTCCTCTCGGCCATCTGGATGTTGGCGTCCAGGAGGTCCCGCGGCCTGCCGATGTCCTTCCATAGCCCACCCAGCTCGGAACCGTACAGCGGCTGGCCAGCGGCCAGAAGCTTGGGGAACAGCTGCTTGGAGAAATCGTACATCTCCCCGGACGGTATCTCGGGAAGCACGTCGCGCTCCAGCACGTAGATCCCGGCATTGATGAGGTTCGAGAACACCTCCTCGGTGGGGGGCTTCTCCTTGAACCTTTCTATCCGACCGCTGCTGTCCAGTCCGACGATCCCGAACTCCTCCGGCCGTTCCACGGTGGTCAGGGCCATGGTGGCCATCGCCCCCCTCTTCTCATGCTGCTCCACCAGGGAGCGGACGTCCACGTCGGCCAGCACATCGCCCGACGCCACCACGAAGGTGCCGTCCAGGCGGTCCTCGAGCAGTTTGACCGCTCCCGCGGTGCCTGCCGGGGTGTCCTCGAGGCACATGATGATGTCCACGCCGAACCGCTGGCCGGAGCCAAGCGCATCCACCATATCCTGGGCGCGATACCCGCAAGTCAGGAAGACCTCTTCGACCCCAGCCTCCGCCATCGCCTCGATCACGTACTCGACGCACGGGCGACCCAGCACCGGCAGCAGCGGCTTGGGGCGGGCGTTGGTCAGCGGCCGCAGCCTGGTCCCCTTGCCGCCGGCGAGGACCACGGCCTGCCGCGCTCCGGTCATCGGGATCCCTCCGTGGCGCCGGAGGGTGGAATAACATGCATGAGGGCCATGACATCACTGGACATTGGGGTACAAGATAGAACTCGACAGCGTATAATAGGTTCGACCTCAGGCACACAGCTTGGCGACGTTGTCCCCTTTCCGCGCCCCTATGGCCTCGGCGACGGGGCGGCATTTTGCCCTCATGAGGTAGATGATCGGCCCCATGCCGGCGTCGGACAGCGATTCGAAGTTGGCCATGCCCTTCGATACGATGACGTCCGCCCCGTCCAGCTCGGAACGGAGGCGATCTCCGATCCTGCGGGTGTCGATGCCGACCGCGAACATGCCGGTGGTCAGGATCTCGTCGAAAGCCTCGTCCAGACCGGCCCGGCGCGTCTCGTCCATGGTCACGTCGGTCAGTACCGGCGCACCCTTCACCACTCCGACCACGGTAGCGCCGGTGCTCTTGATCTCTTCGACCAGCAGGCGGTCCAGGACCGATTCGCCGCAGTTGTCCGTCAGGTACACCACCCTCCGTCCCGGACCGAGACGCTGCCGCAGGCCGCCCACGTCGTTGACGTCCAGGCCCTGGGCCAGGATCGCGTCGAGGTCGTGTCGCAGCTGCTCCGGGTCATCATGTCCCGGAATGCCGAAGTCCATGACGTTGCCAGCGATGGCCACCAGCACGGCGGCCTCCAGGCGGTCTTCGGACCGGGCTATGAACTCTCGCGCGCGGTCCAGCAGCGATGCGGCGACCCCGTCGCTCCTCTCCTTGAGGCTGGCGTAAGGGTCCTCGCATCCGAGCACGTCATACACCCGCCGGTGCACCTTGGTGGCGACCTCGGCCGAGTTCGCTCCTGGAACATAGCTCTCGTGAAGTATCGCCAGGCCGTCCCGCATGGCCGCCGCGGCGCGGCGGGGGGCGCACAGCTCGGCCTCGAACAGCACCCTTCCCAGCAGGCAGGGGATGCATTCAGGCGTCATTTCCATGCGCCTCTCAAGAGCGGAGCGGAATATAATGTTGCGTCCCTCACGGCCGAAGGTTAATATGGCCACCCACGATTCCCCTGACGGGGCATCGCGTGAGCGAACCGGTAATGCTTAAGGTGGCGAGCGCACAGCATCAGTCCGAGGTGGGTCTGGGCAGGGCCAGGGTGGACACCGAGACCCGTAAGGCGCTGGGCGTGGACATGGGCGATTTCATCGAGATAGTTGGCAAGCGGAAGACCGCGGCCAAGGTGTTCAGGGCCCCCCAGGAGGATGAGGGGAAGGGACTCATCTCCATCGACGGGATGATACGCTCCAACGCCGGCATCAGCATCGGGGAGAAGGTCGCGGTGAACAGGGCGGAGACGCAGCCGGCCACCAAGATCGTGGTGGCGCCCAAGATCCCCCCAGGAAAACGCGTACGCTTCGGCCAGGGCGTGGAGGAGCTGTTCAAGAAGGGGCTGACCAACCGCCCCTTGGTGAAGGGCGACGCCATCATCATTCCCAACATCGCCCTCATGGGAGGGTTCCTGCCGTTCGTGGTCGTCGGCACCCAGCCGTCCGGGGTGGTGGTCGTCGGCAGCCACAGCGAGCTGGTCGTAAAGACCGAACCGGTGGAGGCGGAGGAGGTCGCTTCGACGTCGGTCACCTACGACGACGTCGGAGGCCTCGGGGACGAGCTGAAGCGCGTGCGCGAGATCATCGAACTGCCGCTCAAGCATCCCGAGCTGTTCGAACGCCTCGGCATCGTTCCCCCCCGGGGCGTGCTGCTGTACGGTCCGCCGGGAACGGGCAAGACGCTCATCGCCAAGGCCGTGGCGAACGAGTCGGGGGCGAACTTCTACAGCATCAACGGTCCAGAGATCATGTCCAAGTACTACGGGCAGAGCGAGGAGAAGCTGCGGGAGAAGTTCGAGGAGGCAGAGAAGGAAGCGCCGTCCATAGTCTTCATCGACGAGATCGACTCCATCGCGCCCAAGCGCGAGGACGTGACGGGAGAGACGGAACGCCGCGTGGTCGCGCAGCTGCTCACCCTGATGGACGGCCTCGGCGGCCGTGGCCAGGTCATCGTCATCGGCGCGACCAACCGCGAGGACGCCATCGATCCGGCCCTTCGTCGTCCGGGTCGCTTCGACCGCGAGATCGAGATCGGCGTGCCGACTAGGGGAGGCAGGCTGGAGATCATGCAGATCCACACCCGCGGCATGCCTCTGGAGAAGGACGTCGACCTGAACAGGCTGGCCAGTTCCACCCACGGATTCGTCGGCGCGGACCTCGCCGCCCTGGCCAGGGAGGCAGCCATGAAGTGCCTGGCTCGCCACGTTCCCGACTTGGATCTGGACAGGCCGGTGGCGCCCGAGGTGCTGGAATCGATGAGGGTGACGCAGGGCGACTTCAACGAGGCCCGCCGGGAAGTGGAGCCGTCAGCCATGCGCGAGGTCGCTGTGGAGGTGCCGCACGTCCGCTGGGACGACGTGGGCGGCCTCGAGGACGTCAAGCGGCTGCTGCGGGAGATGGTCGAGCTGCCGCTGGAGGATCCGGGCAGCTTCGAACGGATGGGCGTGAAGCCGGGCCGCGGGATCCTGCTGTATGGTCCGCCGGGAACGGGCAAGACGCTCATCGCCAAGGCTGTGGCGAACGAGTGCGGCGTCAACTTCATCTCGGTGAAAGGGCCGGAGATCTTGAGCAAGTGGGTCGGCGAGTCGGAGAAGGCGATACGCCAGATATTCAAGAAGGCCAAGCAGGTCGCCCCAGCCATCGTGTTCCTGGACGAGATCGATGCCGTAGCGCCGAGGAGAGGCGGGGAGGGCGATTCCCACGTCACGGAGCGGGTCGTGAACCAGCTGCTGACGTCGATGGACGGCTTCGAGCCGCTGGACCGCGTTACTGTAATGGCGGCCACCAACCGGCCGGACATCATCGATCCCGCGCTGCTGCGGCCGGGCCGCTTCGACCGCCTGGCCCTGGTCCCGGTGCCGGACGCCGGGGCGCGCCTGAGCATATTCAGGATCAACACCGCCGACATGCCGCTTCACGGCGTCAGCCTCGACGACCTCGTGAACAGGACCGACGGCTTCGTGGGAGCGGACATCGAATCGCTGTGCCGCGAGGCCGCCATGACCGCCCTCCGAGAGGACGCTAAGGCAGACAGCATCGAACCGCAGCACTTCGACGCCGCGCTGAAGGTTATTCGCGCATCATGCACCAAGGACGTCATGAAATGGTATGAGGACTTCTGCCGCAGTATCGACCCCGCCCGGCCGCGGTGGACGGATCCGGGAGTGTACCGGTAGTCAGAAGGTGCGCTCGCCTGTCAGCCACCGCATGATGCGCCCGTACACCTCGGGGTTCCGGGCGTCCTCCCCTCCGGCGTCGATGTTGGGGTTGTCGTTGACTTCGATCACCACGTAATCGTCGCCGACCTGCTTGATGTCAACGCCATACAGACCGCGGCCGATCGCCCGGGACGCCGCCACGCCCACCTCCAGCAGGCGGGGGTCGACGCTATCTATGTCCACCGCCTCGATCTTGGCCCACTCGGTGTGGCCGTTGTCCTGGCGGGACAGCTTCCACGAATCGCCGGGCATGATGTACTTGCACACGAAGAGCACCTGGCCGTCCAAAGTCGTCACCCTCCAGTCGAACCGTGAAGGGACGAATCTCTGCGCCACGATCTCGTCGGCGCGGCGGCAGTATCGGCGGGCCGCGTCCTGGAACTCCTGCACCGTCGACACCTTGTCCACATGCAGCGAGAACGAGGTGTGCGGCGCCTTGATGATGAGCGGAGCGCCCAGCTCTTCGAACAATGCCTCGATCGCTTTCCGGTCCATCTCACCCTTGCTGATGAAACGCGTCTCCGGGATCGGCACGTTCGCCCTCATCAGGTGCATGTACATGTTGATCTTGTCGCAGCAGATGATGATCGAATCGGGATCGTCAATTACGGGCATGCCGTATAGCTCCGCGGTCCTGGACGCCACGTAGGCGGCGTTCAGCGGATCCGTCAGCGAGCGAATGAACAGCGCATCGAACGACGGGATCCGAGCGATATCCCGGCGGAACACGAACTCGAGGTTGTGTCCGAGCTGGTGGGCGGCCAGCTTGAAGTTTGCCAGCGCGGTCAGCTCCTCCGCCCTGGAAACGGTATAGCGCTCTACAAAGCAGGCTATATTTGCCATTCGTTCGCCTTCCTCAATAACTTCAGCTCTCTCGAACCGAGCTCCTGCAGCTGCAGCGGCTCTATCGAACTCAGCATGAGCTTTCCGTCCTCGATGATGCGTAGCTTGCAGATGGGGAGGTGAAACAGCTCCCACACCCTGGAGGATATGCCGGAGATCTCTTCGCAGGTGGTAGTCCCCAGCACGCACTTGTACTCGCGTATGGCAGCGTCATCGTCGATCCGCTGGACGCACATGGCGTACTTGAAGTTCCGGGTCATGGAGCGGGCGATCCGCTTCACGTGGCCGGCCTTGTACACCACGCTGTGCTTCTTCATGAACGGATTGATTGGATAGACGATGCATGGCGGCTCGAAGGTGTCGTTGGTTATGTAGTATTCCGGCACCGGTATTCCGGCCGCCTCCGCGCGCTGCATGCACAGCGGAACGACGTACGCATCGAGAGCCTCCTTGATGGTCGGATAGACCCTCACGCCGGAGATCTCCGCCTCAAGGCTTCCATAGTGGCCCTCGCTGAGATAGCGATAGTCACCCAGGATGTTCAAGAACGCGCAGCCATTCCCATTAGGAGACCATTTTTCCCTGGTGATCAATCTAAGCCAACTCTTGCGGTTACGAACCGTCAGCCGATTAATAAACATTGCTTTTCCGATGTGCGGCGGCGATGCGAGCGCCGCCCCCCAAGCCTCGACGGCGGCGTTGCTCACGATGCTACCTGCCACGCTCGAATAACGGGGGGGGGCGGGAACGCGGCTCGCATATCTTAAATACAGAGGACCTGATTATTGCCCCAGTCAGAATTCACCTTAGAAGAGGTTGCTGGGATGAGGAAATTTATAACTGAGCTCAAGGGAAAGACGGTAATGACCAACGACGGGCAGATCCTGGGAATGATCGAGAACTTTCTAATCAACACCGCCAGCGGCGACATCCAGAACGTTCTGGTGGTCCCCGCCCAGGAAGTGGAGACCCGCCTCTACAAGACGGACGCCCAGGGACGCCTGGTGCTCCCGTTCAGCGAGATGAGGGCGGTCCGCGACGTCGTCGTGATGTCCGTCTCCAACGCCTGAACGGCCCTTTCAGGGGCCTAGCCCCTGTCACTCCTCTCTGAACTCCAGAGCTCCGGAGTTCATGCAGTACCTCAACCCGGTGGGAGGGGGGCCGTCATTGAAGACGTGCCCGAGATGCCCGCCGCAGCGCGCGCACACCACCGAATCGCGGACCATGCCGAAGCGCTTGTCCTCGGTGACCTCCACGGCTCCGTCGCACGCTGGCTCGTAGAAGCTCGGCCATCCCGTCCCCGATTCGAACTTGGTGTCCGAGGAAAAGAGCTCGCTCTTGCATCCGGCGCACAGGTACACGCCCTTAGCGTGGTTGTCCCAGTACTTGTTGCGGAACGGCGGCTCGGTGCCGTCCTGGCGGAGTATGCGGAACTGCTCTGGAGTCAGAGTTCTTTTCCAATCCTCCTCCGAGCGTTCCAGCTTCTCTCGGGCGCACGATCGCATGCTACGTTCCAGCCGTCCGCCGTATATTTAGCACTGCGGGATGCTCACAACCGCTTTGCCATGTACACGCCGTCGCGGCGGTAGCCGAGCGAGGCGTAGTAGCGGCGAACGCCGACCCCGCTAGTGACTTGGATACCGGTGCAGCCTTCTTTCCTGGCTAGCTCCTCCGCCCTCGCCACCAGTTGGCGGCCGAAGCCGTGGTGCTGCCACCCTTCGCCATCGCTGTCGAGGGGGACCGTCTTCCCGAACACCTTCAGCTCCCTTATGCTGGCAACGGGGCCGTCGCCGGTTCGCAGACGAACGTAACCGACCAGGGCGTCGCGCTCCGGGAGGGAGACGGTGAGGAAGTGCTCGAGTCCCCCGGACGCCTCGTAGACCAGTTCTCCGGGCCTCGCCTCCTCCGCGTCGTAGCTGGCAATGCCCATCAGACCGACCTCGTGGCAGCGTATGCAGCCGCACGCCGTTCCCAGCTCCTTCATCCGCTCCTTGACCAGCTCGCGCAGATGCCCCTTGTCCACCCCGGCCTCAATCAGAGGGACCGGAATGTCCCTTTGTATGCGCTGGATGCGCACGTACGGCGGAGCGATCGCCTTCATGCTGGCGATGACGTCCACCGCCTCGGCGGTGGTGTACGGACTGTAATCGCCAGACTCCCACATCTCGTGCAGCTTCGTTCCCTTTACCACCAGAGTGGGATAGATCTTCAGCATGTCCGGACGGAAGGAAGGGTCGTCGAACATGCGGCGGAAGCTCTCCACGTCGAGGTCAGGCGACGAGCCGGGCAGGCCGGGCATGATGTGGTAGCACACCTTGAGGCCGGCGCGCTTCGCTACCGCCGTCGCGTCCACGATCGCCTGGAGGCCGTGTCCCCGGTTCACGTTCCTGAGGATGTCTTCGTCGAGCACCTGCACCCCCATCTCCACCCTGGTCATGCCGAGCCGCATGGACGCTGTGCACTGCTCCTTGGTCAGAGCGTCCGGCCGCGTCTCCATGGTCATCCCTATGCACCGGTACGGGGCCGTTTCGTTGAGCAGCTGCGCTTCCTCCAGGGTGGGCGAGTCGACGCGGTTCATGGCGTCGAAGCACCGCCTGACGAACCACCCCTGATAATCCGTCGTACGGGAGGTGAACGTCCCGCCCATGATGATCAGGTCGACCTTCCCGGCGTGATGGCCGATGACCTCCAGCTGCCCTATACGGCCCTTGACCTGCTCATACGGGTCGAACTCATAGGAGGCGCCGCGGCGGGCCGCCGGCTCCTTGCCGGTGTATGATTGCGGCGAGCCATTGTCCACGCCCCCGGGGCAGAAGATGCACTTGCCGTGCGGGCACGGCGCCGGGGACGTCATGACGGCCACCACCGCCACGCCGGACAGCGTTCGCACCGGCTTGCGCTGCAGTATCGCCTCCGCCGCCCGCAGGCCGGCGCCGCTCAGCAGCGACAATGTTTCGGAGTTGAGCGGCACTCTTTTCAGGCAGTGCTTGCGGCACAGCTCGATCTTGGCCCGCTGGAGGTCGTCCTTGTCCCGGATGCGGCCGTCCAGCAGGCGCTGCACCAACTCCTGATGATATTCCTGTAGCGGCACGTCGCTCAGCCGTAGTAGACCTGGCTCTCCTTGCTCTCTTCCTTGGCCTTTTGCGGCGCCATGGCGATGACGTCGATGGCCAGTATGGCATGGTAGGGGATGAAGCGCATCCGGCCCTCCGTTCCATCGGCGGTGTCGAGCTTCACGGCGATGGCGATCTCGCTGGCGAATGCGGCGTAGCCTCTGAACTCCCCGGTCGATATGATCGGCGTGCCATCCCCGTTCTTGCTGACCACGCGATACTTGGAACCCTTGATGACGAACTGCTCGGTGTCGTTTCCCTTCATCCCGATGCCTCCTCGATAAGTCTCTGGAAGTGTTCCACGGTCTGGCGGTAGTTCTGCATGGCCATCTCGACGTTGGCCTCGGTGAAGGACCACGCCTTGCGAAGATCGCCGTAGCGGATGCGGTACCCGCGCTTCATACTGCCGTCGCGCTCCACTTCCATCTCCTCCAATATGTCAATGGCCTTAAGCTTGTTGAGATGACGATAGATGGTGGGCTTGGTGGTGTTGAGATAGGCGGCAAGCTCCTCCACCTGCCACGGTCGTTTGATGTTCCGCATGAAGCAGTCCATGAACAGCCGGTACGGCACGCTGTCCTGGGTGTCCACGACGTTGGTCTTGGGGTTGTATCCCTTGGGCAGGTAGCCTATATGGGTGAGGAACTGTAGCGCGATGTCGTCGACGTCGCTCAGCGGGGTCAATGGGGTGTTGCTTTCCACGTTGATCTCGAACATTAATATCGGCAGCTGATGTTTGTAAAGGTATATACTTTTTTATATTCACTCAATCAGAGCCGATATCCGCGCGGCTTGGACAATGGCCCTTTTTCCGACCGCGGCCGCGAGCCTCGCCACCGTTCGAATGCCGGCGACTTAAGGGAAAGGTCTTGGAAAAGTTAACACGAAAAGGATAGCCATAGCCCATTTAGAGATAACTCATTTATATGGAGAGAGTGGTCAAAAGCCTATAGGTGTCACATGGAGCGCAAGTACTTGATCGCGATCGTAGCCGTGGTGGCAGTGGTGGTTGTGGCCGCCGGGGTCTTGGCCTCCGGCATCCTTAACCCAGCCAACGACCCCACGGTGATAAAGTATACTAACATAGCACCGAAGGACCAATCCGCTGCAATACGGCAGGGGACCGTGGATGGCGGAGTGAGCTGGGAACCGTATGTGTCCGACTCCGTCCTCGATGGAACAGGTCATGTCCTGCTGGAGTCAGGTGACTACTGGCCGAACCACCCATGCTGCGTAGTCGCCTTCGACAAGGAATGGGCGGCGGCCAACAGCGAGACCGCCCAGAGATTCGTGAAGGCCCATATCGTGGCAACAGAATGGATACAGCAGACATTGAAGGAGCCGAACAGCGAGAACTACACCAAGCTAATGGAGATTGGCGCGGCGTTCAGCAACCGTAATGTGAGCGTGGTGGCGGAAGCGACCAAGCACATGCAGATGGAATACAACATCAGCGACGAGTCTCGACAGTATTTCCAGAACTATACTCAGGAATACATGAACCTCGGACTGCTGAAGGAATCGAACCTCAATGACAATGGATATTCCAATGTCTCCGAGTTCGTACAGCAGTACGTCAACACCGGCTACATGGAGGCCGCTGCCGGCATAGAGCCGGTCGCTGCCAATGCTCAGCTGACCACTGTCAGGGTGGGATTCCTGGCTGGTGACCTCCACCAGTTCGCAAGAGTAGTGGCTGAGAGCACCGAGATCCCGGGCTTTGACGGCAAGAGCATCTTTGCTACCTACGGCATTCAGACCACCTCGCCTCAGCCAGGCGGATATGCTGCCGGCGGGAACGTCATGGATGCCTTCAACCTCGACCAGATCGACGTTGGCTATCTGGGAAGCCCCCCAGCAATCATGAGGCATCTTCAGAACGGCATACCGACCGAGATAGTGGCCCTGGCCAATACTGAGGGATCGGCCATCGTCGTGAGGGCAGGCATCGACAACATCGCCGACCTGGGCGGGAAGTTCATCGCCAGCCCCGGCGAATCGTCCATCCAGTACCTGCTGCTCCGCTCGGTGGCGGAGCAGAACGGCCTGACGGTCCGGATGGGATGATCATCAAACCCTTTCCATTTCCTTTTCACCGCCCTAGAACGAGCGCCCGGCCTCATATAAATGGACGTTCCAGAGGTCCGTGGATCGGACGCATGCTCCATAGCTTTTTATTCGAACATCTCTCTCATGAAGGCGGGTCCAGATGATGGGGACGACAAGTTGGTCATGGCGCGAGATTTTGAGGCGCGAAGGCACGAAGATAGTATTGACCGCCATATCATTGGTGTCGTTCCTTCTCATTTGGTGGGGGCTGTCGATATATCTCGAGAGCATGAAGCTCAGTTATCTGCCGGCTCCCGACGTGGTCTTCGAGGCGTTCCTCGTGTCGCTCTCGGGAGATCCTTTGACGCATAACCCGCTTCTGAACCACATCATAGCCAGCCTGAACCGTTTCGTCTGGGGTTTCGCCCTGGCCATAGTATTGGCCGTCCCTCTGGGATTGCTTATGGGAGGCTCCAAATACGCCCGGTATCTGGGCATGCCGGCCAGCGAGATCCTCCGGCCCATTCCGCCTTTGGCGCTGGCCGGCTTCTTCTTCGCCGCGTTCGGCGTGTTGTACGGACCTATCGTCACCGTATTCTACGGCGTCTTCTTCCCTGTGCTGTACAATGTCATGTTCGGCGTGAGAAGCGTGGACCCCATCCTGCTGGACGCAGCAAGGACGCTGGGGGCGTCCAGACTGCAGATGTTCGGCAAGGTCATCCTGCCGTTCACCATCCCATATCTCATGACCGGGATATCAATAGGCCTGGGCGTAGGATGGATGGTCATCGTGGCAGCGGAATGGATCGCTGCTCCCGGAGGAGGAGTGGGCGCGCTCATCCTATCAACCTACACCAACGGGATGTATGATTACATGTTCGTCGGCATCATCGCCGTGGCGATCCTGGGCATACTGACCACCTCGCTCAGCCGCCTTCTGGAGAACAAGGTCGCAGAAAGGATGGGGATGAAATGAGCATATTATCCTTCAAGAACGTGGGAAAGGTGTTTCCCAAGGATAAGGAGGAACTCGTAGCCATCCAGAACTTCACCCTGGACGTCGAGGAGGGCGAGTTCGTGTGCCTGCTCGGCCCTTCCGGCTGCGGGAAGACCACCCTCCTTCGCATGGTGGCCGGACTGGAAAGCATCTCGAAAGGCGCTATCGAGCTCAACGGGAAGGGCATTACCGAACCCGGCTCCGACCGCGGCATGGTGTTCCAGGACTTCGGCCTGTTCCCTTGGCGCAATGTCAAGAGGAACATCGAGTTCGGCCTGGAGGTCCGAGGCATACCACCAGAGAAGAGGGCCGAGACCGCTCAGAAGTACGTAGAGCTGGTCGGCCTTAAGGGGTTCGAGCAATCCCACCCCAACGAGCTGTCCGGCGGCATGAAGCAGCGCGTGGGGATCGCCAGAGCGCTGGCCAACGATCCCGCGGTGCTGCTGATGGACGAGCCGTTCGGCGCACTGGACGCACAGACCAGAAATCAGATGCAGTTTGAACTTCTTCGCATCTGGAAAGAGACCAGGAAGACGGTCCTCTTCGTGACGCACTCCGTCGACGAGGCGGTGTTCCTGGCCGACCGCATCGTGGTCATGACCGGCCGTCCCGGCTCCATCAAGGACCTATGGGAGCTCGAGTTGCCAAGGCCCCGGAACCGCGCGTCCAGCGAGTTCATCGCCCTGCGCAAGGACATCCTGGACGAGCTGGAAGTGCAGAAGACCGTCGTCTAGGCGGTCTTCGCCGCGGCATTGGCGATGGCTCTCACCACGCTGTCCTGAGGGATGACGATAGAGACCGGGATGGTCAGGATCTTCTCGACCGTAGGCGCGGCGATAGGCGCGCACACCAGGGCGATGGCGCCGTCCCTCTCCGCGTTCACCGCGGCCACGATGGCGTCCTCGATGCTCGCCGCAGGATATTCCTTGATCCGGACGTCACGGCCGTGCACCCGGACGATGCGCTCCTCCATCTTGTTGAGGACGACGCGGTGACCGACCACCGCGATGAAGTTGCCGCCGGGGCGGTTCTCCAGGTTCCTCACCGCTCTTATGATCTCGCGGACGGTGCGCAGGTTCGGCTCCCGCCGGTCCTGCATGATCTTGTAGATGGTGCTGGGCGACAGCCCTGTTGAGGTGCAGAACTCGTGCACGCTCATCTTGAGGTCCTCATCCAGCACCTCGCGGAACGCGTCGCGGAAGCCGCCCTCATCACGGAGGATGCCGGCCACCAGCTTGTTCTCCAGCGCCATCAGCTCTTCTCCTGGCGCACCGCCCTGGCGGCGTTGTCGCCGGCGATCGCTCCCTGACCGACCGCTCGGGCCAGCTGCCACGGGCTGCCAGTGACATCGCCGCATGCGTACACCATCTCCATATCGGTGCGGCAGTTCTCGTCCACCCTTATCCTGCCGGACGGGTCGGGGAGGAGGCCGAGCTCCAGGGCCAGCTCCATGGAGCCCTTGGCCCCCAGGGTGATGAACACTCCTTGAACGTCCAACCGGCGGCCGTCCTTCAGCTCGAGTCCGGTGACGGACGCCTCTCCCTCGATCTTCGTGGGATCTCCAGGCACCATCTCCACCTTGGCCGCGGCAGCCTTCTGCAGCATGTTGGGTGAGACCTTGAGCTCACGGTGCACCCAGATGACCTTGGCGGCATATTCGGTCAGAAGAATGGCGGACTCCGCCGCCTCCGACTCCTCGCCGATGACGGCCACGGTTCGGCCGCGGAAGAAGCCGGCATCACAGGAGGCGCAGTAGCTTACCCCCCTGCCTACGAGGCTGGCCTCCCCGGGTACGTTCAGCTTGGCCCGGCTGGCCCCCATGGCCAGGACCACCGCCTTGGCCCTGATCTCGAGGTCGGTCTCGGTGATTATCTTGAACTCGTCGCCGTCCTTGACGACCTTCATCACGTCCTCCTCCACGATCGTCGCTCCGAAGTTCTTGGCCTGCTCTCGGCCGATGCGAAGGAGCTCTGGACCGGCCATCGAGAGGATGCCGAAGAAGTTCACCACCTCCGCCTTGTTCAGCGCTGAGCTCTCGCTCTTGCCCAATGCCACTACCTTGACCTTCTTCCTCGCGGCATGAATGGCCGCCTGTAGTCCGGCTGGCCCCAGGCCTATGATCGCAACGTCCGCATCCATGGTATCACTAATGGATGATGTTCCAGCAATTTGTACCTTCGGGAGCGTCGGGGCCTTGGGGGGACAACGTCGCCGGCCTGGCAAGAATAAGGGAAGAGGTTTGATGTCAACGCATGCCGACGTTGCGTTCAGAGCATGGCCTGCAGTCGGCGGGCCAGGTCTTCCTTGGGACGCGCTCCCACCCACCGATCCGCCAGCTCCCCGTCCTTGAACACCAAGAGGGTGGGGATGGCTTCGATGGTGTACCGCATGGCGGTCTTCTGGTTCTCATCGGTGTTGAGCTTGGCGAAGGCCACCTTGCCCCGCATGTCCTTGGCAAGGCCGTCGATGACCGGGGACATCATCCGGCAGGGTCCGCACCATGGCGCCCAGCAGTCCACCAGCACGACGTCGTAGCGCTTGACGAAATCGACGATGTTGCCATCGTTCACGTTCACCGGCTCCGATGGCCAGTCTGCGCCGCTCTCGCCGGCGAGCTCCTGCCTCTTCCTCTCTCTGATCTGCTCAAGCTCATCCATATGATCATCCTCTCGGTTGTGCATAACGTTTGCAAAACCGTATTATCCATTCCCGGATAAATAGATTGTCGCCAATGGGTGCGGCCTTCGCCGTGCCCCTCGCCGGCCGGCCGCTCGATGCCGGGCCTTTCGGCGAAGGGGACGCATTGCTCGCTGGTTTCTCACAATAATGTTTAAGACATAAAAGCCGATACCAGGACCGGGATGAACTCATGCTAGAGGAAGCCTCCGAACTGATTGGATTGCAGGTCTACACGCCCAACGGCATATTCTTGGGAAACGTCAACAACCTCGTCATCGACCTGGACAACAAGCGCGTGGACGGGCTGTTCGTCGGCGAGACCAACCCCCTACTGGTGGAGGAGTCCAAGGCGGTCAACGTCCCGTTCCGCTGGATCGGCGCCGTAGGTGACGTCATCCTTCTGAAGTACTTCCCCAAGCGCGTCACCACCAAGAAGCCGGTAAAGATCTGAGATCATTATCGGTGAACGAATGATCGGAAAGGGCGTCTACATCGATCCAGCAGCGGTAGTTATAGGGCGCGTTACCTTGAAGGACGGGGCCAGCGTGTGGCCCTGTGCAGTGCTGCGGGGCGATGAGAACGATATCATAGTTGGCGAGGGCAGCAACGTCCAGGACCATGCCGTCATCCACGTCAACAGCGAGCATCCCACCCGAATCGGGAAGGACGTGACGATAGGTCATGGGGCCATCATCAACGGGGCCGACATCGGCGACCGCTGCCTCATCGGGATGAACTGCACCATCGTGGAAGGTGCGGTCATCGGAGAGGAGTGCATCATCGGCGCCGGCGCGGTGGTGACCGGGAAGATGAACATCCCGCCCCGCTCCCTAGTGGTAGGGATCCCGGCCAAGGTGGTCAAGAGCGACGATGCCACATTGGGAGAGAGGGCATTGCAGAACGCGCGGGACTATCATCACCTGCGGGATGAGTACCTCAAAGGGACGTTCAAGAGGCTTACCGCCCCGAAGGACTGAACGTCCAATGATTTTCAGATCAGTTCAGAGCACGGGCTATGGCCCTTCAGGTCGATGCTTGGCATCATCTCGTCGATATCGACGCCGCACGCCTCGGACAGTTCATGATGCATCTCCAGCATCCTCTGCCCCTGGCGCTCCAGCCCCTTTCCGACAAAGTCCTGGTACGCTTCCTGAGAGCCTATCACGGCGCCGTCATCGACAAGATTGTCGGCGTGGCAGACGATCCTCTCCTCCAGTGTCGATGGCATATAATCGAGAGGTGGAAGCCCCAGCCCCTTGGCGTTCTCGGGATCGATGCCAGCGCCCACGTGCTTCTGTATTATCAGCACGAGCTCCTCCGGCAGGCCGAGCTCCCTCGCCCGCCTCGCCCCCTCGACGCCGTGCCGGATACCATGGGTCCGACCGCGACCGAGGTCATGCAGCAGGGCGCCGGCGCGGACCAGTGCAAGGCTGGCGCCGCACCTTAGAGCGATAGCCTCGGCCACCCTCATGACTACGCATACATGACCGATGACCCTGGGGTGGACACCTTCATCGGCCAGGATGCGAAGGCACTCACTCTCGCTCGGAATCGTTGACAACCTTCTTCCCCCGCTCGCAG
This sequence comes from Methanomassiliicoccus sp. UBA345, assembly GCA_002504525.1. Classification (GTDB taxonomy): domain Archaea; phylum Thermoplasmatota; class Thermoplasmata; order Methanomassiliicoccales; family Methanomassiliicoccaceae; genus DTU008. The sequence continues at coordinate 35,811 of DATD01000031.1, forward strand.
GGCAGGACCGTCATATGTCCTTTCATGTCCCGGCGGAGGCCTTCGCCCTGGAAGAAGCGGTCCAGGAACACTGCCAGCGCGGCGACCTCGGAATGTGGCTGATTGCCCACCCCGACATTGAACGTCGCCCACTGGTAGACGTCCGGCGGGACCTTCTCTGCCCCTACCACGATGAGCATCTTCTCCGTCACCGCTCCTTTGACGCGGGGCATGGCATCATCGACATGGGTGCCGTACATGGTCAGGTGGACCGATGTGCCCTCGAAGTCCTTGAGCATCGGCTTCCACTTCACCCCAGTGGTGATCTCGAAATCGCCTCCGAAGCGCTTCACCACCGAGCGCACGCTCCTCTCAAGCTCCTCGTCCTTGGTCGAGACGTAGATGCCCTTGGCACCGAACGCTCTGGCAGTGAGGGCTACGTGGGTGGTCACCCTCTTGTCCCTCTCCGGCCGATGGCCCAGCCTCAGGATGTATATGTCTGGCATGAGGGGAGATTACTCCTTGAGCCTCTCGATGCGATGACCGCGATAGTCCAGACGGACCGAGCGCTTGACCAGGCTGCGCAGCATCGTCGAGGTGATGCCCAGCTTCTCGGCGATGTCCCCGGCGAAGCGGCCGTCGCGGCCCACCTCCTCGTAGATCTTCTTCTCCAGTCCATCGAACTCCTCCTCTGCCATCATGGCAGCCGCGAGGACGTCGGAGATCTCATAGACCGGCCAGGAAGCGTTGATGTGAAAAGAGGTGTAATATGTGTGATAGGCCTTCTCCGGGAACGAACCGCTGGTGCTCTGCCAGCGGGTCTCTACCAACTTCATCTTTTCGAAGAATTTCAGGGCTTCGGCACCTTCCGGACCGAACTTTGCCTCTACATCCTTGGAGGTGCGCCATTCGAGCGTCACCTCCTTGAGGACCTCCCTCTTGATGGCGGTATCAACGGCACGCAACATCGGTACAAGTTCCGATGGCTCGTTGATGACCTTGATTCTATTCATAGCCCACCTAATTGGATTGGTAGAATATAAAGGACTACCGCCCTCCACAGTTCAGCCATGAGCGGATATAGAGATTACGACCTCAATCCTTATTAATGCCCTTCCGAATACAGGGCCCATGGGCCTGTGGCAATCTATCGTTGGTAGGAAGAAGAACAAGACAGTCTATCAGTGCGCCTACGACGGTAAGGTCTACGACACCGAGGAGGAAGCCCTGCAGAAGTGTTTCGGTCCATACCAGCCGTTCGAGACCAAGGTTGGGCGGCTCCCCGAGAACGGATTCTTCGGCACCGTCACCTGGTGGAACAAGGGCGATAAGAAGATAGAGTGATCGCTCCTTCTTCTACGCATCGACCGTTTATCTTTAGCGTAAGCCACGACGGTTCGACCCAGATCATCTTTTTTGATCACAGCAGCATGACCGCCGCCATCCCCAGGAGCGGTACCACCACCATGAGGAAGTCATCGTCGACGCGTCTGCAGCGAAGCGCCTCGACGCCCACCGCCAGGACGGATGCCGCGGCCGCGGCGGCCGCCACCCGGAGCGAGGGCGGGTAGAAGATGAGCAATATCGCCAGGACCAGCAGGAAGTTGGCCAGCAGCGGCACCCACGGGTACCACGACGTCCGGCGCAGCATGGATATCAACGGATCGATGTAGGCCATCCCCGCCACTGCCGGGGCCACCAGGGGCAGGGGGAATAATAGCATGGCAAACGCCAGGCCGATGGCCGCCCATGCTCCTGCGGAGATGCGCTTGTCCTCATAACCGCGAAGGCCAGGTATGTGGAAGCCGAGGAGCAGGCGGAGCGCCTCCACCACCAGCACCGCCGCCAGCACGATCAACAGACCGACCTCCCGGGTCGGGCCATCAGCCCACAGCGGTGAAGGGAGGGCGTAGTAGACCAGGTACAGCGGTGCAGAGAGGTGGACGACCCTCCGGAGCCTGGACTCGCGGCCCATGTTCAAGAATGAGGGGACGCTCAATTAAACCCTCTGCCCGACCACTTGGCATCGATGCGGCGGTAGAGCAGCATGGCCGCGGCAAGCAGCAGCACCAGCACCCCGGCGATGGCGACGGCGGCGAGCTCCGTGCGGCCCACCGAGAACGACATCAGGGTCAGGCCAAGGCTGGGGAGGATGGAGATGACGATGAACTTGCTAAGCACCGCCGGATCGAACAGCGAGGAGTTGGGACGTAGGCCGGTAAGGTAGGCGGTGGCGACGACCATGTACACTGACACCACATATAGCACCGGGAGTGCGAGCCACAGCATCCCGGCCTCGCCGTTGAGGGCAGCGATTCCCAGCACGAACGCTGTGGATATGCCCATGGTGAGCATGAGGAACATGATCAGCTTGGTGCGGATCACCCTGGGAACGGCGACCGGAAGTGTGCCGTAGAAGTCGTGCGCGTCCACCTCGGTCAGGGAGGTGTACAGCACCACGCTGAAGAAGCCCACCATGGCCGCGTAGAACACGATGTTGAATCCCACCGGCACCTCCAGGCCATTGTTCACATACCAGCCGGTGAAGCTGAGCATGGTGAGAGGGATGACAAACGAGAGGACCATCCTGCCTACCGCCCCGCTCCGGCGGAGGTCCACCATCTCCTTCGCCAGGTACGGCTGGAAGGATCCGAAGGACGCGAACCGAGCAAAGTATCGGGGATACAGCCGGCCGTGACGAGCTTCCCGGCCCTGAAAACTTTCGGGCACCATGATGATGGCCGCCGCGTACAGCAGAAGGGTCGCCATGATCGTCGCCGCGAGGAATAGCGCCGCCAGGGGCGCATCGGCGCCCAGGGGAGGAGCGCTGAACTGATAGCCCATGGTCGGCAGCAGCCATTCGATGCCGTAGAAGTGAAGGGCGCCGTGGCCGAGCAGCAGCGCGATGATCACCGCGGCGATGATGGCGAAAGCGCCGCGGGAGCGGGTGCCCGCCACCGAGACGGCGAAACTGAGCGACATCCCGTACAGGAACGACAGCGCCAGGGAGAGGGACGCCGACAGCACCGAGACGATTGAGAAGTGAGTGAACGGGAGGGATGCCAGGATGCCGAGCAGGGCCGGAACGATCAGCAGAGCGAAGTAGAAGATGGCATCGCTGGCGAAGAAGCAGAGGAAGGTGGAGCGGTATGACATCGGAAGCAGCGAGGGCATCGTTATGATGGAGTTCAGCTGCCCCTGCCGCCGCTCCACCAGCGTCCTTCCTATGAAGCCTAGCGCGCCCACGCTGACACCATACAGGAACACCCCGGCGTTCACGTTGAAGAGAAGTTCCTCCAGGCTCATGGCCCCCATGATATTGCCCAGCGCCAGGGACGTGACCAGGGCGATGGTGAACGCGAAGGCCGGAAGGGCGAACATCATGCGGGACGAGGTGTAGGAGGAGTGCATGCGGTACTCCTCCCGCAGCATGGCCCTAAGGATGAACATCTTCCTCCACCAGCCGGAGGAACAGGGTCTCGAGGTCCTCCTCGGCGGTCAGCTGGGGAACGCTACCGGAGGCCACGATCCTTCCCCGGTTGAGAATGATCATCTCCTGGCATAGCTTCTGGGCCGCTTCGAGTATGTGCGAGCATAGGAATATGGTGCGGCCCTCCTCGCGGAGGTGGAGGAGGTATTCCCGCAGCTTGTGCTGATAGATGGGATCGAGGTTCACGAACGGCTCGTCGAGGAACAGGAGCGGGGGGTCATGCATGAACGCCGAGGATAGCATCACCTTCTGCCTCGTTCCCTTGGACAGGTCCTTGCACAGCACGTCCTGCGACGCTCCCAGATCGAAGAAGTCGATCCAGCGGTCGATCCGACCCTCGACATCGTCCACCTTTCTTACCCGACCAACGAAGGCCAGGTACTCATACGCAGTTAGGTAGGAAGGCGGCGACTCCGCCTCGGGCACGATGCCCACCCTCTCGCGCACCGCGATGCCATTGCCCTGGACGTCGATCCCGGAAACGAGGACCTCCCCGGCCGTGGGCGGAAGCTGTCCCGTCAACACTCTCAGCAGCGTGCTCTTGCCGGCCCCATTGGGGCCGAAGCAGCCGAAGAAGGTGCCCTCCGCCACATCAAAGCTGATGCGATCAAGGGCTGCCGTAGCGCCGAACGACCTGCTCAGCTCCCTGACCGTTATGGAGGCCATGGGGCACAATCCAACTCTGGATATTTATCTCCTGCCGGACCGGCGGCAAAGAATCATGTTAAATAATGCTAGCTCTAAGATTTTCACTCATGACGAGCGATACACCGCCCCCCGTCGACCGGCCCGTGGAGGAGCCCGCATACGTGCCTCCCCCTACTCCTCCTCCGCCCCCATATGTGTATCCACAACCGCGCCAGCGGCCCTTTGGGGTCACGCTCCTGGCCATCCTGATGATAATTGGTGGCATCCTCTCGCTGCTGGCGGCCATCGGATCGTTCCTGGTGACCGCCTTTATAAATGTCCAGGAGATAATTGACCAGGTTGGTCAACAGATACCGCAGTGGCTCATCGAGGCGGTGCCCTTCATCTTCGCCATCATGGGCGTGGTGTTCCTGATACTGGCCATCATAGCGTTCCTGCTCGCCTACGGTTATCTGAAGGGAAGAGGATGGTCGTGGACGCTGAGCATCGTCCTGCTGGTGCTGTCAATCATATTCGGTGTTGTGAACCTGGTCATCTCGGGACTCGCTGCTACCGGAGTGGTAAGCGCGGTGATCAGCCTTATCATCTCAGTGATAATCCTGATATACCTGATGAGGCCGGGCGTAAAGGCATGGTTCGGAAAGGCCTGAAACTTTTTCCAATCCTTTCCATTGACGGAAGAGAGATCGGAGGTGTGCAATGACCGCTTACACGCCTGCATACCAAACAAAGGTCAGACCGACCGGTGTTACCATCCTGTCGATCCTGTTCGCCTTGGAGTCGCTGCTCTTCATCGTCGCAGGCATCGGTGCTCTGGGGATAAGCGCTTTATTCGGACCCGTCGTCTTAGGGATCGGCATCATAGTCGGCGGCTTCCTGGTACTGCTCGGCCTGATCGGGCTATTTGTTACCTGGGGCCTATGGACCGGCCAGGGGTGGGCCAGGATAATAGCGATCATCCTGGCCGTTCTTGGACTGATAGTCACCATACTTGGCGCCATCGGCCTGGAGCCTATCTCGATCATCGGGCTGCTGATCAACATCGTCATCCTGTGGTATCTGTTCCAGCCCCATGTGAAGGCCTACTATGCCTGAAACCCCTTCGCGTTTCTCTTCCATAAGCGATGCTCGGCATTCATTCTGGCACGGCCTTGAGCGTTCTCCGCCAGCATAGCCATCCTGTCTTGTCTTTGCCCCGCGCCCATAATGCTTAACACCCATCGATTCACTGATTTGCATCATGACCGCCGGTTCCGCGGCGATGCGAAAGGAGGATGTTAGGCCGCGCGGGGTCTCAATCCTCACCGCGCTGTACGTGCTGCAGGCCCTGCTCTCCATTCTGAGCGGGGTGCTGGCGTTCAGCCTGCTGTCCCTACTGGGCTCGCTCGGCGCCGCCATAGGGGCAGCGGTGGGCGTGGTCCTTGTGGCCACAGGGGCGGTCCATCTGATCATCGCCTGGGGACTGTGGGCCGGTCGGAGGTGGGCCAGGTCGCTCGCGATCATACTGACCATCTTGGGACTGGTACCGGACGTGATCGGTTCGTTGACCCTCAACCCCCTGTCACTGGTAGGGCTGCTCATCGGCATCCTCATCCTATGGTACCTCTACCAGCCGCAGGTGAGGGCATTCTACGCTCGAACGCGCGCGAGCGTGAGATAAAATACACAGATGTCGTTCCCGGGCCGTTGAACGACAATTACTCTCCTCAGCCTTACCCGGCGCCGCTGCCCTACCGGCAGAGGCCGACCGGGGTGACCTTGCTCGCCATCCTCAACATAGCGATAGGGGCGCTGCTCCTGCTGGCCGCGGCGGCCCTGTTCCTGTCCATGTCCCTGGCGGGCGACGCGGCGTTCCTGGAGGCATTGGCAGACTCCGGCGTGCCGGAGTGGTTCATGACCCAGCTGTCCGTCATCCTGGGCACCATGGCGACCGTCTCGCTGATCATGGGCGTGCTGGCACTCGCCGTGGCGTACGGCTTCCTCAACGGCAAGGGCTGGTCGTGGTACCTCGCCGTGATCTACGGGTTCCTCAGCATAGGGCTTAGCGTCATTTCGACCCTCCTCAGCGGAGGGCTGCTCGACTTCCTGACGCTGGGGTTCGTCATCATCATCCCCGTGCTGATCATGGTGTACCTGTTCCAGCCCAACGTTAAGGCATGGTTCATGGTGTAGCCGCGCGCCCGAGGTCATCATGTCCGACTCCGTCATCAGCAGGAGCTTTCTTGACAGTTCTGAGATTGATGAGGTCAGGAGGCTGCAGAAGGAGTGCCCGGAAGGGGACCGGTTGCAGCTGAACTACCACACCATGTCCCGTCCGGGCGACGGCGACGACCATTTCTTGTGGCTACGGGACGGCGTCTTGGTCGGCTACGCGGGGCTGAGCCATTACTGCCCCGAAGAGGTAGAGGTGATGTGCATGGTCCACCCCCTGCATCGCCGACAGGGCATTGCGTCCAACATGCTGGCGCGAGTCATGGACGTCTCGCGAGACCGGGGCTTCTCCCGTATGCTGCTCGTCTCCGAGGTCGGCTCTGAGAGCGGGCAGGCGTTCGTCCGAGGATCCGGGCGTCTCGCCTTCACCGAGCACCTACTTCGTTCGGAGCCGTCGTCGCTCCGGCCTGCCAGCAGCGAGATCGTCATCGACGAGCTGCCTCTCGGTAGTATTGCCGAGATCGAGGGCATCATGCTGCAGAGCTTCGGCGAGATCATCGAGAAGCCTACGGCCCGCCGGTTCGTAGGCCGCCTAGACGGCAGGGCGGTCGGAATGATGGACGTTGACATAGTGGACGGGGAAGCGTACTTGTCCGGCTTCGCCGTGTTGCCTCTGGAGAGAGGCAAGGGATACGGCCGGCAGATCCTGAGCGCGATGACGTACCTTCTTCGGGACGAGGGCGTCGACACGATAAAGATCGAGGTGGAGACGCAGAACCGAAGGGCCCTGGACCTGTACCTGTCATCGGGCTTCCGGCCAGTGACCAGCTACGACTATTTCGAGATCCTGCTTTGATGCTGCGGCGGCCCGTGACGCACCGCTCAGTCGCACTTCCCCTGCCGCGGAGCGGTCCTTCCAGAGCACTGCGAGCAGACCACCTCGCCGCCGGAGCCGGCCGTCCAGTCAACGCAGTCGGAGCATACCGTGCCAGTGCATCGAGAGCACGTGCGATAGTTCTTCGGAAGGCCATGGCCTCCTTCCCCGGCCATCGTTCTCCTGCCGCAGTTGGTGCATACCGCCGCCTTCTGCATGATGACCCATTCTGAACGCTCTGTATTTCAACCCGTTCCCGAACAGGTAATGTAGAGCATCCTCACCTCTGGCAACAAGAATATTGATTTATATGCCCCACCGCCATCGAGGCGGCAGCGAGAGGGGATGAATGAAGGGAAACAGCGTCCTGACCCGGAAGATCGAGAGCGAGGTGGAACTTCTCCAGCGTCATGTCCAGATGCTGAAGGCCATCAGGGAGAACGAACCCATCGGCATCATCCGCCTCTCTGAACTGCTGGACCATCCTCAGCACAAGGTGCGCTATTCCATGCGCATACTGGAGCAGGAGGGGCTCATACAGCCGTCTCCCGACGGAGCGGTGACGACCGAGGAGCTCAGGACGTTCATGGAGCACCTCAAGACCGTCCTCGACAACATGGAGAGGACGGTAAAGGAGCTCAAGAAGGAGCTGGACTAGGCGCTGTCACCCCTCAAACGGCGGGGCCAACGGCGCGCCGTCGGTGGAGAGGAAACGCAAATGATTAATATGCGTGGATTATTGTGGTCGATTACGCCAAGCCGTCGTAGCTCAGTCGGTAGAGCGTGTGACTGTTAATCCCTTAACCGGGAACGGTCATCACAAGGTCAACGGTTCGAGCCCGTTCGACGGCGCCATCTCTTTTCTCTTCCTCATTCTCGCACGATGCGCTTCGTCCGTATCGCCGTTTCATCCGTCGATCATGCCGCCCGTCGTGTTCAGGGCGTCCAGCTTGGCCATGTCGCCGAAGTACAGCTCGAAGTCGAAGACGCTGAGGTTCTCCCTAAGGTGATCAGTAGAGGACGCTTTTGGTATGACCGTGAAGCCCTTCTGCAATGCCCAGCGAAGCAGCACCTGCGCCGGGCTTCTCTCATACGCGCTGGCGATCTGCAGGAGCTCCTTCTCCTGCAGGCAGGCGCCCCTGGTGAGAGGGCTATAGGCCTCCATGCGGATCCCTTTCTCGGAGCAGTATCTTACGACATCCCTATCGTAAGCGAACGGGCTCATCTCGATTTGGTTGACAGCCGGCACCGCCGCGCCGGGCCGCATGATCTCCTCCAGCCGCGGTATGGCGAAGTTGCTGACGCCGATGGAGCGGACCAGCCCCGAGGACCTCAGTTCCTCCATGGCCCTCCAGGTGTCCCGGTCCTTCCCGACCGTGGGCCAGTGGATGAGGTACAGGTCGATCTGGCTGACCTGCAGCCGCTCAAGGCTGGCCTGGCAGGCGGCCAGCGTTCCCTCGTGGCCCTGCTCGGAGGTCGCTACCTTGGTGGTGATGAACACCTCGCTGCGGCCCAGCCCACTGTCTCGCACCGCCCGTCCGATCTCCCCCTCGTTGCCGTACATAGAGGCCGTGTCGATAAGGCGATAGCCGATCCTGAGCGCTTCGAGGACGGTGTGGTAACATGCTTCACCGTCCAGGCCCCATGTCCCCAGGCCGATCACGGGCATCTCGTTCCCGTCGTTCAGCGTGATCCTCCGCTCCGGCGCAAGTTCCGCGTACGAGTCATTCATGACAAACCCTCAGTCCACCAGGAGAAGGCCGTTCCACACCGGGCGGTCCTTCGCCGGTATCTCGAACGGCAGGCCGGCGTTGCGCGCCGTGAGGTACACATCGATGCCCATGGCCTCCATGGACGGACGCGAGCGGAAGGGGTGGCGGCATCGTTCCCCGGAACCCTGGCCGACGCACTCGTCGCACAGACGGCACGGACCGCCGGTGAACGCGGCGGCGAACCGGCACCCCATGTTCAGGGCGTCCGACTCCAGCTTGCCCAGCAGGTCCTGGAACTGCCGCTCGCTCTTGGTCATGCGCTCCTCGTACTCTCCGGTCTCGTAGATGTCCTCGATCGAGCTGCCCGAGAACTTGCTCATGAACTCGGTGTCCATCGGGATGGGGTACTGCACGAGGATGGAACGCGTGTATCTTTCCAGCACCTCGGAGAAATCGTCCATGCCCATGACGTTGGGCGGGCACATCAGGTTCCGTCCGTAGTTGGCGCACTGCGGCACCATGCATTTCAGCTTCACCCTGGGATCCAGGACGATATCCCTGGACTCCAGGACGGCTGCGTCCGAAGCACCATAGGAGCGTGCCATTTCACAGAGCGTGCCTAGATCGGGAGAGGAGCGCATGCTATGGAAATGGGAGGGACGGTATTTGTTAGCGCGGTCGAACGCTTCGTCCCTCTGAATCGGCTGATGCAAGCTCTGACGCCCATGTGGCCTCGGCGGCTCAGATGCGGCAGGCCCCGCCGTGCTTCTCGTGGTACTTCTGGTGATACTCCTCGGCGCGCCAGAACGTCTCCGCGGGGACGATCTCGGTGACGATCGGCCTGGAGAAGCGTCCGCTCCTGGAAAGCCTCTCCTTCATCGCCTCGGCCGCTTGTCTCTGCCCCTCATCGTAATAGAACACGACGGAGCGGTACTGCGCTCCGACATCCGGCCCCTGCCGGTTCGGCGTGGTGGGGTCGTGCATGTTCCAGAACGCCTCCAGCAGCTGCTCGTAGCTCACCTGCTCCGGATCGTACTGCACCTCCACGGTCTCGGCGTGGCCGGTTCGGTTGGTGCACACCTGCTCGTAGGTGGGCGACTCGGTGCGGCCGCCCATGTACCCGACCTGAGTTGAAACGACTCCCTTGATGCGATCGAACGATGCTTGCACTCCCCAGAAGCATCCCGCCCCGAAGGCCGCTCTCCTGACCGTTTCGCTCATGATATGCCTCGTAACTCGCTAGGAGGCGGGAATACTTATCCTTGTCCGAGGAGCGCCACCCGGCCGGGACATCATGGAGCTGACGACGGTGAGCGCAGAAAAGAAAGGGTTTATATTGAATCCCTCGATTAACCTCACTTCACAGCAAGGGCCCGTAGCTTAGTCTGGTGGAGCGTCAGGCTCATATGGACCTCCTTGGTCCTGAGGCACCCGATGGTCGCCGGTTCAAATCCGGTCGGGCCCACTTTTTTTACATACCCAGATGATCGATCTTCTCGATACGGGCATGTGGCATGACGATCTCGGCCGGTCGTGTGCGGCGATATGACCGTCCTGAACGGCCGCCATGCATCCAGCGAGGTCGAGTGGATGCCATGGATCGGTATGGGATCATCCCTCAGCACGCCAGCGTGGTCAGCGTGGCTGATGGATGCATGCCTGTGGCGGTGCGCTCTTGATGGAGCGCCTACACCAGTCGCGCCTCTACCGGCCTGCCGCGGTAGGTGCTGGCGGATAGATCGGCGGAGACCTTCTTCGCATCCTTGCCGACTATCTCGATCCGGGTGCGCCTCTCTCCCATGGTGATCAGCCCGACCTCCCTGGGGTTGAGATTGGCCCCGCGCTTCACCATGTTGGCGATCTCACCCTTGGTGAGCTTGTCGATCATCCCGAAGTTGATCTCCACCAAGTTCCTCCCGTTCGCCTTGCCGTTGCCGGCCCTCGATGATGATCGCCGGGAGTCTCGCGGTACGATGTGAGCCGCGGCATGCGGCCTCGGCTCAGGCTCTGGCCTATGAACGATGGTGATCTCCAGCGGATGTATGGGCTTGCCGGTCCTGACCTCTATGTCCCGGATCATCTTCCGCTCCTCTTCCATGAAGAACGAGATCGCGGTGCCTTCCGCTCCCGCCCTGCCGGTGCGGCCGATGCGGTGGACATAGGTGTCCGTCTCGTTCGGAACATCGTAATTGAGGACGAGGTCCACGGCATCGATGTCCAGCCCCCTGGCCGCCACGTCCGTCGCTACCAGTATGCGGATGGAGCCGTCCTTGAACTCTTTGATGACCTTTTCCCTCTTGTTCTGTGCCACGTTGCCGTGTATCGTTCCCGCCTTGTAGCCATAGGCCTGCAGCTTCTTTGCCAGGCGGTCAGCCCGGTGTTTGGCGTTGCAGAACACTATGGCCTTGGGCTGGCCATCGTCAAGTATGGTGGTCAGCGCATCGTTCTTGGCGTTCCTCTCGACCATGAGGAAATACTGCGTGGTAAGGTCCAGGACCGGTTCGTCCCGAGAGACCAGCAGCTCCTGGGGATTGACCATCTGGTCCATCGCCAGCTCCCTTATGTCCTCCGACATGGTGGCGGAGAACAGCATGGTCTGCCGCTTCCTCGGCACCTTGGACAGGATATAGCTGAGGTCCCGGGCGAAGCCCATGTCCAGCATCCGGTCCGCCTCATCTAGGACGACGATCGATATCTTGGAAAGGTCCAGGTCCTTCCGGTCTATGAGGTCCCTGGTCCTGCCAGGAGTGGCGACCACGATGTCGACGCCCTTCCTCAGCTTGTTGGCCTGGGGCTCGACGCCCACCCCGCCGTAGATGGGGATGCATCGGTGGCCCGTGTAGGCGGAAAGCTTGTTCAGCTCCTCCGAGACCTGATTGGCCAGTTCCCTGGTGGGGGCGAGCACCAGCGCGGACGGGGATCTCATTCCGGCCTTGATCCGCCCGATGATTATCGAGCCGTACGTTCCCGTCTTTCCGGTGCCGGTCTGCGCCTGGGCGAACAGATCGCCGCCCTTGAGGCCTTCCGGTATCGCTGCTACCTGCACGGGGGTGGGCTCTTCCCATCCCATGCCGTTCATTGCCCTGACTATGTCCTGGGGAATGTTTAGATCGGTAAAGGTTGTCATTAGATTCACTCGGTCATGAAAATAAAAACGAGCTGCAAAGAATACAGACGATTTTGATTTCAATTGGTCGTTGCAGTACAGCTATTTAAACATGTTTCCTGACTAGGCCCGGCCCAGGATGGATGGCGATTTCGCGCATCAGAACCGACCGTTTGGACCATCGGCCGATCGCTCAGGCATCTTGATGAGGGGGGCCCTATCAAAGCGTCAAGCCAGCATAGTTCATTTTGATACAGCTGGCCACGCCACATCTGCTTGGTCACGACCGAACGATCCATTCCAATAGGATCGGTCAGAACCAAACTGGCTTCACTACCAGAAGCAGGAGCAGTGACCATACGACGATTATAGGCGCCGCATAGATCCATTTTTTCGGCCTGCCGTTCTGCCATAGGTCCTCTGACTCTCGCCTGCACTGCTCAAAGACCTCTTACGGGATGAGCTTGACGGTCAGCGCCACCAGCGCGGGCAGGACGATGAGATCGTCCAGGTAGCCAAGCACTGGAATGAAGTCCGGGATAAGGTCGATGGGTGACAGGGCGTAGGCCACGGTGACCCCGGCCGTTATCTTGGCCAGAGCGGGCGTTTCCTTCTTCCTAATGGCGATGAATACGGCAGGAATGTCCGTCTTCAATTGTTTGGCCCTTTCCTTCAGGTTCATGGGCCTCATCAAGGTCTTTGTTTCTCCAGCAAATAAAGATGACAGATGCCCATGGTCAGCGGGATTGAGCGGACCACCCTGAAGCCGTGCATCTCGTACATCGCTTCCAGCGCGCGAGGCGTCGGCAGGTTCTGTATCGAATCGCTCAGGTAGCGGTACGCTTCCCTCTGGCCGGAACGCCACCCTCCGATGGCGGGCAGCACTCGGGAGAGGTAGAACAGGTAGACGGGCCGAAACAGGCGGTTCTTCGGGACCGACAGCTCCAACACGGCCAGGCGGCCTTCGTCCCTGAGGACCCGCCTCGTCTCGTCCAGGAAGGCCCCGATGTCCGGCATGTTCCGTATGCCGAATGCCACCATGGCGCGGTCCATCCGCCCATTGGCGAACGGCATCACCAGCGCATCGCCCTGCACCGCCTGGTAGCGATCATCGAAAGCCTTCTCCCATTTGTCCATCGCCTCGGACATCATGCCCCGCGATAGGTCCAGCCCGATCACCGTACAGCCGGATGCCAGGCGCGCTGCGATGGCCAGATCTCCGGTCCCAGTGGCGATGTCCAGCACAACGTCGTCCTGCCGCAGCGCCAGCTCCTTCAGCGTCCGCTTTCTCCAGCCGACATCGGCCGACATCGACAGCACATGGTTCAATTGGTCGTAGGTGGGCGAGATGTCGTCGAACAGCCGGCCGATGCGCCGCTGGTCCTTCTCCAGACGTTTTTCCGCCCTCTTGATGAACACCATCACAATGCCAGCATCAGGGTGGCCAGCAGGCCTATCGCCACGAACGCCTGGGTTCCGAGGATCAGCTGAACGTTGGCCTTCTGCCCCTGCTGGAAGGAGCCTATCTCCCTTGGGTCTGTGAACGACATGCTGGCGGCCTTGAATGCGACGGGGAGGGTCAGCAGGCCGAGCAGGGCCAGCACAGGTAGCATGTGAAGGAGGACCAGGAGGAGCAGGATGCCGTACGCTGAGAAGGTGAGGGCCGCATACAGCCATGCCGCCTTCCGGGTCCCGAGCGTGATGACCAGGTTCTTCCGCCCTCCCTTGATGTCCGCATCGAGGTCAGGGAACTCATTCAGCAGAAGCAGGTTGAAAGTGAGGATGCCGGCCATCACCGACAGGGCGATGCATGCCGGGGTGGGCACGGGGTTGTGGACCATGTAGGCGCCCATCACCGGAAGGACGCCGAGGCCGAGGCCGGCCGCGATCTCGCCAAGCATGTTGCGCGCGAATATCTGGGTGTAGAACAGCGCGAAGACCATTCCCAGGACCACCAGCGGAACCAGCGCCAGGCTGGTGCGGTATACCACCACGGTGGCGATGAGGGCCGCGATGACGAACGAGATCAGGGCCGCGTTGAGCACCTGGCGCGGCGTCAGGAGGCCGGCCTGCAGGGTGCCCGTGCCGCCATTGAACATCGTCCTCCTCGTGTTGCTGGCGTCGAGGCCCGAGAGATGATCATAATACTCATTCAGGGTGTTGACGGTGATGTGCAGCAGCACTATAACAGCGGTGAACAACACGAAGTTGATGGCATCGAAGTATCCATCGTACACGGCCAGAGAGCCGCCGACCACGGCCAGTATGATGGGCAGCAGCAGGAACGGGACCCTGACTTCGACCATCCACACCTTGAGCGACATGCCATCGATGAACGCAGAACCTCTATAAACGGATTAAGTCCGCTTCCGCCGCCCGGAGCGGCCTCGCCGGCCATTGGACCAAAAGGTAGTCATTATAGCCACTGACAGATTATGGTGCGGATAATCGCTCAGGGTCGATCAGATGAACATCGTCATCATAGGGGCAGGAAGGATCGGCTACAACATTGCCCGCATCCTCGCCGGTAAGCATTCCGTAATGGTAGTGGAGAAGGTCGAGAAGCGGTTCGATCATGTGGTCAACACGCTGGACGTCGGCGCCCTCCATGCCAACGGGGCGAGCCCTCATACCCTGCAGAGCATTCTCCGGAACGACGTGGACCTATTCATGGCGGTGACCGAGAAGGACGAGACCAACATCTTCGCCTGTATGCTGGCCAAAAAGATGAAGCCCGACCTCATCACCCTGGCCAGGATGAGGGACCTCGACTATACCGAGGGAGACCTCGTGTCCAGCTTCCTGAACGTCGACCAGGTCATATCGCCGGAGTACCTGGTGGCGAGGAAGATGATGCAGATCACGATGCTGGAGAACGTCATCGACTACGATGCCATCCCTTCCCGGGACCTCGAGATCGCCAAGTTCCGGATGAGCCACAACCTCCAGGGGATGGCATCGATCCCACTGCGCCATCTTCCCATCCCGGCCGAGTGCAAGATCCTGTTCCTGCACCGCAACGGCAAGACCTTGGAGCCGCGAGGCGACGAGGTCCTGCTGACCGGGGACGAGATCGTCGTCATAGCGAAGGAGGACGGCATCAGGGAGTTCAACAAATTCCTCGGCACCACGAAGTCGTCGAGGGACGTGCTCATCATCGGCGGAGGCGTGGTGGCGCAGTACCTCGTCTCGATGCTGGAGGAGCGGGAGAACGTCTCCATCCGGCTGATCGAACAGGACGAGGAACGCTGCCGGGAGCTGGCCCAGAGGTTCGGCCGCACCATCATCATCAATGACAACGGGGCAGACCCCCTGGTCCTGCGCAACGAGAACGTGGGCATGACCGATGTCCTGGTATCCGCCACCAACAACGAGGAGAGCGATCTGCTGGCGTGCTTGGTTGGCAAGCACCTGGGGGTGTCGAAGACCATCACCTCGTTCTCCAATCCCGACTACAAGGATATATTCCAGATGGTCGGCATCGATTCGGCGGTCAGCTTCTATGAGGTGGTGGCCAACGCCATTGTCAAGCAGACGGTGCCGGACCACGGCGTCCTGATACTCATGGAGGGTTTCCAGAAGGAGCTCATAAGCGTGAACGTAGGGCACCACAGCCGGGTCCGGGACGAACTGATCAAGGATATCGACATGCCTCCCAAATCGGTCATCGCCATGGTGCTGACCGAGGACGGGGCCATCATCCCCGAGCCGAGCGTCCGCATACTGGAAGGGGACGCTGTCCTCCTGTATGCCGACCGATCGGACACCGCGGTGCTGGAGAGGCTGTTCAACGCCCGCATACCGATAAGCCCGTGAGCTGATGGACATGAGGCGCGAACGCAGGATCGGACCGGGAAGGAACGAGAGGCGAGAGCTCAAGATCAGGCCGATGAGGGGCATACGCCGGATGCTGCACAGCATGGGCATCAACCATTACTTCATCCAGGACAAGATCGCCCGTAAGGGGAACACTGTGGCCTACCTGTTCGGCATCCTGTTCCTCTTCCTATCGGTGTCGCTACTCGCCCCGATGGCGGTCGCCTACTATTACGGCGACGACCTCCGGCCATGGATATACCCGTTCCTGCTGACCGCCGCGCTGGGCATACCTCTGCTGCTTCGCTTCCAGCCGGCCGAGATGACCCGGGCGACCGAGGCGTTGTTCGTCGTGACCAATGCCTGGCTGATGGTGACGGTGTTCGGTGCCATACCATACGTGCTGTACGGCATGAGCGTGGTGGACGCCATGTTCGAGACCATGAGCGGCTTCACCACCACCGGCGCAACCATCATGGTCAGTATCGAATCGTGGCCCAAGAGCTTGCTGTTCTGGAGGAGCATGACGCAGTGGCTGGGCGGCGCCGGTATCATCCTTGTCTTCATCACCATCTTCCCCCTGCTGGGAGTGGCGGGCCGAAGCCTGGCCCGCAAGGAGTTCGCCGGCATGGACGTGCAGAACTTCTCCCGCCGCATCCAGGAGGAATCGATGAAGTTCCACTACATCTTCTTCGGCCTGTCGGCCGCGATGGTCCTCCTGCTGCTGCTGACCGGCATCGGCGTTTACGATTCATTCACCGTGATGTTCTCCACCCTCTCCACTGGAGGCTTCTCGCCCCATACCGAGAGCATCGCATTCTACGGCAATGTCATGGTGGAGTGGATCGTCATCATCTTCATGTTCCTGGCCGGTACGAACTTCTACCTGCACTTCCAGGCGCTCAGGAACAGGGACCGGAAGGCCTACTGGCGCAATGGGGAGTTCCGCAGCTACTTCATCATCCTGGCCCTGGCCAGCGCGGTGGGGGCGCTGTTCCTGTGGGGCAATCCGTACACCGACGCGTTCGAGGTCGTCACCGACTCCACGTTCCAGATGATCAGCGTGATGACATCCACCGGCTTCGCCACCACCGACTTCGCGCTGTGGAGGGTCGAGGTCGTCTTCATTCTGTTACTGTTGATGGGCATCGGAGGCTGCACCGCCTCCACTGCCGGCGGCCTCAAGGTAGCCCGCCTCGTCCTGCTGAGGAAGTTCATAACCACCACCCTCCACAAGACCGTGCACCCCCGGGCGATGTTCAGCATCAAGCTCGACGGAAGGACGCTGAACGAGGGCGCGATCACTTCGGTGATGGCCATCGTGGTCTGTTACATCGGTACCTCCCTGCTATCTGCGGCCGCCCTCGTCTTCATGGGCATACAGCCCGACATGGCCGTATCCGCGGCCGTATCCGCGGTGTCGAACTGTGGCCCCGCCCTCGGCGAGCTGGGACCGCTGGGGACCTACGGAGGGCTGCCCGACATGGCCAAGGTGGTCCTGACCTTCACCATGTGGGCGGGCAGGCTGGAATTCCTGACGGTATTCTCCCTGCTGACGCCGGTGTTCTGGCGCGAGCTGCTTCGCTACAGGCGCGGAGAAACGAGGCTGTCGGATCAGAAGTAGTACCAGATGCTGCGGTACTCGTCCACGTCCTCTCCCCGGGCGTTCAGCCTCTCCAGGTAGCCAAGTATGGGCACATCGGTGTACACGTAGGTCGGCGCTGTGGTGATGTTCTTCTCCCAGGGATGGAACTCGTAGATGCGCTCCCCCTCCGGGGATATCATTATGAGGTCGTGGTTCTGCCACGCCCTCAGGTGGTTCTTCCCCAGGGCGGGGATGTTGAACACCGGTTCGTCGGTACGGGACAGCCCGGGCAGCAGGCGCGCCTCCTCCTTCCGCTCCTGCATTATGCGGGCGATGGGGACGCGGTACCAGCTCGTTTCCTCCTTCCCCTTGGTGTTGAACGTGTAATATGGATCGACCCCGATCTGCTTCAGCAGCATGCGGGTGGCCGCGGTCTCGAACCTCCGGCTGTTCTCGATGGTGAAGACCTGCTGGTTGTACACCGCCAGGCCATGCATCCTGAGGTTCTGCACGGCCCTCACGGCCTCTGGTGTGATCTCGTATGGATGCTCGAAGTGCGTCACCAGGCACAGGTCCTGCCCCGGCGGGCGGTGGAACCGGCCTATCGTCTCCACGAGCCGGTCGGTGAAGCGCATCGGCAATACGACCGGGAGCCGCGTCCCGATGCGTATCCGGCTCACGTGCTTGATGTCCGATATGCTCTGGAGCAGGCCGATCAGGGCGTCGTCGTCCATAAGGGCAGGGTCGCCGCCGGTGACCAGCACCTCTGACACCATGGGATGCTCGCGGAACCATTGCAGCGCCGCCCCTATGCTCTCGGGCGACGCCATCGCCTGGGCGCTGCCGGTCACGTTGCCAATCTCCCAGTTCCTCTGGCAGTACACGCAGATCTGGGCGCAGGTGTTGTACGGCTTGAGGATGGCGATCATCGGATACCGGCGGGTCACCAGGTCCACGGGGGAGGTCTGCCCCTCCTTCATGAAGTCGAGGTCCTCGGGGCCTTGCACCTTGGGGCTGAGAACGGTGTGCACGTAGCTCAGCGGAGGAATGACCTGGGCCCTCACCGCATGGTCCCACCGGCGCGAGGCATCGCGGTCGAAGAGGGACAGATAGTATGGAGTTACGCCGAAGGGCAACCTGTTGTTGACGGCCAGGTCGATGGCGGTGACCTCGTCCTCGGTCAGATCTGCGACGGCCGCTATGGCGGCGGAATCGGTGAACACGTTGCGCCGCTGCCACCGATGGTCGTTCCAGTCGTCAATGTCCCCTCCCAGGAGGTCCAGGATGCGCTTCCTGGAGTCCTCTCTTCTGGCTGCCACCTCCGGTTCCAGCCCGGAGGGGTAGGACCTCATACGGTCGACGCAGCGCTCGGCCATCTCGTCCAGGAAGTCTGAGCGGATCCGCGCGCCCTCCCTGCCCTCGCGCTCCAGGAAGTCCGGCGCCGAGTCGATCGGGATGTCGGCCAGGCCCAAGGAGCCTCGGGACAGCATGTAGACCTCCATGAACAGGGCCCTGCGCTCCGTCCGCACCTCTCCCGACGGCTCCCTGGCCATCTCCACCAGGTGATACAGGGTGCTGTGACCGGAGCGCCGCTCGTTGCGGCGGGAGAACACGTTCTTCAGTATACGGATGCACTGGAGGGCGTTGGCCCTCATCATGCTCTCCATATCGCAGTTGTAATCGAACAGCCCCGCCTCCCGCTCGAACAGCAGGCGGAACAGCCCCTGCCGTATACCCTCCAGGCCCTGATCGGAGGTGAGCTGGGAGTACATCCCCGGATCGGACCTCTTCAGGTGGTCGAAGTGCAGAGGCTGTAGGGGCGATACTATGCCAGATGTGATATCTCCGCGGACATCATCACCGCTCCGTCGGTCTGCTCCGCTGGGATGAGAGTTGTTTTTCATGTATATCACCTGAACGCGGGCCCGGCTTCAGCCACAAAGCAAGGGAGAGCCGTGACCTCGCTGCTACTGTATGGTACGGAGGATATATCCCTTCTCCTCCGCCGTCTCGACGCTCACGGGGAGAGTGTCTCCATCACCCCGCAGGTGCCGTCGCTGTCCATCTTCCTGCGGAAGGCCCACGTCAGCAGGAACGGCGCCACGATGGTGGTGGCCATGGACATGAACACCACGATCGCGAACAGGCTGTCCGTGATGGCGCCCATCGTGAGGCCGATGGAGGCGATGATTATGCCCACCTCCCCGCGCGGGACCATGCCGATGCCCACGATGTTGGCCGACGCCCTGCCCATGCTCCGCGCCCCCAACCCACAGCCGATCCACTTGGTCGCAATGGCCAACAGCGTGAGGATGACCGCCAGGACGATCACTTCGGCGAAAGAGGCGATGTTCACCAATAGGCCCACATGTATGAAGAAGAACGGCACCAGGAACTCATTGATGGGGTGAAAGTCCTTCTCGCAGGGCCACTTGTCCTTGAACTCGGCGAAGACCATGCCGGCCAGGAAGGCCCCTATTATGGCCGCGAGGCCAGCATATGATGCCAGGAACGACAGCCCCAGGCATACGATGATGGCGAACGGCAGCGGTGACAGCGCCAAACGCTTCCTGTCCCCGCACTGGGCCGGTTCCGCCGGCCCCCGGCGCTCCGCGTACTTCCTCCTCATCTTGGGCAGCAGGATGGAGCCTAAGAGGATGACCAGCACCACGAAGAGTATCGCCTCGGCGGACACCAAGACGATGTCCAGCAGGCCGCCCGACGAGCCAGCGGAGATGCCCATCACGATAGCCAGTACTATCATGCCGAGAACATCATCGATGACCGCCGCGCCGATGATGATCCTGGACTCCAGCGCCCTGGTCACTTTCATGTCGCTGATCACTCGGGCGGTGATGCCCACGCTGGTGGCCACCATGGCCGCGCCGATGAACAGGGCCTCGTTCAATTGGTTGTCGATCGCCATGAACATGGCGAAACCTGCCAGGAACGGCAGTATCACGCCGAGCACGGCAACGAGGGTGGCGGTCCTGCCCACCTTGCGGAGCTCGCTGAATGGCGTCTCCAGCCCCACCGAGAACAGCAGGAAGATCACCCCCAGCTCGGCCAGCACCTCGAACAGGCCCAGGTCGATGTCGAGGCTGAGCCATTGGAACAGGATGGTGTTGCCTATGATGATCCCGGCGAATATCTCGCCTATGACCGAGGATACCCCGAACCTCTCGCACACCAGCCCGGCCACCTTGGCCAGCAGAAAGAGCGCGAATATCTGGAGCATCACCATATCGATCGATAGCCCGTTCATGTGCATCCCATGTCGGAAATGGCTATAGGATATTTAACCTGCGGGACGGCGGCGCCCGCATCGTTCGCTGCTCGACCTGACCATGGCCGTGGGCCATTATCGTGGACGATTGATTAATCGTTTTTTTATAGACGATGCTCCCAAACTTTTCCGTACCAAAGGGGGAGAAGCATTATGAAAAGAGCGAATGCGATCATAGCTATCGTCCTAGCAGCTGCGCTGGTGGGGGGAGGGATGTGGGCCCTGTCCCATGGAAAGGGAGAGGACCTGCCTCACGATGACGAACCGGGGACCGATCTGCCTGACGTCCCAGGCAATCTTACCGATCCGATATTCTCGGTCCCTCACCCTGTTGACATCAAGGCGGGAGAGGAAAAGCTCTCCCTTGAGCTAAGTTACCCGGGCCAGGGCTACGCCGGAACAGAGTACGCATGGAACGAGGAGTATGAGTTCGTCCTCCGCACTTCCGGAAGCGGATGGGACGGAAGGGCGGTGATAAAGGTGTTCGCCGAAAGGGCCGAGAGCATAGGCGCCAAGTGCATCGTGATCGCCTACGGGGAGAACGGCACCGTGGCATCATGGATGCTCAAAACGGTGCACGGGAACAATCACCTGAGCGCCGATACCGTGGTGTGGCTCTCCAATGGGACGGACGACCGCACCGACCGATTCAGCGTCCTGTTCAACCGCACCGGTACGTTCAATGTCACCTTCCAGGCGTTCGACGCTGACTCCGGAGAGCCGCTCTCCGCGCCGGTGAGCGCTGCTGACATGGAGGTGCCGGCGGCCGGCGAGCTGAACATCAGGGCGCTCGGAGGGGAATGGAGAGAAGTGGAGAACACCACCTACTTCGTCGTTCTGCTCAACGTCACCAACGAGTGGAACGTACGGCATAGCGTCGACGCCGCATACCTGACGCTGTCGTCCGACGGAGCGGAGACGAGAGTAAGCGAGAACGTCACCTCGTTCACCACCCAGGAGCTGGCGCCCGGGCAATCGGCACAGTTCCAGGCGTTCTTCCTCATCGAGGAGGGTGCGGGAGATATTGAGCTCATCTACGCCGAGCCGGAAAGGACGCCGGTGAACGTACCGCTCCCGGCCTAAACACCTTCCCTCCTTTTTCAGTCCAGGGCGCCGGGCCAAATATGATGAGCGCAATGATACGGACGATGTCCTCTCCGAACAGCATCGAACTGAACAACGGCGTCATCATGCCGGTCTTGGGGCTTGGCACCTACCTGATCGAGCCGAAGCAGGCGAAGAAGGTGGTGCTGGACGCTTTGTCCGTGGGGTACAGGCACATCGATACCGCCTCATTCTACGGCAACGAACGGGAGGTTGGAGAGGCCATCAGGGAGAGCGGCATCGACCGTGACGAGGTGTTCGTGACCACCAAGGTGTGGAACGACGACCATGGCTACGAAAGAGCGAGAGGGGCGTTCCAGCGCAGCCTGAGGCTGCTAGGCATGGACCGCGTCGACCTGTACCTCATCCACTGGCCCATGCCCGGCCGGCTTGAGACCTGGCGGGCGCTGGAGTCCATCTATGAGGAAGGGGGCGCCCGCGCCATCGGCGTCAGCAACTTCATGCCCCGGCACCTGGACGAGGTGC
Organism: Methanomassiliicoccus sp. UBA345; assembly: GCA_002504525.1. Taxonomy (GTDB): domain Archaea; phylum Thermoplasmatota; class Thermoplasmata; order Methanomassiliicoccales; family Methanomassiliicoccaceae; genus DTU008. Next base: position 58,048 of record DATD01000031.1, read on the forward strand.
TGGAGGCCGGCTCGGTGGCGCCGGCGGTGGACCAGGTGGAGATGCACCCCTTCCTGCAGCGCAATGACGTCCTGCGACGCTGCCGCGAGAGCGGGATCGCCGTGGAGGCCTTCAGCCCCCTGGCCAGGGGAAGGATGCTGGACGATCCGGTCATCGCGGAGGTGGCGTCCAGGAACCGCCGCACCGCGGCCCAGGTGATGCTTCGATGGTGCGTTCAGCGCGGCGCGGCCGCCCTCCCCAAGACGACCTCCAGGGAACGGATGAAAGAGAACCTGGAGGCTCTCGACTTCGTCCTCTCGCCGTCCGACATGACGGCCCTGGACGAACTTGAGCGGGACGCCCGGACCACCACATGGGACCCGCGCGAGATGCCATGAGCGAGATTCGGGGCTTAAAGAGATATATGGCCGCTCATATCGCAGGACGTGGTCTCCTTAACTTCCCTTGACCAGGTCATGCTCGTTCTAGGCTATGCGGTCCTGACAGCCGTACTGGTCCTACTGACCTACGCCATGGCCATTCTCGTTCTCACCCTGATATCGATCCGGCGCGGCCGCTTCTACTTTCCCCGGCTGATCAAGCCCGGCCTCATCATAGTGGAGGGGTTGCTGCGCTCGCTGTGGAGGGCCCTGCGGCTGGACGACAAAGAGCTTACGTCCTTCGCCATACGGCTGCGCAACCAGATGAACCATGGCAAGTTCTGCAACGTTCCCATGGAGCGGCGGGCCATATTCCTCCCTCAATGCCTCCGCTCCGCCAAATGCCCGGCCGACCTCACCACCGAAGGACTGGTATGCCGGAGGTGCATGCGCTGCGACATCGGCAAGGCCATCGATCAGCTGGAGGAGGACGGCCGGAAGGTGTTCATCGTCCCAGGCTCCACCTTCATCAAGCGCATGATAAAGGCGTACCGGCCACAGGCCATCGTAGGGGTCGGTTGCCTGCTCGAAGTAAAGGAAGGCCTGGAGATGGCCGACGGCATAGACATGGTGGCGATGGGCGTGGTAACGTCCAAGGACGGGTGCGTGGAGACCACCATGGAGTGGGAGAAGCTCCTGGAAGTGGTCCGCCTCGTTCCGGGCGACCCCTTGACGACAGTTAGTTTAGCCTCCTGATGCCATACGGAGCGAGATGAACGGGGAGCTGAGGGAGCGACTGGAAGCGAAGTCGGAACAGTTGGACATTCCCCTGATAGGGATAGCGCCGGCGGAGCGATGGGGCGAGGAGCCCATGCATCCCTGGGTCCCGGAGCAGTTCAGGCCCCTCTCCATCTGGCCGGAGGTCCGCTCGGTGGTCGTGATAGGCCTTCCTGTGGACCTGCCGGTGGTGGAGACCGCGCCCTCGATCTACTATCATGAGATGTACAAGACGGTGAACGCCCTCCTCGACCAGTCGGCCTACCGTCTGGCCCGCTTCCTCGACCGCAGCGGGCATCCGTCCATATACATCCCGCGCGACGGATACGGCTCCCTGACCGTGCTGAAGAAGGACCCTTTCGCGTTCTTCTCCCACCGCCACGCGGCCTACCTCGCCGGGCTGGGCAGCTTCGGCGTCAACAACATGCTGCTCACGCCGGCCTACGGGCCCAGGGTGCGGTTCACCTCCATCTTCACCACCGCCGAGCTGCCAGCCGATAGCATCATGGAGGAGGACCTGTGCACTAGGTGCATGCGCTGCTCCCGGCTGTGCCCTGCCGAGGCGCTGGACCGGAAGGGCTATCCTGAGGGCATCACTCGGAAGGACGCCTGCATCGCCTACAACGAAAAGCTGTCCGGACGGCATGTGTCGCCGTGCGGATGGTGCATCAGGGTGTGCCCGGTGGGCGAGGACCGCGAGCGCTTCGAGAGGACCTCGCCGCAGATGTACGAGAGGGAGGATGTGCGCCCGGAGCTCCACCGCGCCTGGAAGCACGTCCGCTCCCATGGAAGCGAGCAAGACTAATTACCCCGTTCGGCGTGGGGTGCGACATGAGCTCCGAAGAGGCGTTGGCGGACCGCTTCCGCCGCGCGCTGTACGTGTACATGATGGAAGGGCAGGACCTCGACCATGCCGACGAGGATGAAAAGGTCAAGGCGTCGCTCGGCCACATCAACCGCACCCTGGCGGAGTTCATGGACGGGAGGATCAACCTCGCCACGGTGAAGTACCGCATGGACAACGAGTTCGTCGAGACGGAATGCTCGTTCCCTCCCCGCGAGGTCCAGGACGCCCTCAGAGAGGCCGTTCTCGGCATCGACGTCGACGTGATCTCTCCGGCCATACGGCAGCTGGGGGCCATGCCGTATGACCTGGCCGAGGCCAAGGGCAGGCTGCTGGACGCCGAGGAGTTCGTCCACCGGCAGTCGTCCAGGGGCTCGGTGGGGCGCTCGTTCGCAGGGCCGTTCTCCTCGCTGCTGATGTGCCTGTGGCACATCCAGGCCCCCAGGATGTGGCCGCTGCGCCACGGCCCGTTGATGGAGCGGCTGCAACGAGAGGGCCTGATCAGGCGGGGCGATCCGGCCCAGGACCTTGTGGACTACATCGCCTCGGTGCTGGCGATGGCCGAGGCGACGGGAGCGAGGCACACGGACCTCGCGCGCCTGCTGCCGCTGCTGGACGGCGAGCTGCCGGCAGAGGACGAGAGCATCTCGGGCAGCATCGGCCAAGGGAACGCATCCCTGGAAGCGGGAGAGCAGGACCGCGCTCTCAGATGGTTCGACCTGGCCCTGGCGTTCCGGCCGCACAGCGCAGAGGCGATGCACGGCCGCATCGCCGCCTACGAGGGGAAGGGGCTGTACATGATGGCCATCGCCGAGGCGGAGGCGCTGGTGGAGATGCTACCCGAAGACCTCATGGCCCACCGGCGGCTTCTGGCGCTGTACAAGGGCCGTAAGATGATCCCGGACCATAACCGTGAGGTGAGGCGGTTCAAGGCGATAATGGACGCCCGTACCGACGGTTCAGCGTGATGCCGGGCCGCAATATCCTTTTAAAGGCTCGGCGTTGACCCAGCGTGAAGGTCCGGCGAGGCGTCTTCAAGAGCGTCCCCAGTCAGGTCAAGTGGCTGATCTACCTGCTCTCCTTCTCCAACATCGGGGCGGGGTACTTCTGGGTGGCCACCTCTGCCTACCTTCCCGAGAGAGGCCTCACATCAGGGGATATCGGCCTCATACTGGCCGTGAACGGCCTGGCCTTCATCATGGCCGCCATCCCCCTGGGCGTCATGGCCGACCACAAGGGGCGGAAGAAGATACTGCTGTGGGGGCTGGCAGGGATGCCGCCCGCCCTTCTGATATACGGCTTCACGTCCGACTTCGAGTGGTTGCTGATCGCCTCGGCCATCACTGGCGTTTCGGAGGGAGCGTTCATGACCACATGGAACGCCATGATCGCCGACATGACCGCCCCCGAGAACCGCTCGGAGGCGTTCTCGCTGTCGTTCCTGGCCGCCTCCCTCTCCTCAGGATTCGGCCTGGCGCTGCCTCTTGCGTTCCCGGCCCTGCAGGGAATGACCGGCCTCTCCTCGGAGGAGATGCACACGGTGTTCTTCGTCATACTGGCGGCGTTGGCGATGCTCAGCCCCATCACCCTCCGCCGCCTTCTCAAGGGCCACAACGAGACGATCGGGGGAGGGATCTCGCTGCGCAAAGGGGAGAACCTGCGCCCCATGCTGAAGTTCTCCGCCCTGAACAGCCTCATCGGACTGGGCGCGGGGATCATCATCCCCCTCATACCGACCTGGATGTTCCTCCGCTTCGGGGCGGCCGATACTTTCACCGGGCCGCTCATGGCGCTGGCCAGCATGACCATCGCGTTCGCCTCGGTGGGCAGCGCCGGACTGGCCCGGCGGTTCGGCATGGTGCGGGCGATCGTCATGTGCCAGGGCGCCTCCACCGTGTTCATGATGGCGCTGGCCTTTGCCCCCGGCATGAACATGGCGGCGCTGTTCTACGTGGTCAGGTCGGCGCTGATGAACATGGCCACCCCGCTGAGCGATTCCTTCCTCATGGGCCTAATCACCAAGGAGGAGAGGGGACTGGCCAGCGCCATAAACTCCCTGGTGTGGCGCCTGCCGAACTCCGTGACCACGGTCATCGGAGGCTCCCTCCTGGCCGCAGGGTTCTACGTGCTGCCGTTCGCCCTGGCCACCGCCTGCTACGTCGCCGCCGTATCGCTGTTCTACATCGCCTTCCGCAACCACCAGCCGCTGAAGGAGGACGCGCCGGCAATAGGCGACCGCCCCTCCCCGCAGGGATAAGCGAGCGATCGAACAGCGCACGATGCTCGCAGCGGGAGGATTTGGCGGCCCCCATCAAGGCAGGGTTAATGTATCCTCCCACCCATTGGGATGCGGTGACCACGTGAGGAAGCAGAGGATAGAGTCCCTCACCGATCTGGTGCTCGGCCTGGCCCTGCCCCTGACCGCCCTCGCCCTCATCCTACGCTCCGGCGAGACCGTCGAGGGCGTGTTCTACAGCCTGTTCTGGTTCACCTTCAGCTTCCTTCCGATCAGCGTATGGCTGGGCCACTCGAGATTGCTGGAGCATATCGACATCGAGTCACGCACGGTGCTGAGGCTCAGCATCATACTGCTGCTGGTGTTCGTGGAGCCATATCTCTTCAGCATCATGGCGTTCGGCGAGGCGGGACATAGCCTGGGCGGCCTGCTTGACGCCACTTCCACACTGTACGCCCTGTGCATTGGAGGCATCTGGCTGATCCTCGGCGCTCTTCACCACCAGGCGGCCAAGGGCGGGGGGCCGGTAGAGATGATCCGGATGCGCAACGACAGGTTGGTCGATGAGGCCATCTCCCCCCTGCCAGCGGCCCCGATGTTCAGGGAGATCGACCTGCTGAATATACCGGCAAGGTTCTGGACCTGGTTCCTGTCCGTACCCTCGGGATCGATGCTGGATGCGGCGAGGAGGGCGAGGGGATGAGGAGCGAAGACGTCGATCGGAGCGCCCGTCTCCGGGCGGGCGGCATGCTGTTCGGGGGAAGCGTGCTGTTCCTGGCGCTCATGCTCCTCGCCGAGTTCCTGTACCCCGGGTACAGCACCTCGCAGCACAACATAAGCCAGCTGGGGGTCGGGCCGTTCCCGTCCGACCTCCTGTTCAACACCGCGGTCTTCCTGTTCGGCGTTTCCGCCGTGGCTGCCGCCGCCCTGCTGTACCGCGGCGAGCGGGACCGGCTGTTCTGCGCCGTCCTGGCAGCGGCCGGGGCGGGGGCGATGGGGGTTGGACTATTCCCTCAGGACGTGCCGGCGCCCCATGCCCTCTCCGCCCTGCTTGCCTTCGGGGGCGGTGCAATGGCCGCCATCCTCTCCTATCGGATAGCGGGGCGGCGCCTAGGACGCATCGGGGCGCTGCTGGGCGCAATCAGCCTGGTGGCCCTAGCGCTGTTCGTGTCCGGACTGCATCTGGGCCTGGGCGGAGGAGGCATGGAGCGGATGATCCTCTACCCGACGCTGTTATGGACCCTGTCGATGGGCGCGGTGCTGATGCGGGACGGAGAGGTCACCGCACCAGTTCGGTGATGGGGCGGGCGGGCCGGCGGCCCTTCCGCTTGGTCACGTACACGTTGCGGCCTTCCTTTTCCAAGGTGAAGAGGTCGGCGTACTCCTCCAGGAACTCGCGCAGGCTGTTCTTGCCCAGGCTCTTGAGGTCCAGGTCAGGGGCGATGCGCTTCAGCTCCTTGCTCATCTGAGGGAGGAAGGCGCGGCCGTCGTCCTTCACCGTCGCCTCGAAGGCCTTGGTGACCAGACGGACGGCGTGCATCCCTCTGATGGCCGGTTCCGGCTTCGCGGGCTCCGCCACCGGGGCGGTTGCCTCTTCGGCCGGCGCGATGAGCTCGGGAACAGCGTTCTCGATCTCCTCCTCCGCCTTATCGGCCCGCCGGACCATCATGATCTTGCCCCTCCGGTTAAGAACGAAGTGGGAGGGCAGCGCCTCCAGCAGATGGGAGATCTTCTCCTTGCCGTAGATCACGCTGTCGAAGGCGGGGTCGATCTTGCGCGCCGTCTTGAACAGCTTGAAGGTGTCGACCCATCCGTCGGACTGCTTCTCCGCCGCCTCGTACGCGCGGTTCAGCAGGGGCAGGGCATCCTCCGGGGAGCAGGAGCACTGGGCCGGGCTCTCGGGAGTTGGAAGATCCTTCCTCGCCTCCCTCACCGGCTTCTCTCCCTTCCTCTGGACATATATGGCGCCGCGGTCGAAGCGCTCCACCTCGAACACGTCGTCCAGCTCCTCGATGAGGTTAAGAAGCGACGACTTTCCGTAGGTACGGGTGTCGAAGCCGGGGTCCAGGCGCCGCAGCGCGGCGCCTATGTCGCCGTTGAGGGCCCTCCCGTCATCGTTCACCGCGGACTCGAACGCCCTGTTCAGAAGCTCCAAGGCATCCTTGGCCGGACGCTGCTTGCGCTGTCCCTTGGGGCGGTCCCTCTCCTTCTCCTCCTCTCCGTCGGCCTCTTCCTGCACCTTTCCCAGGTTCTCCGTGGAAACGAAAACGTCGCAGGCGCGGCGGAACGAATCGTGGGTCTCCTTCTTTCCGATCCCGATGACGAACAGCCCGTGCTCCCTGATCTTGATGGCCAGGGAAGTATAGTCGGAATCGCTGGAAACGATTACGAAGCCTTTCACGATGCTGTCATGGAGGATGTCCATGGCGTCGATGATAAGCGCGATGTCGGTGGCGTTCTTGGTGACATGACGATTGGAAATGTTAGGGAACTGCTGGTAAGGGGTGAGGGCGTACTCCTTCAACTTGGCCTTCCAGGTGTTGACCTGCCCTCCCGCGGTCCAGTTGCCGTAGACCCTGCGGATGATGACCGATCCGTACTTGGATGCCTCGGCCAGCATATCCTCGATCATCGTGGCCGAAGCGTTATCTCCATCAACCAGGAAGGCAAGCTGCCTGTCCTCGATCCTTTTCTCGTCCATTATTGAGATCTCCAATTATGTGTTGCTCGTCTCAAAGGTCGATGTAATAAAATAGTTTTGCTACGCCGTTCGCCCCTTCCTGGCGCTGGCCCCCGGCCGGCGGCCTACCACGGCCTCGCTCCGCTCTCCCTGACCACGCGGTTGAACTCGTTGGCGGTGCGATAGGTGTCATACACCTGCCATGCCCAGATGGCCACTCCCAGGATCACGGTGATCACCAGGAAGTACAACAGGAGCAGCGCGACCACCACTACGAATATGGCGGCCCCCTGGGCGAAGCGGCGCAGGTACACGTGGCCGAGGCCAGGCACCAGCACCGCCAGGATGATGGCCAGGGGGACGCTCTTCTGCTCCACCCGGGCAGGCTGCCACGGCGGCGGGGAAGGATCTGGAACGCTGTACGATCGAGGCGCATCATCCTCCGGACCGGAGGATGCATCGGGCGGCTCCTCCACGCTTCGCAACGGGTTCATGAACTGAAACACGCATCGGCGCATACATTAGACTTGGCCGTCCGGCCGCCGACGGCGTATCGTGGCGAAGGATTATGTGCGTCCGCCGCCTAGAGCCGCAGCATGGCTTTCATCCGCTCCATGGTGCTTCGCAACTATCGGCGCTTCCGCGGAGAGATCGAGCTGCCATTCTCGGGCGGCATCGACATCGTTCAGGTCCCCAAGGGCATGGGCAAGTCCAGCATCGCCGAGGCCGCGGCCTGGTGCCTGGTCGGCGGCATGCCCGACAGCGAGGTCATGAACGCCGAAGGAAAGGAGGCGGGCGAGGACACCTTGGTCGCATTGACGTTCGCCGATGCCGAACGGACGGTGCTGGAACGCTCCATCGGACAGACACCAGGGGTCGGGCTGAATGAGAGGACAGCGGTCCGTCCCGACGGCGTCTTCGACCATCTCAGGGAGGAGCTGTTCCCGGCCGCCTGCATCGACTCCAACATCATATCCGGCTCCACGCTGGGAAGGGTGATGCAGGGCGAGAGGTCGGGCGGGGAGAGGGCAGTGGAAAGGATGAGGGGATGGAGTGAAGGCGATGCCCTTCTGCGCTCGTCGATGGAGGCGACCTCACTGTACCTCGCCATGGTGGATGAGCCATCGGCCTCCTGCCTGCTGTTCGACCGGCGTGGACGGCCGGCGGTGCAGTGCGACGGCACGCCGATCATCGGCCCCGCCGAACATCACGCGGTAGTGCTGGCATCTGCACTGGCGTTCGCCCGAGAGAGCTGCCCCGGCGTTCCAGTCATCCTCGATGAACCGTTCAAAGGATTGGCAGGGAGTGAAGCGGCGCGGGCATCGGAGGCCGTGGCGGTGTTCATGGAGGGCTGCCAGCTCATAGTGCTGCTCTCCGACGTGGCCGAGATCGATGCCTTGCACGCCACCGGCAAGGTGGGCAAGGAGCTCGAGATCAAGGGGTAGGGAAAGTTTGAATATATCGCAGGGGCGATTAGCACCCAGGTGACATTGTTTGAATCCCGGGATCAGGGCCATCAGCACCGAGGAGCTTCTCGGTTTGAAGAACGACATAGATGCAGGGGACTGCCTGCTGATGGACGTCAGGGAGCGCCACGAGTTCGAGTCGGAGCATATCCCCCTGTCGGTCCTGATGCCCATATCCGAGGTGGACAAGCGATGGCAGGAGCTCGATCCATCAAAGAGGATCGTGCTGTACTGCCGCTCCGGTAGGAGGAGCGCGAGGGTGGCCGAGTTTTTGGCCAGCAAGGGGTTCAGCGACATCGCCGTCCTCGAGGGAGGACTGAACAGATGGGACAGGGACCATGGCCCGATGGAGAGAAAGTAGCTCGCAAGGCGCGATCTGGATCGAAGAGGGTGGCGGCCGCGGAGGCCTCAGGCTGAGAGGCTACGCCTCAGCGGTGATCGGCATCGGCTGGCTGGCGTTCTTGCTGCTGTGGCTGTTCTTTGCCGCCGACGAGATGAGCATATATCGGAACCTGGCCGTCATGCTGCTCTCCCTGGTAGTGGCCGTCGCGCTGCTGGGCATCCTGTGGGTGAGCTACGGCATGAGCATCGGGATGAGATACACCCCGGACATGATGGAGAGCCAGGAGATGCGCGGCATGAAGGGGCGCATCGTCGCCACCACCGCGCTGTGGGGGGCGTGGGCCGCCCTCGTCATCGTATGGCTGTATTTCTTCGCTGACGGCCTGTCCGCATATCAGAACGTGGCGGTGTTCATCGTCTCGCTCATCCTCGCCGCCATTGTGTCGACGCTGCTGTGGAAACGGTACATGGGCAGCTGGTGAGAACGCTGCCATCATTATCATAATAGATAGTTATCAGGCGAGATACTAATATGGCCGAGGCTTGCGACGCGTCGTGAACGCCCGCCTCTTCAACCTTCTCTGCGTTGCCATCGTCGTCGCGGTCGGAGCGGCGGCCATCGTGATGGTGCAATCGGGGCCTGACGGAGGCCACTTCAGCCTGGACGGCATCGGCTCGCCGCTGCCGCAGCTGGACCTCGGCCTGTCGCTGGTCATTCTCTTCGACTTCGGCCTGATGATAACGGCGCTGGTGTGGGTGTTCAAGGACGGCCCGGAGCAGGGCCCCCCTGAATGATCATACGATGCGCATGATCCTATCGCGAGCAAGCCGCGAGGGGTCGAACATCGAATGCGGAAAGAGCGTTCCTCGCATCAGCTGCGCGACCTTCCATCCGCCGGCCAGTGATGCGAGGAGCCCTATGCCGTTGCATCCGAGGTTGTACAGCAGGCTTGGACTTCCTGGATCGGCCCCCACCAGCCTGGCGCCTCCGGGGGTGTATCCCATCAGCCCGTGCCATTCCATGTCCCATCCATCGCGGTCGCCGAGCGTTTCCCTGGCGAAGGCATCGATGTGCTCGTAGGCCTGCGGATCGTAATCCTTGGCGGCATCGTACCGCTCGTCGGCGCCCAGCTCCTCTTCCGGCCCGCCGATGCAGATGAACGGCCGGCCGGCATACTGCCTCCGGGTAAGGTAGTAGTAGCCGTGCTCGGCGCCGCGGAAGAACGCTTCGGCACCGTCGGGCCCGTCGCCGAACCGGCCGGCCATGAAGCCGACCACCCCCTTCACGTTTCCCTGGTACACGGGAGCCTCGCACGCCTGCATCTCGATGTCCGTGTAGCCATTGGTGCATAGGACCATGTTGTCCCCGTGCACGGTACCGCGGTCCGTCGTTACCGCGACCTCGTCGCCAAGGCGGGCCCTCCTCACCGCACTGCGTTCGAAAAGACGGAACCGCTTCGGATAGGCGACCAGCAGATGTTCGGCCAGCGCTTCGGTCAGGACCGCCGCGTTCAGCACACCTGAAGCCATGCACACCGCGGCGATGTAGCGCCGGTCGATGGTGCGGAGGACCCGCATCATCTCGCCCTCGCTCACCTCCTTCACTCCCTCTGGCAGATCCGACAATGCGCCCTTCACCACTGCCATGGCCATGTGCGGTGCTCCGGCCGCGATCCACTTGGCCCGCTCGTTCATCAGCGATCGCACCGCCTCGGGGGTGCTGAGAGCCACCTTTCCTTCCACCCTGAGAAGGTCCCCCGGCCGTTCCAGCCGGGTGAGGATGTCCTGCAGGCGGTCCCACCCCGACAGCACTTCCCTGTAGCCCTGCATGACCTCCGCCTCGCCGAGCTCAGCGGCCATCTCGTCGAACCACCCCTCCAGGGCGGCGACGGCCTGGCCGGCGTTGTGGCCCGTGGCCCCGTGAGCCACCAGGCCTTGCTCCAGCAGCACCACGTCACGGTCGGTGTCGCGCAGGACGAAGAATGCGGTGGCAAGACCGGCGATGCCCCCGCCCACCACCACCGTATCGGCGGCCTCGTTGCCTTCGAGCGCTACGACGGGGCGCCTTCTCTCCAACTGGGAGATCCACGGAGATGCTCTCCGGACCGTCATGGGATGGCATTTGGAAGCGACATTATTTAACAATAGGAGGAGGGGAGGCCTCGGTTGCGGGCATGCTCCTCCCACCGGCGTTCCGAGGACGATGGCATCTTGACATCGACCGAACGGGCCATGAGGAACCGCGGTCTCGCGGCGCAATTCATGATGCAATGATGGCGCGGGTGCATAGCTCGCCATCCTCCGGCTGAGGCGATCAATCCTCTGCCCTCTCTTGGGCGCATCGCGCGTCCCTCAACCGCTCGATGGCCCGAGCGGCGATGCCAGGGACGATCTCATAGCCGATGCCGTTGCGCCCCAGGCGAGCGGCGGCCGCCAGGGTCGTTCCGCTTCCGCAGAAGGGGTCCAGGACCGTCTCGCGGCGATAGCTGAACGCGCGGATGAGGCGGGACGGGAGCTCGACGGGGAACGGCGCCACGTGGTCCCTGCGGTCCCCGCTCCCTTCAGGGTTCATCAGCCACACGTCGGAGTTCTTTATGCTCAGCCAGAACTCACGGTCCAGGCGGGATGCCTCCCGGTCCTCGGGGGACACATGAGCATACTTCGGCTCCCTTCCTCTCGGAGGCTTCTCCAGCTCCAGGATGAACTCGTGCATGTTGTTCAGTAGGATCCCGCCCGGGAACGGATAGGTGCCGAAGGGCGCCCTCACCCCGTTGGTCTTCTGCCAGACGATGTCTCGCTTGAACACGAAGCCGATGTCCTCGCACAGGTCGACCGTCCTTCCCGTCAGGTTCAGGGTCCGGTACGTTCCGCCGTCCAGCCGCAGCGGGAGGTTCATCAGGTTGATGAAGGCCTTTCTTCCGGGCCGCAGCACGCGGAACGACTCCCTCCATACGATGGCGATGCGCCGCAACCATTCGTTCATGGAATGCACGTTGCCCAGGTCCCCGTCCACCGGGGCGGAGGAGTACATCTTGGTGTTGAAGTAGGGCGGCGAGGTCACCAAGAGATGGACGCTATCGTCGTCCAGGTCATTCATGCGCGATGCGTCGTCGCATATGACCTCCTGCACAGTGCTGCCGATGTCCACGCTGGAACAGCGATCGGGAACAGCCTCCGTCCTTCGGGCAGCGATGTCCTTCAGCTCGGCGAGGTCGAACCGCTGCTGTCCACTGGAGGCCATCTGCACCGGGATGCGGCTCTCCCGGACCAGACGATGGACCTCTTCCACCGTCGTGCCCAGATATCTCGCCGCCTCTCCCGCGGAAAGATACTGCCGGGCGCGATAGTCGGGACGGCCTCGTTGTGTCCAGTCCTCCACGCCGCCGAACTAGGCAGCCCGCCATTGTTAAGGCTTTGCGACCCTGGCCGCCTTTATGCACGGCGCGTGCTCATCCATAACCGTCCGGCTCGTAGCTGATCTTTCCTGCGGCGGAGGAGCAGGAGCGGTGGCGTATTACGTCCCGTACCGTGTTGCGCAGTATGGTGGCGTTCGTATCACCGACGATCTCGCCCCGGAAACTCTGGCCGCAGAACATCTTGATGGTGGGGGTCACCAGCACCCCGTACTGTATCGCAAGGTCCAGGTTATCCTCCGCATTCACCTTGGTGAACACCGCCTCATCGTCCAGCTCCTTCGACAACGCCTCCAGGACGGGCGCGAGTTCCTGGCATATCGGGCAGTCGGGGAGGTAGAACTCCACCACCACGACCTTCTGGGTGCTGCTAAGCAGCTGCTCCAGGGACAGTTGGTCTACATCCTGTACGCTCATCCTATCGATCAATGGCCGTTGTTCCATGTGGCCCCCTCCGGTGCGGAGTAGGCGAGCGGCCCGTCTATAAGCCTTCACCACGCCTCGGACGCTTCGGCCGCCCCGGCGTCCGTCAGGATGGCGGGCCGCCTTCCCCGCGAGGAAGGTGCTCCACCCGGTACTGGTGCTTCGGAAGGTCTACTGAGAACACGTGGACCGTGGGCGCCAGATCGGGAGCGGAGTAGTCGGGCAGCATGCTGATGGTCTGGGTGGGGCACACCTCCACGCAGGTGTTGCACGCTATGCATCGATTGCGCACTATCGTCTGGGTCTTGGCCTCCTTATCGGTGGTGATGGCGATGGTGGGGCAGCTCCGCTCGCATCGGCGGCAGAAGATGCACTTCTCCATGTCCCATACCACCTGGCCACGGTTGGAGGCCGGCAGGTCCGCCTTTCCCTTCGGGTACGCGGTGGTGAACGGCCGCCTAAAGAGATTTCGCAGGGAGGAGGTCAGCATCGACATGGCATCACCGGTCCGTGCAGCATATGCAGGGGTCCAGGGACACCGTGATGACGGCCACGTCGGCCAGCTGGCATCCTGGCAGCAAGACCTGCACGGGAGGCACGTTGACGAAGGCCGGCGTCCTTATCTTTATGCGGTCCAGCTGCAGCTTCCCCACCGCCTTGACGTAATACACCAGCTCGCCCCGGGGGGCCTCCACCCGGCCGAGGCCTTCCCCAGTCGGATGACCTTTGACATCGACGGCGACCGGACCCTCCCGGAGCAGGGAGAGGCATTCCTCGATCAGGTCGACCGAACGAAGGCATTCGTCCATGCGGACCATGGTGCGGGCGTAGCAGTCGCCCTCGGCCCTCACCACTGGCCTCAGGTGCAGCATGCCGTAGGCGGCGAAGCTGTCCTCCCGCACATCCTCCCATATGCCCGAGGCCCTGGCCACCGGGCCGACGGTGCACCAGTCCCGGGCCTGCGTCTCGGTGAGCTTTCCCACTCCCTTGGTCCGCTTGCTCAGGGTGCTGTCCCGGGCGAAGATGCCCCGCAGCTCGTCCAGTTTCGGCCGCAGCTTCGTCATGGCCTCGGCGGCCCTCTTCTCCATCGAGGCGTCGAGGTCGCGCTTGACGCCCCCGATGACGTTGATGCTGTAGTGCACCCGGTTGCCGGATATCTCGTTCACGAGGCGCATGACCAGCTCCCGCTCCCGGAAGCACTGCATGAACAGGTTCTCGTAGCCCACCGCCTCGGCGATGTGGCCCAGCGCCAGCAGGTGCGAGGTGAGCCGCTGGCACTCCATCATGATCGACCGTATGAGGCGGGCCCGCTCCGGAATCTCCACACCGTAGATCGACTCCATGGCCTGGCAGTACGCCGATGCGTGGTGGTTGGAGCATATCCCGCACACCCTCTCGGCGAGATACTGCGTCTTCTTGTAGTCGAGGGACAGCGCATGCTCCATGCCCCGGTGGTTGTATCCCAGGTTCAGCACCGCTCCCGTAACCGTCTCGCCGTCCAGCTTCAGGCTGACATTGAGCGGCTCCAGGAACGCGGGGTGCTGCGGCCCGAACGGTATGATGGTCGAACGGCTCATTCCTCCTCCTTGGGCCGCTTGCGCAGCGGCGCCTTGACGCTCTTGTCGACCAGCAACAGCCCGGGCTCCAGGCCCTTGAACCTCATGCCCAGCAGGTCGATGTTCTCCCTCTCCATGTTGGCCGCGCCCGCGTAGATGTCGGAGATGGAGTCGATCTCCTGCTCCGCCGGAACGACGAATCGCCGGTCGACCATGGCGCCGCCCTCGTCGAAGAGGTACACCAGCTCGATGGTGCCGTCGCCGCGGTCCCGCCCGATGACCGATATCAGTCTCGCTCCCCTCCCCTTCATGCCGCCCGCCATGCCGCGGACGCCGCGGTCCTCGACGCCTCCGCTCATTCCTTCACCTCCTTGGCCGCCAATGCCTTCTTCTCCCACAGGGACAGCGCCTTGGTGAGGCCGTCGATCAGCGCCTCGGGCCGGGCGGCGCAGCCCGGGACGTACACGTCGACCGGAATCACCTTGTCGACGCCGTAGCATACGTTGTAGCAGTTATGGAACGGCGCCCCGGTGGAGGCGCAGTTGCCGCACGCCATCACCAGCTTTGGCTCCGGCACCTGCTCGTACAGGTTGCGCAGGCGGTCCTCGCACTTCTTGGTCACCGGGCCGGTTATCAGCAGGATGTCAGCCTGCTTGGGGTTCGCCTTATTGACCCCGCCGAACCGCTCCACATCGTACCGGGGAGTGAGCAGCGCCCACACCTCCAGATCGCATCCGTTGCAGGAGCCGGTGTCGAAATGAAGGATCCATGGCGACCTCGCCCCCACCCTGTCCAGGAATCCCATCAGATCACCCCGCTCGCGTACAGCACAATGAGGTTCAGCGCGATGAGCCCCACCCCGGCGGTCAGCATGAACAGCACCATCCTCCTCCTGGTAAGGCGGGCGGTGATGTTGTCGATCAGTATGGCGGCGAGCAGCAGGATGAACGCCGCGGCGAGCTTCACCGCCACGTTGGTCAACGGGTCCGGGCCGCTGACGAACAGGGTGGCGACGCCGTAGACGAACGCCAGCTGGAACCACCGCCCCAGCTCCATCATGGCCAGGTATCGGCCGGAGTACTCCACGTAGGGGCCGGAGACCAGTTCCTGATGGGCGGTCGGCACGTCGTACGGGGACTTCTCCAGGAGGATGACCAGCACCGGCACCAGGGCGGCGAGCGCCAGCGGGATGCGCTCCAGCAGCCCGGCCGGGGCCTCGCTCGCCAGGAAGGAGCCGTTGATGCCCACCGCGATGATCACCAGGAACAGCACCGGCTCGTAGGCCAGGATGGCCAGTAGTTCCCGGTTCGCTCCCAGGTAGGAGTAGGGGGATGGCGCGGAGTAGGCGCCCAGCACCAGGAACACCGCGCCCATGCTGCTGATGAAGAACGCTACCAGCAGATCGCCTCCGAACGCGAACAGCACGAAGGCGACCGCCTGGAATGTAAGGCAGAACGCCGCGAACAAGCCTTGCAGGTCGCCCAGCATCTGCGGCCGCTTGCTGAACAGCTTGCCGATGTCGTAGAACGGCTGCAGCAGGGGAGGGCCCCGGCGGTTCTGCATGCGCGCGGTGATCCTGCGGTCCACGCCCATGCTCAGCCCCACCAGCAGCGGCCCCGCGAGGAGGATGGCGATCGACACCAGGGGGTCCATCACAGCACCTCCGATATGAGGGGGGCGACGACCAGCAGCACGACCAGGACGGCGCTGGCCGCGGTGCCGGCGCGGCTGATCCGCGAGGCGGATCGCTCTGACAGATAGTAATCGCCCCCGACCTGGAGCTCGTCGACCGCCTCGCCGCCGCCGTACGGCGTGTCGCCGCCGGCCGGACGCAGGAACAGCCTGGCCGCCAGGAACACCACGATCGCCAGGAACAGCAGCAGGAACGCCTGGAGCTCGCCTCCCGCAGTGAACAGCGTCAGCGTATCGGTCAGGCCGGGAAGGAGGAGCTCCCGCGCCACGAACGGGGCGATCAGGTAGTGGGTTATCGGCCCGATCAGCACCGAGATCGCCACCGCTCCCGCGCTCAGCGCTCCCAGCTCCCACCGGTAGGCGCGGAGGGAGGCGTCGTTGCGGAGCGGGCGCCCCGGGCCGGTGACCGAGGTCAGCAGCACCCCCATCCACTTGAAGTAATACACCACGATGGACGCGAACCCCACCGCCAGCAGGAAGGCCAGCAGCGGAAAGACTATCGCGGCTTCGCTGATCAGCCACTTCGACACGAACATGCCGAACGGGGGGAGGACCAGAGTGGCGATGCCCACGAAGATGGCCATGGTGACGAGGGGCAGGTCCTTCCTCAGCCCGTACATGTCCTCGATGTCATCCGAGCCCCTCACTTCCTTCACCACGCCCACCGCCAGGAACAGCAGCGCCTTGGAGACGGCGTGGTACAGCAGCAGCACCATGGCGGCGGCCATCGCCAGCGGGGTTCCGATGCCCGCGCACATGACGATCAGGCCGAGATTTCCGATGGTCGAGTACGCTAGGACCCTCTTGGCATTGCTATTGGTCATCGCCAGCACCGAGGTCGCAAGGAACGACAGCCCGCCCACCAGGGCGATGGCGGCGGAGATCGTCAGGTCGCCTTGGAAGGAGGGGGCGATCCGCAGCAGCAGGAACACCCCCAGGTTGACCATCGTCGACGAGTGCAGCAGCGCCGACACCGGGGTGGGCGCCACCATGGCAGCCAGAAGCCAGGACTGGAACGGCAGCTGGGCGGACTTGGTGAACGCGCCGATGGAGAGCAGGGCGAAGGGCAGCAGCGCGAGGCCAGCCGCGCCACCCGCCATGAGGTCGGAGAGCAGGTAGGTATCGTGATAGTACTGCAGGAGCCTCGCCCCCATCAGCAGCGCGAGGCCTCCGCCGGTGTTGATGATGAGGGCCAGCCTCGCCGCATTCTTGGCCTCGTCGGTCCGGGCGTGGCCGATGAGCAGGAAGGAGAACAAGGTGGTGGCGCTCCAGAACACTTCGAACCACCGCATGTCGTTGCACATGACCGCCGCGTTCATCACGCCCAGGAAGGCAACGATGACGGCGAGGAACGTCCCCCGGCGAGGGTCGTCCCTCATGTAGGTAAGGGAGTACACGGCGATGAGGGAGCCGACGATGGAGGTTATCAGCACCAGCACCAGGGCGAGCGTGTCGATCAGCAACGCGGGCCCCTCGGACCCGGGGGAGGCGACGAGGAGCCCTATCATGATCAGCTCGCCCACCGAGAACAGCGCCACCAGGACGCTGCGGGTCCTCCAGCCGAAGTACAGGAACGTCACGGTCAGAACTATGCCCAACGCCTCCACCACCGTGCTCAATTCCTCCGGAGGGGAGATGGACAACGCCGTGAACCCCCGCCCGGCCATGTCCAGCAACAGGATGACGGATGCGATGATGAGCACCGCCGCGGTCCCTCCGACGATGTACCTCTGGAGCCTCCTGGGACCGGCCAGCAAGCTGGCCGCTGCCCCCGCCAGGGGCACCAGGACGAGCAGTGCGGTTGCTACCTCTCCCGTGGCCATGTGCAATGATGGAATGGTGCGATGGTTAGTTCTACCTTGCCCTTCACCATGGCCATCAGGACGGCAGGCATTGAGAATATCTATTAATCCAACACATCGATGATGTTGTGATGGACGAGAACGAAGCGGGGGGCATCGTCAGGGGGAGGAGCCTTCTCCTGGCGACCGATGGAAAGCCCCATTCCATGAAGGCCGCGCAGTACGCCATCGAGCTGGCCAGTCTGGCCTCCTCCCGGCTTTACATAATATACGTGGTGAGCAGCAGCAGCGATCCCAGCAAGCAGGCCGCCATCGATGAGGGCATGAGACAGCTCGACGAGCTGAAGTCCCTGGCCGCGGCCAGCGGAGTGGAGGCGACCACGCTCCTGGAGGGGGGCAGCATCTACGAAGCCGTCCTGTCCGCAGCCGACCGCATCCATGCCGGAGCGATCGTCGTCGGGACGTCGGAGAAGAGCACCCTGGACCGCGTCCTGATAGGCAGCGTGTCGGAGTTCGTGGTCCGCAACTCTCGCTGCAGCGTCATCGTGGTCCGCTGAACCCCCGGACCTACCGGGACCTCTCCTCCCAGCGGTCCAGCGCCACCATGATCCCGTGGATGATGGCCTGCGGCCTGGGAGGACAGCCGGGCACGTACGCGTCGACCGGCAGGAACCGGTCCACCGGGCCGACCACCGCATAGGACCGGCCGAACGGCCCGCCGGAGATGGCGCAGGCGCCGAGCGCCACCACCATCTTGGGCGACGGCACCGCCCGGTAGGTCTTCAGCAGGGGATGCTCCATGTTCCTCGTGACCGCCCCGGTGACCAGCAACATGTCCGCATGGCGGGGCGAGGCCACGATATGCATGCCGAACCTCTCGATATCGTGGATGGCATTGGTGAGGGCGTTGACCTCCACCTCGCACCCATTGCAGGAGCCGGCATCCACCTCCCGTATGGCCAGCGAGCGGCCGAAGAGGTCGATTATGCGCCTTCTCAGCTCCTCCCCCATGCGCTCCGCGGCCTCATCCATGGACGAGCACCACCTTCAGCTCCCCTCTGTCCCTGGCGGCCAGCTCGAACTCTTTCCCCATGACGATGTGCTCCGGACATGCGCGGGCGCACTCGCCGCAGAAGACGCACCGCGAGAGATCGAGCTGCAGCCCTTCAGGGATGAGAGCCAGAGCACCGGCCGGGCACACGGTCGCGCAACCGCCGCAGCGGTCGCAGCCGCCCGTCAGCGCTTCCGGCCGCCCCCTGAACTTGGCAGGAGGCACGAACGCCTCCTTCGGATAATGGCGTGTCCTCGAATCCTTCCCCAGCACCCGTCTGAACAATCTGAGCATTATCGAACCTCACAGGTCGTTCCCGGCGTACGACAGCCCGAAACTCTTGTTGATCAGCGGGAAGTCGGGTACGATGTTGCCGCGGACCGCGAACTCCATACCCAGCCAGTTGCAGAAGCTGGGGTCGCGTATCTTGTGGCGGAACGGCGTTCCGTCCCCGCTGATGATCCAGTGCATCACTTCCCCCCGAGGCGCCTCCACCAGGCTGAAGGCCGTCCTGCCGGCCGGCACCTCCTTCACCTCAGCGGCGAGGGGGCCTCCGGGCATACCGTCAAGGGCCTGCTCGATGATGGCGAACGATTCCCTCACCTCGTCCACCCTCACCCTGGTCCTGGCATCCACGTCGCCGCCGTCCCGGACCGGCACCCGGAACGATAGGTTGCGGTACGCCGCGTAGGGGTGGTCCCTCCTCGCGTCCATGTCGATCCCGCTGGCCCTCGCCACCGGTCCGACGCAGCCGAGCGGACGGGCCTTCTCGCGGTCCAGCCTTCCGGTCCCTTCAACGCGGTCCAGCATCGAGGTCGAGGAGAACATGGTGGCCGCCAGCTTCTCGAACTGCTGCCTTAGGCCTACTAGCCGGGAGATCACCTTCATCGCCTCCTCCCGACTGACGTCCATGGTCACCCCGCCGATGTCGTTGACGGAGCGGAGCAGGCGGGAGCCGGTCAGCCGCTCGTTGAGCTCAAGGACCCTTTCCTTGAGCGCAAGGCCGTCGGCGGCCGGCACCGCGAAGGCGGTGTCCAGCGCAATACCCGCGATGTCGCCGATGTGGTTGTACAGCCGCTCCATCTCCAGCACCACGGTGCGGATGTATTCCGCCCTCTCCGGCACCTCCGCGCCGCACAAGCGCTCCACGGCCTGGCAGTACGCGGTGGAGTGCGCTGCCGATGCGTCGCCCGAGATCCTCTCGGCGAGGAACACGCCCTTGCGGTAGGGGATGCTCTCAGAGAGCTTCTCCACTCCCCGGTGCACGTATCCCAGGCGGACCTCCAGAGCGATGATCGGCTCCCCGGCCGCCGAGAACCGGAAGTGGCCCGGCTCTATCACTCCGGCGTGCACCGGCCCCACCGGGATCTCATGGACGCCCTCCCCCTCCACCCTGCGGAAGCGGTACTCCCGAGGAACGCGGGGCACCGGAACGGAGGGGTCGAAGTCCTTTCGCAACGGGTAGATGCCCTCGGGCCAATCGTCGTACAGGACCAGCGGCCGGGGGTCTGGATGGCCGTCAGGCACCAGTCCGAACATGTCCTGGACCTCCCGCTCGTACCAGTTGGCCGCGTTGACCCTCGGGGCGAGGGAGTGGAACGAGGCGCGGTCGGGCCGCACCGCACATTCCACCTCCACGATGACGCCGAGGTCGATGAGCGCATGCATGGTGAATGCACCGTCGGCGGCGCGGCGGTCGGCGGCGTGCAGGCTGACCAGCCGCCCGCCTCGAGCATGCAGATAGGCCACGAGATCGGCGAATCCCTCCGTATCGACGGTCATGTGCACCGTGCCATCATCGCGTTCCTTCCTGATCGCGAGTCCGGAGGGGGCCTCCCTGATGATCTCCTCGATGTCAACGCTCATAGCGATCCTCCGGTGAAGAGCGAGGCCATGCGCTCCAGCGCCTCTTCCAGCACCTCGGGCATGTACAGGCCCAGGACCATGACCGCAACCAGCAGAACGGCCATCAGCACCGGGCGCCAGCGGCCGACCTCCCCGTGCTCGACCTCAGGGCCGGCGTTCCCGAACAGCGTCCTGCCCGCATGATACAGGAAGGCGGCGAAGACCACGGCCAGCAGGCCCAGGTACACGGCCGCGGCCAGCAGGTCTCCGCCATCGATGGCGCCCGCCAGGATCATGAACTCGCTGAGGAAGGTGGCGAACGGCGGGCACCCTACTATGGCCAGCGCCCCTCCCGCTACCAGGACGGCGGTGGCCGGCATGACCGTGGCGAGCCCCTTCACCCCGGCGATCTCCCTGGTGCCGTAGCGCTGGAGCACGTTGCCCGCGCCGAAGAACAGCAGGGTCTTGGTCAGGGCATGGTTCAGCATGTGGAACAGCGCCCCCATGATGGCCAGCGGACCGCCGATGCCGAAACCGACGGCGATGATGCCCATGTGCTCGATCGAGGAGTACGCCAGCATTCGCTTGTAGTCCTTCGACAGGACGATGAAGGCCGCCGCCGTCGCCAGCGACAGTATCCCGAACAGCAGCAGCAGGCCGCTGCTGAACCCCGGCCCCACCGCAGAACCGGACAGGATCAGGTGGAACCGCAGGATGCCGTACATGGCGCAGTTGAGCAGCACGGCCGACAGCAGAGCCGACACTGGGGTCGGCGCCTGCGAATGAGCGTCAGGCAGCCAGGTGTGCATCGGGGCCAGTCCGACCTTGGTGCCGTAGCCTACCAGGACGAATATGAAGGCGATGCGCAGCAGATTGACGTCCAGGTTGGCAAGCACCTGCGGGTCCATGAGGGTGGACCAGCTGAGAGCATCGGACGCCTCCCCCAGGAAGGAGACCGATGATGCGTACAGGAGGACCGTCCCCAGCAGGGCCAGGGTGATGCCCACAGAGCATATGATGAGATACTTCCACGCCGCCTCCACCGAGGTGGCGCGGTCGTAGAAGCCCACCAGGTAGGCGGAGGCGAGAGTGGTCCCCTCGATGGCGATCCACATGATGCCCAGGTTGTCCGACACCGCCACCAGGACCATGGTGAAGATGAACATCTGGAAGAAGAGGTGGAAGTTGCGCAGCTTGACCTCGCTTATCGCCCCCTCTTCCAGCTCCCTGCCCAGGTACGATACCGAGTACAGGTTGGCCATCAGGCCGACGAAGGCTATCAGCAGCAGTACGTAGGCGGACAGGATGTCCACGTACAGGAGGCCCTCATCGATCGTCCCGCCAGTGTAGACGCGGTATGCCAGATACGCGACCGCGGCCATGGTGACCAGCGAGCCGGACAGGGAGACGATTTCCACCGCCCGGCGGCGGCGCAGCGGATAGCACAGGAAGGTAGCGACCAGGGGGACCAGCAGCAGTAGCTCGATCAATCGTGCAGCCTCCTAAGTATGGTGGTGTCCACGGAATCGAAGGTACGGTTGATGCGGAATGCCAGCACGCCCATTATCAGTGCGGCCACCAGGATGTCGAAGAACACTCCCAGCTCGACGACCAGCGGCATGCCGTACGCCACGGCGTAGGCAGCCAGGAACAGTCCGTTCTCCATGAGCAGCAGGCCGATGACCTGGGTCAGCGCCTTCTTGCGGGCGATCATCATGAAGAAACCGATGAACACCACGGCCAGGGAGATGGGCAGGCAGTTCTTGGTGATGGTACCCAGCACCTCATGGCCGGTGACGAACGGCTGTACGATGTAGAAGCTCAACACGGTGAGCACGGCGCATATCAACAGCGAGGCGGGCAGCGGGACGATGGGCTCGACATCCTTCTTGACACCGATCTTGTCGATCACGTACCGCAGGCCCCATGGCATCACGACGCCCTTCAGGACGATGGTCAGTGCGGCCACCACGTAGATGTGCTCGGCATCGGTCATGGCGGCCACCGCCGCGGCTATGAGGCCGAGCACCACCGACTGCAGGGAGAACAACCGGACCAGGGAGATGACCCTACCGCTGGCCACCGAAAGAATGGCGAGCAGCAGGAACACGGCGGCCAGGCTGTCGATCAGGTTCATGGACGCCAGGCTCGTTCAGGCCACCCCCAGGATGTAGAACGCCACGACGGCCAGCAGGGACAGCGTGAACGCCACGGCGAACAGGTTGGGCAGCCGGAACAGCCTCATCTTGGCCATCGACGACTCGATGACGGCGATGGCCAGCGCCAGAGCGAAGATCTTGAGGAGATAGGCCATCAGGCCGGCAGCCAGAGCAATGGGGTCGGCCGATGTGGCGATCCCCCATGGGAAGAATATGTTGGCCATCAGGGTCAGGAACACCATCAGCTTGGCCATGGAGGCGTACTCCATCAATGCCAGGCCCTTTCCCGAGTACTCGAGCAGCATGGCCTCGTGCACCATGGTCAGCTCCAGGTGGGTGGACGGATTGTCGACCGGGACCCTGGCGTTCTCGGCGATGGTGGCTATGAAGAAGGCCGCCGCGGCCAGTAGCAGGGACGGCTCCACCTTCTCAAGGCCGGTGGAGGCCACCTGTAGCGCTATGCCTCCCAGGGCGGTGGTGCCGGTCACCAGCGCCATGGCGAATATGGAGAGCAGCATGGTCGGCTCCACGATGGAGGAGATGAACATCTCCCTGCTGGAGCCCATGCCCCCGAACGTGCTGCCCGCGTCCAGGGCTGCCAGGGCGGTGAAGAACCGTACCACTGCCAAGAGGTAGATCAGCAAGAGGAGGTCGCCCAGGAGGCCGAAGGTGCCCACGTACACCACCGGAAGCAGGAAGGCCGCTATGACCACCGCGGCGACGCATGCGTAAGGAGCTACGGTGGAGACCCACGACGAGTCCTTGGACACCACCGAGGATTTGTGGAACAGCTTGGCCATGTCCCGGTACGGCTGCAGGACGCTCGGTCCCTTGCGACCCTGCATGCGGGCCTTGAGCGAGCGGATCGCGCCGGTGACCATGGGGGCCAGGGACAGCAGGAGCAGCGTCTGAAGCAGCTCGACGATCATCTGAACACCACCAGCAGCGCCAGGAGCGTAACGAAGATGTATGCCAGGTAGGCCTGGATGCTTCCCATCTGTATCACGCTTATTCTCTTCGACAACGAGATCGCCGCCCTGGACACCGGATCGTATAGGTAGCGTTCGAACACCGGCTCCACCTCCCGGCGGAACGACATGCGCGCCGGGACCAGGGGCGAGGAGGAGGGCGTCTCGGCCACTTCGACCTTGACCCTAACGGTCTGACCGAACAACCGGGTCAGCGGCTGGGAGTGGGCGGTGGCGGAGTATTCGTTGCGTGGCCCGAGAGGCGTGCCGCAGTCCCAGGTGTCCTCGCGGACAGTGGGCTGCGACCCCCCCAGGCGGTTGGCCACAAGATATACGAGCGGTAGCAGGAGAAGGAACATCACGGCGACGGCCAGGGGGCTCATGTACGAGAAGTCGCCCGCCGGAGTGATGAGGGTGAGGCCGTTGACCATCCTGGACGCTATGCTCGTTCCCAGCATGGAAGCGGAGACGCTGTCCACCACGGGGATGATGAGCGTCGCCAGCACGCCAGTGAGGACGCATAGCGCGCCCAGCACGTACATGCCGGCCAGCATGGGGCGGGGCGCCTCCTTCGCAGCCTCGGCATGCTCGCTCCGCGGTCTGGCAAGGAACACCGCGCCGTACAGGCGGACGAAGCAGGCGGCAGCGATGGCGCCGGCCAGTGCCAGCGCGGCCACCGCGGCTGGGATCAGGATGTTGACCATGGGGTCGCTGATCGTCTGCGACAGCAGGAGCGACTGGAACATCATCCACTCGCCCACGAAGCCGTTGAGTGGAGGGATGGCCGAGATCGACAGCGCGCCGATGAAGAACAGGACGCCGGTGTAACGCATCTTCCTCCCCAGCCCACCCATCTCCTCGATGTTGCGGGTGTGGGACGCTCCGACAACCGCCCCCGCCCCCATGAACAGCAGGCTCTTGAACATGGCATGGCTCATGACATGGAAGAGGGACGCGACCAGCGCCAGGGCGGCGATGTCGCCGAGATACGGATTGGCCATGGGATCGCCGGCGGCCGATGCCTGGAACACCATGGCCGCCCCCAGGCCGATGAATATGATGCCCATGTTCTCCACCGTGGAGTAGGCCAGGATGCGCTTGATGTCCGTCTCCGCGACCGCGTACAGCACGCCTACCAGGGCGGAGATGCTTGCAATGAGAAGGACCAGAAGCCCCCACCATACCTCGGTGACGCCCAGGAAGCCGAAGCAGCAGCGGATCATCATGAACACTGCTGTCTTCACCATCACGGCCGACATCAGGGCGGACATGTTGGTGGGGGCGGCCGGATGCGCCTTCGGAAGCCATACATGCATGGGGACCAGTCCGGCCTTGGTGCCGAAACCGATGAGGAGCAGCAGGAACATCGCCGAGCGCATCGTTCCCGAGGTCGTTTCCATCTCCCGGATGCCGGCGAAGGAGCTGAAGTCGAAGGAGCCGGTCTGGGTCCACATCAGCACGAAGGCCGTGGAGATCAGGGCCGTCCCCAGATGGGTCATGACCAGGTACAGCAGCCCAGAGGAGACGCTGTCCTCCCTCCTCCATTCGTACATCACAAGAAGGTAGGAGGAGACGGACATCACCTCCCACGCCACCAGGAAGAGGACCGCGTTACCGGCCGTCAGCACCATGTACAGCGACAGGACGAATATGTTGAACAGGAAGCCCATCCGGCCCATGCTGTACCTGCCCCGGTACTCGCGGAGGTAGCCCATCGAGTAGATGGAGACGCACATCGTGACGATCGATGCGACCAGCAGGAAGAAGGCCGACAGGCGGTCGATGTGCAGCGAGAAGGCGCCCAGGCGAGAGATGTACGTCGGAAGGGCGAGCGTGAAGTCGCCAAGGCCGAGAAGAACCGAGAGCGACAGGATGAGC
Source organism: Methanomassiliicoccus sp. UBA345 (assembly GCA_002504525.1). Taxonomy (GTDB): domain Archaea; phylum Thermoplasmatota; class Thermoplasmata; order Methanomassiliicoccales; family Methanomassiliicoccaceae; genus DTU008. The sequence goes on from DATD01000031.1 coordinate 83,539, forward strand.
GCGATGGCGGAGCTCAGCGCCGCCGCAGCGTAAGGAACGGTCAGACAAGCTCTTCGTCGGTCCAGGAGCACCGCAAGCATGGCGCCGGCGAGTGAGATGGTGATAAGAGCTGCGAACAACATCTGATCGGGCAGAAGCATCAGAAGGCCCCCTTGGGGTCCGAGCAGATAATGCGTGAACTTACCCTCGTAGCTAGGACCTTCCGACTTTCAGCGAGGCATCGCTCTCTCCCTCATAAACGTATCGGGGCAGGTCCAGAAATTGCAATCATTATCGGAATCATAACATTCTTCGACGATTCGCGGACCGCTGCCGAGAAGTTATTTAACGCCCGTCGCTTCTGATGATTGGGTATGGCGATGAGGGGCGACAGGAGCGGATGGGAGGACGATGGGTCGGACGTTCAGAGGCTGCTCTCCGCCCTCGCCGCGGCATGGCGGATCGAGGACTACGGTGTTGAGCTGTACATCGCCATGAGCGAGCGGGTGAGGGACAAGGAAGGGAGCATCATCCTTCGGAGCCTGGCCCAGGACGAGGTGCGCCACCGCGCATGGCTGGAGAACGAGATCGATCGGATCTTCCCGGGCCGCAGCGTCCGGGACATCGAGCCCGACCCTGCCTATGGCATCAGCCCGTCCAAGGTATTCGCCGTCCCTGACGAGATGACGCCCCAGGACGAGATCGCAGGCCTGGAGGCAGCCATAGAGGTGGAGAAGCGCTCCGTCCAACTGTATGAGAGCGTCGCAGCGGCGGCCGACGACCGGGAGCTGAAGAGCCTGATGGAGCGTCTGGCCCGTTGGGAGCGGGGCCATCAGAGGATTCTCGAGGACAATCTTCACTATCTGCGCAGGGGCGGCAGCTGGTACGGGTACACTCCCATCCTAGATGGATGAGAGGAAGGCCCGTTCCATCGGAAGCCACGTTCAATAGATAAATATATGTGAAATCGTTCCATACAGAGGTCTCAATCAATCTTAACAGTAGAAAGACAACTCCCTATCACGAGGTGTTCCAATGGTGAAAATGCCTGATATCAACAGAGAATTGCTCGCTTGCTTGCAGTGCGGATACTGCGTAAGGGTGTGCCCGTCATACGAGCAGACGCCCTGGGAATCCATAACCCCCCGCGGAAAGGTCTACTACCTCAACCAGCTGGCCAACCGTTCCCCGATGGACACCATCCTTCGCCGGGGCGTCAAGGTGGACGATGAGTTCGTGGACGCCATATACAAGTGCACGGGCTGCGCCCAGTGCGAGACCGTATGTCACGTCAGCATCGAGTTCGCCGACTTCTGGGAGAAGGTCAGGGAATGGCTGGTGGACATGGGCAAGGGACCGCTGCCCGCCCATGCCAAGCTGCACGACAGGATCAAGGAGTCCAAGAACCCCTACGGGGAGCCAGCGGAGAAGCGCGGCGCCTGGTGGCCGGAAGAGATCCCCCACAGCCCTCAGGCCGACGCGGTGTTCTTCGCCGGCTGTACCGCATCATACAGGATGCAGAGGATCGCCAGGGCCGGCGCGCTGGTGCTGCACCGGGCCGGTGTCAAGCTGGACATCATGGGCGGCGAGGAGTGGTGCTGCACCTCTCCCGCGCTCAGGACCGGGCAGACGGACCTCACCACGGAGTTCGCCGAGCACAACATCCGCCAGGTGGAGACCAAGGGCGCCAAGTCCATGGTCATGACCTGCGCGGGATGCTTCAAGACCACTTCCCACGACTACGGCAAGTACTACGGCAACCCCACCTTCCCGGTGTACCACTTCACCCAGTACGTGGTGAGGCTCATCAAGGAGAGGAAGCTCAAGTTCACCAAGGACCTGAACGTCAAGGTCACCTATCATGACCCGTGCCACCTCGGCCGCCATGGCGGGGTGTTCGATGAGCCTCGTGAGATCCTCAACAAGATGCCCGGAGTGGAGCTCATCGAGATGCCCCGCAACCGCATGGGCTCAAGGTGCTGCGGCGCCGGAGGAGGGTACAAGAGCGCCTTCAACGACCTTGCGGTCAACATCGCCGCGGAGAGGGTGAAGGAGGCCGTGGCCACCGGAGCGGACATCCTCGTCACCACCTGCCCGTTCTGCGTGCTGAACCTTCAGGCCGGCGCCAAGCAGATCGGCTCCGACATCAAGGTGCTGGACATCTCGGAGCTGCTGCTCGAGGCCACCGACCCCGAGGCTGCCAAGGTGCCTGCCGCGGCGGCCGAGAAGGCCAAGGCAGCTAGCGCCTGAAACCGTTCCAAGAAACCCCTTCCCCTTCCTTTTCTCTGGAAAACTTGAAGTAGCGCCGAGCCCTCGGAAACAGGTCAATGCCGTTCGAGCTGCTGGACCCCCGCATCGGGAAGGTCCTGAAGGACAAGAACATCAACGAGCCCACCGGGGCCCAGCGGGAAGCGATCCCCCGAATACTCGAGGGAAGGAACGTACTGGTGGTGGCGCACACCGGCATCGGCAAGACCGAGGCGGCCATGCTGCCCATTTTCGATCGGCTTCTGAAGGAGAAGGGCAAGGGGATCAAGTGCCTGTACATCACTCCGCTGCGCGCCCTGAACCGGGACATGCTCAAGCGGCTGACCGAGTTCGGGGAGGCGCTCGAGCTGGACGTGGCGGTCCGCCACGGAGATACCTCGCAGTCCGAGAGGCAAGCACAGTCGAAGAACCCGCCGCACGTGCTCATCACCACCCCGGAGACGCTTCAGGTGCTGTTCACCGGCAAGCGGCTGAGGGAGCACATCTCCCGCGTCAAGTGGGTGGTCATCGACGAGATCCACGAACTGGCCAGCAACGAGCGGGGGGCCCAGCTGTCGGTGGCGCTGGAGCGCCTGTCGGAGCTGGCCGGCGAGTTCCAGAGGATCGGCCTGTCGGCGACCGTCGGAAGCATCGATGAGGTCGCCAACTACCTCGCCGGCGCCGGGCGGGAGGTCGACGTGGTCCGCACCCAGGTGTCGAAGGAACTGGACCTGAGAGTGGAAGCCCCTCAGGTCACGGACGTCGACCGCGATATGGCCGGCCGCCTGGCCAGCGACCCTCAGCTGATCGCCGGCATGAGAAGGTGCAAGGGCCTCATAGAGGAGCACCGTTCGACCCTGTTGTTCGTCAACACCCGCGACACCGCCGAGGCGCTGGGAGCGAGGTACCGCGTGTGGGACGAGAACTTCAGGGTCGGCGTGCACCATGGCTCCCTGTCCAAGGACATCCGGGTCGACATGGAGGAGCAGTTCAAGGCCGAGCAGCTGAAGGGGCTGATCTGCACCTCGTCCCTGGAGCTCGGCATCGACGTGGGCTCGGTGGACTTCGCCATCCAGTACAATTCCCCCCGCCAGGTCTCGAGGCTGATCCAGCGTATGGGGAGGGCCGGCCATCGCGTTGGCGAGAGGACCGAAGGCGCCATCGTGGCGACCGATCCCGACGAGATCGCCGAGAGCATGGTGGTGACCCGCAAGGCCATGGCCGGGGAGCTGGAAGCGCTCAGGGTCAGGGAGAACCCCCTCACCGTGCTGGCCAACCAGCTGGTGGCCATGACCATGAGCGGGGCGGCGGAGAAGGAGATGGCGTACCACATGTTCCGGAGGTCGTACCCCTTCCGGAACCTCTCTCGCGATGACTTCTTCGGGGTCCTGGACCAGCTGGTGAGGATAGGCCTGCTGTTCGACAACCAGGATAAGTTCCGCCGCACCAGCCGCGGCATGAGGTACTTCTACGACAACCTCTCCATGATCCCGGACGAGCGCACCTTCCTCATACGGGAGATAAGCAGCCGGCGCATCGTCGGTTCGCTGGACGAGTCGTTCGTGATCTCCTTCGCCGAGCCGTACGCCACGTTCATCACCCACGGACGCTCGTGGAGGATCGTCGAGGTGAGGGAGGACGAGCTGCTGGTGGAACAGGTGCAGGACCTAGGCTCCATCCCGTCGTGGGTGGGCGAGGACATTCCGGTGCCGTACGACGTCGCCCAGGAGGTGGGCCGCCTGCGACGGACCGAGGAGGTGGCGGCGTACCAGGCCGACGATGACGCCGCCGGCGAGCTGCTCCGCTATCTGAAGGAGCAGCGCGAGGAGGGGGCGGTGCCGTCGGATACCACGGTAACGCTGGAGATGGGCAAGCGCCTGGCGGTGCTGAACATGTGCTTCGGCACCAAGATCAACGAGACGCTGTCCAAGATCATCTCCGTGCTGCTGTCGGCCCGGCTGGGCGAGTCGGTAGGAGTGCAGACCGACCCCTACCGGGTGATACTGGAGCTTCCCCGCGACATCGCTCCGGCGGTCATCATGGAGACGATGCGGTCCATGAAGGCCGATGGCGTGGAAAGCCTGGTCCGCCTCGTTCTAAAGTCATCGAGCTACCTCCGCTGGCGGTTCGTCTTCGTGGCCAAGAAGTTCGGCGCCATAGAGAAGGACGCCGACTACCGGACCGTCAACTTCACCCGCCTGGCCGAGGCATTCGAGGACACCCCGCTGTTCGAGGAGGCCGTGAGACGCGTCCTGTGGGAGGACTTTGACGTCGAGGGCACGATGGCCGCTGTGCGCCGGATCGAGAGCGGGGAGATCTCGCTCGAAGTGACGCGGCTGTCCCCGATCGGCCGGGCCGGGCTGCAGCACTCCAGGGAGCTTATCATGCCGCAGAGGGCCGACCACACCATCCTCATGGCCCTGAAGCGCCGCCTGGAGGACGAGTCGCTGCACATGTCCTGCCTGAACTGCCGCACGCAGTGGAGGATGAAGCCCAAGGACGCGCCGTCCCGCATCGTCTGCCCGAAGTGCGGCGGACTGATGGTCGCCGCGCTCGCTCCGTACAACCGCGAGGACATCGCCCTGCTGAAGAAGAAGGAGCCGAGCGCGGAGGAGGTCAAGGAGATCCGCCGGCTGTACAAGAATGCCAGCCTGGTCCGGGAGTTCGGCCCGAGGGCGCTCATGGCGCTGGCAGGACGAGGCATCGGGCCGGACACCGCGTCCCGCGTGCTGTCGTCATTCTATGACAACGAGGACGAGCTCCTGCGCGACATCCTGACGGCCGAGACCACGTACGCGAGGACCAAGAGGTTCTGGGACTAGGTCCGCCGCACACGGTTGGAGACCGATCCGACGCCCGGAACGATCGCCTCCACGAGATCGCCGTCGTTGAGCGGGCCCACTCCCTCGGGGGTGCCGGTGGCGATGATATCCCCCTCTTCCAGAGTGATGTACTTGCTGATGTAGGCGATGAGACGTTCGGGAGGGAATATCATGTCGGCGGTGCTGCCCTTCTGCCTCACCTCGCCGTTCACCCGCAGCTCAAGATCGAGGCGATGGATGTCGGCGACCAACTCCGTCGGGACCGGCGTCGACATCGGGGCGAAGGTGTCCATGCCCTTCGACAGCGACCAGGGCTGCCCGGACGTCCGCGCCGCGGACTGCATGTCCCTTGCGGTGACGTCGTTGAACACCGCTAGGTGAGAGATGTGGTCGACGGCGTTCTCGACGGGGACGCGCTTCGCCCTCTTGCCGATGATGAGAGCCAGCTCCACCTCGTGGTCCACCCGCCCCAGCTCCAGGCGCGCTTCGATCACGTCGCCGTCGCCGATGAGCGCGGATGGCGGCTTGAGGAATATGATCGGCCGAACCGGCGCCGGAGAGTTCATCTCCCTGGCATGGGCCGGGTAGTTCTGACCGATGCAGATGATCTTGGTAACGCTCACGGCCATCACACGTAATCGCTGACGGTCTGCAGCTTGAACAGGACGTGCTTTCCCTTGAGGGTCAGGAAGACCTTGTCGGCCAGATAGATGGCGTCCTCCACGGTGGCCTTGTTCCCCCATCGGTAGAGGAAATCATAGCTTCCCGTGGTGGGCTCGAAGCCGAGCCCGTGAAGGGCGTCCATGACCTCGGACGGACGGGAGCCTTCAGTGCTGAAGGTCACCGTGAGGTAGGTTATCATCGGCGACGTAATGGGGCGGCGATTTTATAAGATTTTTCAGACGGAGCTGGCATGGCCTCATGGTTCGGCAGCCGGCGCCTCGTCCTGGAGCGGAGAGGAAGCGCCTCGGAAGCCGCGCGCCACGATGTATATCTCGGAGCTGCTGGCCCGCGACGCCTTGGGGGAGTGTAGCTTCACCGTGGAGAAGCTCTCCCTCACCTCGGCGAGGAACTCGTTCATCATGTCCCCCTCGAATATCTTCATGACCAGGCTGCCGCCCCTCTTGAGCGTCTGCCTGGCAAAGTTCAACGCGTGGGTGCACAGCTCCACCGAGCGGGCGTGGTCCGTGGAGTACGAGCCGGAGATGTTCGGGGACATGTCCGACAGGATGGTGTCCGCCTTTCCTCCCAGCAGCTCCTTCAGGCGGTCCACCGTCTCCGTCTTGGTGATGTCGCCGCGGAACGTTGCCACTCCCTCCAGGGGCTCGATGTGCTGGAGGTCCACCCCCACCACCTTGCCCTCAGGACCGACCCTTTCCTGAGCGACCTGCAGCCAGCCCCCCGGGGCCGCGCCGAGGTCGGCCACCGCTCCCTTGTGCGGGAGCACATGATAGCGGTCATCGATCTGCATGAGCTTGAAGGAGGCCCTGGAGCGGTAGTCCAGCTTTTTCGCCTTCTTGTAGTAGAAGTCGTTCTTACGCTCCCTCAGCCAGCGCTTGCTCATGGTGCTGCGATTCTGCACCCCGGCCTTATACCTTTGGTCATGACCCCGACCGCAGGACAGCGCGGGGCACAAGAAAAGTTACAAAGCTAGCCTGGGATTACAGGTCCGATTGACCATGAACGACAGGAAGGAGGGGATGACCTACGCCCGCTCGGGCGTCGACATCGACATGAAGTCCCAGGCCATCGCGGCGCTGGTGAAGCAGCTTAGCTTCCGAAGAAAGGAGGGGCCGCGGATGATCGACCTTCCAGGGCAGTTCACCGGGCTCATCGACTTCGGAGAGGTGATCCTCACCCTCGCCACCGACGGCGTGGGCACCAAGCTGCTGCTGGCCAAGGCCATGGGCAAGTGGGACACTGTGGGCATCGACTGCGTGGCGATGAACGTCAACGACACCATCTGCGCCGGCGCGGAGCCCATCGCGTTCGTCGACTATCTCGCCGTCGACGCCCCGGACGCCGAGCTGCTGGGGCAGATAGGCATCGGCCTGAACCGTGGATGCGAGCTGGCCAACTGCGATCTGGTAGGCGGCGAGGTCGCCGTCCTTCCGGAGATCATGAAGGAGATAGACCTGTCGGGAGCGTGCTTGGGCATGGTCCGCAAGGACCGCCTGGTGGACGGCTCCAAGGTCGCGGAGGGCGACGTGGTGGTCGGGCTTCCGTCATCAGGCGTCCATTCCAACGGGTTGACGCTGGCGAGGAAGGTGCTGGAAGCCGCCAGCGTTCCCCTCGATGAGAAGTTCTCCTCGCTCGACAGCAGCATCGGCATGGAGCTTCTGACGCCCACCGAGATCTACGTCAAGAAGGTGCTGCGCGTCGCCGCGGAATGCGACGTCCACGGCATGGTCGACGTGACCGGCGGGGGGCTTCGCAACTTCCTCCGCCTGCGGAAGGGGGTGGGCGTGGTGCTCGATGATATCCTGCCGGCCCAGCCGGTCTTCGGCATACTGGCCGAACTGGGCGGCATCACCGCGGAGGAGCAGTACCAGACATTCAACATGGGCATGGGGTTCGCTATCGTGCTTCCCGAGGAGCAGGCTGCCACGGCCGTCAGCCTATGCGGGAAGGGGGCCAGGGTCGTGGGCCGCGTGGTGGACGGCGGTGGCGTCACCGTCCCATCGCTCGGCCTGCGGTACGAGAGGTACTGACGGCGCTCACTCGCGCAGCTTATGCGCGATGACGCCGGCCACCGCCCCCATGGCCGTGCACGTCTCCAGAGAGAACCCGCCAGGGGTGATGTCCAGGTGCCGGCGGCACATCTCGAACACCTCCCGGGGCGCTCCCTTCGGCCCCAGGCCGAACACCACCAGCACGCTCTGGCCGGAGCGGAGCATCGCCACCACTTCGTCGACGAGGACCTGCCGGTCCGGCGCGGGCTTGCGGGTGGTGAGGACCGCCTCGCCCAGCTGGGGAGGGAAGCCGCGGTTGGGATAGGGGAACGTCTGGAACCGCCCCTTCTCGGTCAGCTCCTTGAGGAAGCCGCCGTGCTCGCCGATCGATGTGGTCGTCGCCACCCATTCGGAGATCTCCTTCGGCGTGGTCAGCTCGGAAGGGAACGGAAATCCAAAGGTGGCAAGGTTGAGGTCGAATGCCAGGGCGAGCGGCCCGGCCCGGGCCAGGGCGCGGCGGTGGGCCTCCCTGAACTTGGTCGGATCGTATGAATTATAGAGGGCGATGGTCGCTCGGCCCAGGCGGGACATGGTCGGAGCGATGGGCGGCATGACTAAAAGCTTTGCCCGGCCGGAAAGAAGAAGGGCCGCCCCACGGGGCGGCCCGTATGGCCTCAGTTGCCGTCCAGCATCTTGGCCCAACGGTACTTCGGGCGGTCCTTGAGGTCCGCGTTGTGGTACACGTAGCTGAAGATCAGCGGCACCACCGTGGTGGCCTCGGCGTACACCATCTGCTCGTGTGTGGTCTGCACCTTGCCCCATGAGCTCGCCTCCTTCAGAGTGGAGGAGGAGCAGGCGCCGTCGCGGACATCGGCCACGGTGATCTGCACCGCGTACTTGTGCATCGGGACCTCGGTACCCAGACACTCGGCGCAGACCACGGTGTCCTGGGCGAAGTTCTTCGGGACCCCGCCACCCACCATGAACAGGCCGGAGGTCTTGGCCGCCATCTTGATCCTCGTAATCTCGTAGAAGTCCTTCACCGAGTCGATGGACACGTGCTTCTCGGGATTCTCGTGCTGGTGCATCACCAGCCCGAACCCGGCGCTGCAGTCCGAGAAGGCGGGAACGAACACCGGCACGTCATGGCGGAAGGCCAGCTCTACCAGCGAGTCCTTCTTCTTGGCGTGCTTGGTGAGCCACCGCCCCATCTCGCGGATGAACTCCCGCGACGAGTAGGGGCGAGGCTCCAGGCCGTCCGCGATCGCCTTGATGGTGGCATCGCAGTTCTGGAGCTCCTCCTCGTCGATGTAGGTGTCGTAGATGCGGTCGACGTAGTTGTCGCGCAGCATGTGATCGTCCACGAACGGCGTGCCCTGATAGTGCTTATACCCCAAGGCCTCGAAGAAGTCCATGTCGACTATGGAGGCGCCGGTCGCAACCACGGCGTCGATCATGTTGTGCTTGATCATGTCGGCATAGACATTCATGCACCCGCCGGCGCTGGTGCTGCCGGCCAGGGTCAGCATAGTGGTGCAGTCCCGGTCCTCAAGCATCATCTTCAGGATGTCGGCGGCACGGGCGGTATCGCGGGAGGTGAATGACATCTCGCGCATGCTGTCGATTATCTGCGTAGAGTCGTAGCTGGTCGCATCTACATGCGTGACGACTTTCTTGAGAAGGTCTTTCTTGGTCATGGACGCTCACTCGACTTGACGGCGGGAACGTCGCATGACATTATGCCATGCAGAGGTCTGGGACCCCCCGCCGTTCAAAGTGCGATGATATCGGTGCTAATAAGCTTAGCCCAAGAACGTTCCGGGCTTTGTTGGAACTCTTCGAGGTCGGAACGGTTCACTGCTCTTCGGCAGCCTTGCGGGGCCGACTGCATATGGAGTAGGAATCGCCGTCGAAGAAAACGTCCAGCTCAGGGTGTTCGGACTGGATCTCCTCGATCTTCCGCAAGACCTCGCGCAGCGTCAGGTCGCTCCTCTTGTCTATCTTGACATGGACCTGCTTCTCCATTCAGAACACCTGGCCACCGTCTGATATATACTCGTTGAATGAGCGAGTCGGTATTTATCACTATCCGAGTGAGTGAGCTGGAGCACGCTTTGGCAGCGCCGCTCTGCGAAGCTCGCTGCGCGGCCTGGTGAACCATGACGAAATAGTTAATAGCTCAGCCGGGTGTTCCCATCCGAACATCGTTCCCGGTGCTATGGTGTCGCAAAATAAGGAGCCGAAGGTCGCTGCCGATGCCCCTGCCGAAGTGGCAGGGCCCAGCGACGCGGCCGCCGAGGAGCTGCGCCGGTGGATGGCAGGAGAGGCAGGACTGCTGTCCTGGCTGGAGACCGACCCCGCGGAGTCTCCGACGTTCTACAGCGACGCGCCGGCACAGGCGGAGATGGCCGCGCTCAAGGAGCGTCTTCTAGCCTACGAGTCCGAGATGGCCGTGCTTAGAGAGGAGCGCGAGAAGCTCGTCCAGAGGACCGACGAGGCCCTGGTGGAGGAGAACGCCCGCCTGAGAACGAGCCTGGGGGGCGCCCATGGCCAGGCGGGGGACGGGGCGACGGGGGGCGACGGACCTGCGGATCGAGGCGCGGCGAGCAACGGGGAGCTGGAGAAGCGGTTCCGGGCCGAGCTGGAAGAGAAGGAGGCAGAGCACCGGCGCCGGGAGGCGGAGCTCGCGCAGAAACTGCAAAGCCTCCAGGATGACCTCGAGCGGAAGGAGATCGAGGAGCGCATGCAGCTTGACGAGCTGCGCGTGGCCAAGTTGTCGGAGAGCGATGCCGTCAAGGAGTTCGAGGAGCGCATTCGCTCGGTCCAGGAGAAGGAGCGCCGCATAGTGGAGCTTCAGGACCTCACCAACCGCCTCCAGGACACCATCCAGGAGAGGGAGGACGAGCTGAAGGGGCTCAAGGAGATCGTCAGCTACAAGGAGCAGGAGCTTGCCCGCCGCGAGGAGGACCTTGCCTACCGGGAGCGGAAGTCCACCGAAGAGCGCCGCCGCCTGGAGGAGGCCCGGCGGACCGCCTCCGGCCTGGAGGAGGCCGAGCTCAAGAAGCATCTGGACGAGCTTAGGGCGGAGATCGACAAGCGGGAGAAGGAGATCAAGGCCAAGGAGGAGTATCTGCGCGCCAAGGAGGCCGACCTGCGCCGCAGGGAGCAGGGGATCATCGAGGAGGACCTCAAGCACATGGACAAGGAGATCGCCATGGAGGTCCAGGTGGCCAAGGCCAAGACCGGCAACCCTCGCCTGGACGACCTCCTCATGGGCGGGGTGCCGTTCGGCAGCAACGTCCTGATGTACGGCCCCCCCTTCGTCGGGAAGGAGACCATGGTGTGCCAGTTCATCGCCGAGGGCCTCAAGAAGGGCATACCAGCCATATGGGTCACGACGGACAAGACCCCCGCCGGGCTGCGCGAGGAGATGAAGCTGGTCCTGCCCAGCTACGAGGAGTACGAGGCGTTGGGCCTGGTGCGGTACATTGATTCATATTCTCGCAGCATGGGCGACACCGTCGAGGACCAGTACACCATATACGTGAACGAGCCCACTGCCCACAACCTCATCATGGACGCCGTGGAAGAGGCGTCCAAGAAGTTCCTGGAAGGCCACGAGTACTACCGCCTGGCATTCAGGACGATATCCACGCTTATCGCCTATTCCGATCCGAACACTGCGTTCCGATTCCTCAGCCCGTTCTGCGGTCGCCGGAAGAGGGACCGCGCGGTGTCGATGTACACCATCGAGAAGGGCATGCACGGGGAGCAGGAGATCCAAATGCTGGGCTCCATCATGGATGGCATGATCGACTTCAAGATCGATCAGCTGCGCACCTTCTTCATGGTCCGCGGCATCACCGATGTGCAGTCCCGCTCGTACATCCGATACACGGCATCGCGTCATGGGATCAGCATCGGATCGTTCGCCCTAGATCACATCAAGTGACCGCCCCTATGCTCAGAAAGACCGATCATCGGAAGTTGGCATCTCCGTTCGGCAGACTATTCGAGCCTTCTTGCTCGGGGCGCTCGGCGTCTTGACCGTCGGCCGTTAGTACGTAGGTCATCCAGGGCCCTGGACGGCTTGCGAGGCGGGCAAGGCCGCCCTTAGGCGAACTCCGGTCCCGGCTGAGAGCGCTTGTTGACCTCCCCCTTCTTCTGCACGTTGATCCGGGGCATGGGGAACGGCGGAGGCAGGCGGATGTCGCGGGCGATCAGCAGCGCCGTCGGGATGCAGTTGCTCACGATGGCGTTGTGCACCAGATTGGCGACAGGGTCGGGCATGGAGCCGGAAGCGCTCCACGACTGCATGAGGGCGTCCACCTCTCCGTTGAGGAGTATGGACCCCTCGATCTTGATGTACCCCATGCCGGAATAGTTGGCGGTGAACCGGAACTCCGCGGAGGCGGTCTGGTCGGAGACCTTGTTGATCCTCGTCACCGTGCTGTTGTGATCGATCCGAATGTTGGCAAGGTGCTCTCCTTGATGCGAGAAACGCTTAGCCTCTATGGTGGAGGCCTCGTACCCGATGATGTTCATGTCCTACCAGGCGAGCAATGGTTTGCCGGGCTATTAGACATTTTCCAGATATGAAAGGAAAAGGAGTGCCGCAGGCCGGGCTCGAACCAGCGACTTCAAGATCTTCAGTCTTGCACTCTCCCAGCTGAGTTACTGCGGCGTTGGGGCTCTGTAAAGTGGAATCATATAATAAAGTTTCCTAGAGCCGTCACGGGGGCGGTTCGCTGGTATCACAGCCTTCAAGCGGGTGCCGCTCTGGTTCAGTAACATTCGGCTAGAAGCATTTAATAGCTCACTGGGCGTTCTCCTCCGGAGGATCGGGGAGCTGAGAGCAGACATGTTATCGAGGAGTGAAGGCAGGGCCCTATCCAGGGGGGCGCGGGCCCGCCGTCTGAAGCAGGACCGGGAGGGCGTGGCGTCCACTGTGGGCACCATCATGGCCATCCTGGTGTTCCTGGCTCTCATGGCCCTCATCACCAACTCCTACGTCCCCGCCTGGATGATGGACAATGAGCGGGCGCACACGAACCAGGTCATTGACCAGTTCGGCGGGCTCAAGGGCAAGGTGGACAGCATGATGGTGCAATGGACCGTGCGCGGCGGCCCCTCCAACACCATGTACGCCCCGATCAGCCTCGGCTCGTCAGGAGTGCCGCTGTTCGCCTCCCCCACCATTGGAATATTGAGAACGGTCCCTCAGAACTCCTCCACCTCCGCTGTCGACATGACGTTCTACAACCCCTCCACGAACAAGGAGGAGAGCGTCAGCGGCGGTGGGAAGGTGGAACTGTACTGCCCCAACCGCTACTACGTCCAGCAGTGGCTGGCCTACGAGAACGGGGCCATCATCATGAAGCAGCAGGACGGCCAGACCCTCCGCGCCTACCCCGGCCTGGTTTTCACCAAGACGGCCTCTGGGGTGGACATTCAGTTCACCCAGATCGATGTCTTGGGGCCGGGCATGACCGTGTCCGGGAGCGACTCGGTTGGCTTGAACATAGAGATGTTCTATGTCGACTCCCAGACCTACGATCTCCGTGACGATGAGGACGATTGGACCCTGGTGCTGAAGACCGAGTACGGGATGGCATGGCAGACGTACCTGAACGACACGTTCGTACGGCTGGACATGAAGAATGGCGTGGGCAATGACTACCAGATGGATGAACCGACAAACGACGCCAACGGCGTGACGACCATAGCGCTGACCATCTTCAATGTGAACGTTCTGACCGTGGACAATGCCATCGTCAGCATGACCGCGGTCGATTCCTGAGGCGTGAAATGCAAGAGGCCGAGCCGCTGTACGCAGATGACCTGGACGAGGGGGCGCCCATCACCGGCCCCGAGGGAGAGAGCCTGAGGGCCAGGGTGAGGGACAACTACCTCAAGGTCCTGCGGAAGATGGTCCCCCGCCGCGGCTCCCGGGTGCGGCTGTCCACCGATCAGATTGCCAAGCACATCGAGTGGTCCAAGGGCAAGGGCTCGGTCATCACCCAGATACCGAGGATCGAGGACCCCGCGGTGGAGACCGTGGAATCCTACGCGGTGCTGGAGCCGTACAGCTACGTCCGCGTCACCTACAACAACGATACCAGCGAGTACTTCCTTGAGCTGCTGGAACCCCGCCTGGGGGCGGACGAGGCGAAGCTGCTCGCCCTGATCAAGGACACCCTGGAGCGGACGCTCGGCTATGAGTGGGACAAGCTTACCGTCCTGGACAAGAGGGAGTACCTCCTGGAGAGCATGGAGAGCTTCGTGCGCAGCCGCGGCTACAAGGTGAGCTCGCTGTCCAAGAAGCGGATGGGCTACTACATACTGAGGGATTTCGTCGGATATGGAAAGATAGACGTCCTGATGCGCGACGAGAACATCGAGGACATCTCCTGCGACGGCGTGGGCGTCCCGCTGTTCGTGTACCACCGCAAGTACGGCAGCATCAAGACCGCCCTGGCGTTCGATGACGAGGAGAAGCTGAACTCCTACGTGGTGTCGCTCGGCCAACGAGGCGGCAAGCAGATCTCGGTGTCCAGCCCCATCCTGGACGGAACCACGCCGGAAGGGCACCGAGTGCAGGCCACGTATGCGAGGGAGGTCACGACGCGAGGTTCGACCTTCACCATACGCAGGTTCCGCGACAAGCCCTTCACGCCGATACACCTGATCAAGAACGGTACGGCCAGCGCGGAGATGATCGCATACTTCTGGATGGGCGTGGAGAATGGCGAGTCGATGATCGTGTGCGGCGGGACCGCGTCCGGAAAGACGTCCACGCTCAACAGCATCGCGCTGTTCATCCCTCCCGGGTTGAAGATCGTCAGCATGGAGGACACCAGGGAGATCAACCTTCCCCATCAGAACTGGATCCCGAGCGCCACCCGCTCCGGCGTGGGCGAACGCGGGCCGGACGGCAAGACCGCCGGGGAGATCGACATGTACGACCTCATGCGCGCCTCGCTGAGGCAGAGGCCGAACTACATCATCGTCGGCGAGGTCAGGGGTAAGGAGACGTACACCATGTTCCAGGCCATGGCCACCGGCCACACCACCTATTCGACGATGCACGCCGACTCGGTGCAGTCGATGGTCAACAGGCTGGAGAACGAGCCCATCAACTGTCCCCGCATCCTTCTTACCGCCCTGCGCAACGTGATCATCCAATCACAGGTCAGGGTCGGGAGCGAGCTGACCCGCCGGATGAAGCAGGTGATCGAGATCGTGGGATTCGAGCCGGACACCAACGAGCTCATATCCAACACCGTGTACGAGTGGGACCAGGTGGGCGACCGCTTCGTGTACAAGGGCCACAGCTTCCTGTTCGACAAGATCATGGAGATGCGCAGCCTCACCCACGAGGAGATGATGCTGGAGTTCGACCGCCGGGTCGACGTGGTGAAGTACATGGTGTACAGGGACATCACCGACCACCGGCGCATCTGGGAGATCGTCAACAAGTACGCGAAGGAGCCGGAGAAGGTCGTCGAGAGGATGCGCAGGGAGCTGCGCGAAGGGGGGGTCGAAGTTGGCGCCTGAGATCTCCGACGACTTCTCCAAGTTCGACACGCGGAAGAAGGGATACCTGAAGACGAAGCAGGTGGAGGAGAGGGCCGAGGAGTGGGCCCCCCACGTGATCAAGCTCCCCCAGGGCACCCTTCCCAAGTACATCGAGCTGACCAACTACCAGATGTTCTGCTGGAGGCTCATGGGCAAGGCGGTGATGCTGCGCGCGAAGCCCAATCCCCGCCTGGAGCTGCAGCTCCAGCAGGCCCAGATGCGCATGAGGGCGGAGGAGTACATCGCCTACACCTGGATGACCACGCTGCTCGTCCTGGTGGCGTCGGTGGCGGTGGCCGTCCTGCTCGGCGGCACCATGCTGACGCTGCTGCAGGTACCGGTGGGCCTGGTCATGGTGTTCTTCATCCTCATCGTCATGCTGCCGCCCATGATGACGTTCGGGGTGCTGCTGTCGATCCCCTCGTCCAAGGCCAAGACCAGGGGCCGGGACATCGACAAGCGCATCGGCCCGGCGATGAGCTTCATCTCCGCCATGGCCTCCGCCGACGTCAACATCGATGTCATATTCAAGGAGCTGGCCAGGCAGGACATCTACGGGGAGATCAAGAACGAGGCGGAATGGATCACCAGGGACAGCGAGCTGCTGGGCATCGACATCCTCACGGCGATCAACCGCGCCGCGCAGAGGACCCCGTCGGTCAAGTTCCAGGAGTTCCTGCAGGGCGTGGTGACGACCTCGACCTCAGGCGGCCAACTCAAGCCCTACTTCCTGCAGAAGGCCGAGCAGTTCGAAAAGGAGGGGAAGCTGGCGATGCGCTCCCAGCTGGAGACCCTCGGCCTGATGGCCGAGACGTTCGTGACAGTGGTGGTGGCGTTCCCGCTGTTCCTGGTGGTGATCATGGCCATCATGGCCATCGTGCCGGGAGGCGGTGGCAGCCCCGGCATGACCATACTTCTGCTGGAGATGGTGGTAGGACTGATGGTGCCGTTCTCGCAGTTCGGCTTCATATTCTTCGTCTGGAACACGACCAAGGAGTCGTCGTTCTGAGGTGGGCATGACCGAAGCGATAATAGACCTGGACCAACTGAACCTGAACCATCTCGATTACAGCAAGACCATCATCGTCGCCAGTGTTGCCGCGGCCGCGCTGATCTTCGCGATGGGGTTCATCGATGGCATCGGAGGCCTGACCCTCCCCGGGGAGTGGATCGATTACCTGATCCTCGGCCTGATGGCCGTCTGCGGCCCCTACGGGTTCTACATGTCGTACAAGGCCAAGAAGGTCCGCGACATCGAGAAGCGCCTTCCAGAGTTCCTGCGCGACGTGGCCGAGGCGGGCCGCTTCGGCATGACCCTCTCGCAGGCCATCAAGGCAGCGTCCAAGGGCCGCTACGGCAGCCTGACCCCAGAGATCCGACGCATGGCCGCGCAGATCGATTGGGGCGTGCCGGCCTCGGACGCCATGCGGCTGTTCGCCAACCGCGTCGACACCCCGCTGGTGCGCAGGATGACCAGCATCATCATCAAGGCCAACGACGCCGGCGGCAACGTGGCGGACGTGCTGACCATGGTGGCGCACGATGCAAGGGAGTCAATGCTCAACCAGAACGAGAGGAGCATCTCCATGGCCACCTACACCGTGGTCATCTATGTGGCCTTCGCGGTGTTCATCGCGACCATATTCATCCTGAACACCACCTTCCTGCCGAAGATGATGGAGGCGGGCACCCAGGTGGCCGAAGCGACCGAGAAGGCGGGCGCGTCCGGCTCCCTCGTCACCATCCAGACGGACGTCATTCCCACCGTGCAGACCCTCCTGGTGCTATCGGTGGTCATCCACGCCTTCGGCGACGGCATATTGGCCGGAGTATTGCAGGATGGACAGATACCGAACGGCCTCCGGCATAGCTTCAT
The DNA here is from genome assembly GCA_002504525.1 of Methanomassiliicoccus sp. UBA345. Lineage (GTDB taxonomy): Archaea > Thermoplasmatota > Thermoplasmata > Methanomassiliicoccales > Methanomassiliicoccaceae > DTU008. The sequence continues at coordinate 100,713 of DATD01000031.1, forward strand.
CATGCTCCTGATCGGGTTCGTGGGAACGAGGTTGATCTGATGGACCAGGCGGCCAGACCTATCGACGACATCGAGCCCCTGTTCGAAGGGTCGACGGAGGAGAAGGAGAAGATGACGCTGAGCCAGCGTTACCTCTCCCTGCTGCTCCGGATCAGGAACCGCCCCCTGCGCGTCCGGCTGCCGTACGGCAGCAAGGTCGACGGTAAGCCCATCACCGAGATACCGAGGATCTCCTCCCTCACCGTGGAGGAGGTGGAGATGTCGGCCATCGAGGAGAACTACTCGTATTCTCGCATCAGCTACGACAGCGTATCGGCGGAATACCTGTACGAGGTCATCGAACCCAAGCTGACCGAGGACGAGATGAACCTCCTGGACGTCCTGAAGAAGGCGCTCATCGTCTCGCTGAACCTCTCGTCCGATCCCAGCGTGGAGCATCGGAACGAGGTGCTCAACAAGGCCGCCGACATGCTAATGCTCAAGCTCGGTCTGTCGCTCCAGCCGATATCGAGGGAGCGCATCCTCTACTACCTGCGCAGGGACTTCGTCGGATACGGCGCCATCAACGTGATGATGATCGACCCCAACATCGAGGACTGCTCCTGCGACGGCGTGGGGATCCCGCTGTACATCTACCATCGCAAGTATGGCAGCATCCAGACCAACATCGTCTTCGAGGACGAGCGGGAGCTGGACGAGTACGTGGTGTGGCTGGCCCAGAAGTGCGGAAAGCACATCTCGGTGGCGAACCCGCTGCTGGACGCCACCATCCCGGACGGCTCCAGGCTCAATGCCACCCTTGGGAAGCATGTCACCAAGCGCGGATCTTCCTTCACCATCCGCCGGTTCAAGGACAATCCGTTCACGCCCGTCGACCTCATCAAGTTCAGGACCATGAACGTCGAGATGATGGCCTTCCTGTGGATATCGGTGGAGTTCGGCTCCTCCATGATGGTGTGCGGCGGGACCGCGTCCGGAAAGACCACCACGCTCAACGCCATCCTGCTGTTCATACCTCCCCAGATGAAGATCGTCAGCATCGAGGACACCAGGGAGCTGAACCTCCCTCACGAGAACTGGATCCCCGGGCTGACCAGGGAGGGCTTCGCCGGCCGGGGTAACAATAGCGGCAACATCAACATGTTCGACCTGCTGACCGCCGCGCTGAGGCAGAGGCCGCAGTACCTGATGGTCGGCGAGGTCAGGGGCAAGGAGGCCTACGTGGTCTTCCAGGCCATGGCCACCGGGCACATCTCCTACTCGACGTTCCACGCCGAGGACGTGCAGTCGATGGTGCACAGGCTGGAGAACGACCCGATCAACCTGCCTCGGGCGCTGCTCTCCTCGCTGGACCTCGTCCTGCTGCAGGGCCAGGTCAAGGTGGGCACCAAGATGACCCGGCGGGCCAAGGCGCTGACCGAGCTGGTGGGAATGGACCCCGAGACCGGGGAGCTCATCACCAACTCGGTGTTCTACTGGAACCCCGCCGACGACTCGTTCACCTACTCCGGCCACTCCTACATCTACGAGAAGGTCAGGGCGGTCCGCAACTGGTCGCCGCGGGAGATGGAGCGGGAGGTGAAGAGGCGCATGGACATCCTGGAGTACATGATGAAGATCGGCGTCAACAACTACCGCCAGGTGGCCAAGATCGTCTCCGCCTACTACAAGGACCCGGAGAAGGTCATGAGAGAGGTCCGCGGGAAGACCGCGGAGTGAGCGCCTGCTGTTCACGGCACATCTTTTCCTAATCCCGGTCGATCGGCTGGATCGTTCTGTGAGCCGTCGGAACTTGGCGGACAGCCTTGAGCAAGTTGTTCTCTACGCTTCCTGGTCAGAAGTAAAAAAGAAAAGAAGATGGAAGGGGTTTAAGGCTTCAGTTCGTCAGACTTAGCCGCCTCGTCGGCTGGCGCCGGCGCATCGACCGCGGGCTTGTCATCCCCCTCCGCTCTAGGTTCGACATGCCCCTCGGCCTTGTCGCTCTTCACCTGGGGGTCGGCGGGCGTCTCGGTCTTTCCCACCGGCCTCCGGACGATCCTCCTCAGAGGCTTGCGGGGAGGCTCCTCCTTGACCGGCTCCGCGGGCGCCTTGGGCACCTCCAGGGTGCTGCCGCACTTCTGGCATATGGGGGAGCCGCGGGGGTTGTGGGTGGCGCACACCGGGCACAGGGAGCCGCCGGACTTGAGCTTCTCCTCCTCCTGGGACAGCCACTGCTCGAAGGAGATGAACGCGGGGTGCTTCTTCCACCAGGTGGGGAACCTGGCGTCCGAGTACTTTCTCCCCATCTCGATCTTGGCCTCCTCGCGGTAGGTGTCGACGTAGCTCTCGTACTGCTCCCTCATCTTCTTGATGTGAGCGCCCTCCTCCTCCTCGATCGCCTCGGTGATGAACTTGATGCCGCACTCCGGGCACTGAGTGGAATTGGACGGTATCCACGCGTTGCACTCACTGCATTTCGCGGTACCGGGCTCGAACTGCACACCGCATTTGGGGCAGCGCTTGGATGCCTCGGGAATGAGCGCGCCGCATTCGCCGCACTCCACCATCCGGCCCAGCCCGTACTTGTACAGGTACGCCGAGAAGGCGATGATCACGGCCGAGACCAGCGCGAATATCAGGAGGTACACGTACCAGGGGATGCCTCCCTCGGGGGCCGCTTTGACCTGGACGGTCTGGGACGTGCTTTCGCTCTTGCCTCCGATGCTCACTTCCACGCTGACGACGTAGTCGCCATCCAGGCCCTGATTCAGATAGACGGATACGAGGAACCCTCCGCTGGCATCGGTGGTACCGGTGAGCTTTCCGCCGATCATCACGCCATCTTTCACCAGCCACACCTCGACCAAGGCGCCGGACACCGCCTTGGTGGTGTTCTTGTTGGTCACCGTACCGGTAATGAAGACGGAATCGCCCGGCTTATACGACGTCTTCGATAGGTCGTTGAGCTTTATCACGGTGTTCGGCGCGGCCACAGTGAAGTCGAGGGACACGATGTCCTGGGTGTCGTCGATCTCCTCCACCGTACGGTCGGGGTTCGAAGAGACCACCAAGGTGTACTCCCCCATGGTCACGTTGATCGCCCAGGTCACGTTGATCTCGTGCGCCTGGCCTATGCCGAAGTCCTTGACCACGGTTCCGATCTCGGTCATCCGATACATCTCATCGACGGCGTAGAAGGCGAACAGGACGCCGTAGGCAGGGCTGGCGCCGTTGTTCCGGACAGAGGTGGACATCACAACGGTCTCGCCGACCGAGGCGGTGTCCACCGGGCTGCCGTCCTTGGTCACGTGGATATCGCCGGTGAACGTTATGTCCGGTCGGTTCTCCACTATGGTGAGGTACTGAGTGGCGTTGTTGTTATCGTAGTAGGCCTCCTTGATCATCTTGTCCGGGTTCACTACCGCGATGATCTTCCGTTCCTCTTCGATGACGCCTTCGCCCAGCTCCGCGGTCATATAACCGATCGCCGTCGCGGTGCCCCATGCCGCGATGGAGGGTATGGTCGCCTGATAGAATCTCGTCAGGGAGGATACCTCGTTGAAGTAGAAGTTCACCACCACGTTGGAGACGGGGACACCCCCCACGTTCGTGACGGAGGCGGTGACGGTTATGTCATCGTTGACGTTCACCGGACTGGCGGGCGAGAAGTTGACATTGGTGGCCCTGAGGTCTGGGTAGTCCAGCACCGATCGGGTCACCTCCACCGCGTTGTTGCCGCGGCCGATGTCATCGATCCTCTCCTCGCCATCGACCACCACCCCGATCACATGAACGCCGGCCATGGCCGGGGTCCAATCGACATAGACGGGGGCCGAAGAGTCGACGAGCAGGCGGCTGATGGACTGAGTGCCGATGACCCGATTGGTCCCACTGGGATCTTTCGCATAGATCGTGACGTTGACGTCTTTCGCTTCGATATCCCCGATATTGCCCACGCTGACCGCGATGGTGGTCTTGCGTTCCACCACCGACGATGAGGGGTCAAATGTGACGCCGCTCGTCTGCACCACCAGGTCGGCTATCCCCTGGACCTTGATCATGCGAGTGAAGTTGTTGTTGGTCTCGTCGCCCTCGTTGATATGGTTGAGGGGATCGACCGAGAGGAATATCTCATGCTCTCCGAGTGGTACGGTGGCCGTCCAATCGAACGATACGTTGACCGCATTGGCCTGGCCGCCCTTGGGAATCACCGGTATCACCTTGTCAAAGAGGGGTTTGCCAGTGGTGTTGTCGTTGAACCATACTCGGACATTGTGGGCGTCGACGGGGCCATTGTTGACTATCTCGGTCGAGATGGTGGTCTGTTGACCCCTCGCGGGCATAGGGTTCGAGAAGCCGATCGGCGGGTCGAGGTCAGGCTTCACACTGCTCATACCGAGAGATGCGGGGACCACTCCTCTTTTCAGTTCCTCTCCGTCCTTGTAAGCTCCCAGCGAGACGGAGGTGTAGCCCTCCGGATTGCTGGCGTACTCATCATCGTAGTAGATGGTTTCGTCGAACTCGTAGGTGGCCCTGATCAACACGCTTCCCATGTTGAACACCTTCCCCGCGGTCAGCTCACTGCGGAAGACCTTGAACATGGCCTGCCCGTTCCTGTCGGTCGTCTTGCTTAGCAGGTCAGACACGACGGGTGGCTCGCTGAAGTATTCCACCTTCACGTCCGCATCCGGCAGCACGTGACCGAGCATTCCAGGCTGGCCGGAGCCATCCCAGACCGTTACTTTCAGCCAGCTGTAGATGTATACCTTCGCGTTCTGTCTCACTTCGATCGAGGGGATGGCGACGTCAGTGAGATGGGCGACGGCATCGCCGCCGAAATTGTTCCATGCCCCGGTGAAGGTCGTGTTTTGGGCGAACACCTTCGCCTCGGAATTGATGGGGCACGTTACTTCCGCGCCGATTCCAGCATTGTCGAACGTCAGTTCCGAGCGGCCTTCAGCCGTTATGCTGACCGTTTTCTGGATGGTGGAATCACGCACCTGCAGGGCGGCGTCCGCGCTCAGGAACATCCTCACTCCGGTGTCCGATGTGAAGGACGCGCCGTTGATGAGCTTGAGAGCTCCGTTCTCCGAGACGCTGAGCGTGAACGTTCCGTTCCCGCTCTGAACGATCTTCAAGGCGCCGCCGTTCATGGTCAGAGTACCGTTCTCGATGATCCTGACGTTGCCGCCGATCTCGAGAGAACCGGACACCGTCATGTTCGGATATTTCGAGCCGCCTATGACCAGATCCTCAGTACCGGGAGGGATGTTTACGGTGATGTTCTTGGACGCCTCGTTGTTGAGGTAGTTCGACTCCTGGACCGACCGGTGCGGGTTTACGGTTATGTTTATGGGATACTCTCCCACGTGATCTATCCTCCAGGTTATGGAGGCGTAATTGGACCCGGAAGCGGGAACATTGAGCGTGGCCGAGCCAAGAGGTTTGGTCCCATCATATGCCTCCACCAGCACGTTGTCGGCAGCGAGCCTCCCTTGGTTCATTACATAGACGTATGCTGTGACGTCGCTCCCATGCACGACATATACCGGACTGAAACTGATATCATCGCTGGTGACGGACAGGTCCGGAAGCTGGATCAGTAATTCGTCCAGGGTGACCGTGTAACTCTTGGAAGTGCTCCCCTGCGATAGGGCTGTGAAGGTCTGGAACGATATGTTCTGCTGTTTGCTGTGATCCCCCCATAGATCGCTCTTGAAAGAGACCATCGCGCCGTAAGTGATGTTGACGTACGAGTTGTTGGCGAGAACGTTCTTGATCTCGGAAAGATAGGGTATCCTGACCTTTCCGTCAATGCCGGTCACGTTATAGTTGTCGCTGTTCTTTCCAAGATACTTCAGAACCTCATCGGACGGATAGTTGCGGATGCCGTCCGGGGTGTAATAATGGGCCTCCTTCTCAGTGGATTGAAGAATCGCGCTGACCTCTGCCCCACTGACCAGCTGGCCATCGCTGTCCTGGACGGTTATATCAGCCCAGCGGTAGATGTAGATGGTGGGGCAGATGGTTATATCCAGCCACACTTTGTCGAACTGGATCGCATTCGCCGCATCGCCGTTAACGAACTGGATGGACAGCTCGTTGATGCTGGCCATGTCTGTCAGGCCCTGAGAGTATAGGTTAGAGTAATCGGAGAATAGGGGTCCTGAAGGGCCTTTTTGTGGAACTATACCCGTATTATACAGAACCGCATCTTTAGCAGACCACTGAATCTGATTGTACTGAGTGTTTTCAGCAAGGTCAGATACACCATATCTTACCCCTAGGTCTGCTGCAAGGACTGCCCCTCTTATTTTGCTAGTGTTAAACTCCGTTAAGGACATTTGCTCATTGCTTTCAACTTCAAAATATCTTGGAGTTGCCCCAAAATCTGTAGAGTTTCCAACTTCTTCATTTGTGTTATCAGCAGCTCCAATAGATCCCGCAGTCGCCTCGAAGGTCTCCGCTATGGTGATGAATGGGTAGACACGTTTGGATGAGGGCGAGGGGGTTTGCGAGTCATCTATGTACACGCCGTAGAAGAACGCCTGGGAGTCGTCCATCAGGACCAGCCGGTTCCGAACGGCTGGATCGTCCGACATGTCCACTTCGATTTTGGTGTCCACGGCGGTCAGGTCGGTGTTGCCCGCTACGGTGATGTTTCTGTAGGTATCAAGTGTTATGCTGACGCTGACCCAAAGCCTGTCGATGGAGACGCTGCCAGTGCCGCTGTTATTGACCCCGATGTTGAGGCCATATAGGTCCTGAGCAGACATTTTGGGCAGATCGATGCTCTTGGCCACTTGGTGAGGCACGCCGTCGATTGGATCCACCGGAGTGGATGGCAGGGACATCGTCGTCTCTACCGGATCGCCGTTGCGATACTGGTAGAAGACCTTTAGGTCGGATGGAAGGTAGTCTGAGGAGGTGGTGTACTCCACATTGAGCTTTAGGTCGACGCCATCCGCGGCGGAGAACATGAGGCCTGCAGTGTCAATGCCGTTAAGCCATAGGGCAGTATTGGGGCCGACAGTGAAGCTCTTGAGATCGTCCTTGAGCAGACTCTTGATGTCCTGCATCGTCACGGTAGAGTCTTCCCTGATGGCCACCGGCATCCTGTACAGCAGGTAGTTTGCAGAGAGGCGGGTGCCATTGGCGGCATCGACGTCCTTGGCGAAGCTGTAGCCATGATCATGCATCGCCGCTATGTTCTCGTCGCCCGGCTCGTAAATGTCCTTGATGGTGGAAGCGAACAGATTGACCCGGGAGGACATGAACAGGATGACCAGAGAATCATCGAACTCGCCAACCGGGAAATGGTCCTGATCACAATCGCCGGCCACGGTGGTTTGGCCGAGGATGTTGGAGCGGGTCAGGTTGAAGGTGGAGTCGTCTACCAGAAGGTGGCCGGAAGCTATGATGTCCGAGTCGTATGCTTCGAACACCCCTCCGTTGCGCACCGCAATGCCCAGGCTGGGGAATGCGTACGCGATGTCATTGATGCGGGCGGTCAGAGTTGCGTTCTTCAGGACGAGCTTTCCGCCGTCCTCGATGATAAGGGAGAATACCTTGTTGCGAGCATCGTCAGGACCGAAATACTCCTGCGCGAACTCCAGCGTCCCGCCGTCTATGACCACCACGCCGCCGCTGCGTATGGTCAGATTACCGGAGAGCGACCAGCCCCCCTGAACGTATTTATTCGATTGCTCGTACTCCTCGCCGATGTACCAGTCACCCGCGCCATCAATGGAATCGTTCGACGGCAGGGCCTGGCCCAGATCGCCCACTGCGAATATCAGGAAGCCCGTGAACGAGGATAGTACCACGCTGACTGCCACGAGTATGCTGGCTGCTCTGCTAAGGAGAATACTCTCTGCCATGAACCCACCGCCTGCCCAAATCCGACCGGAAATAGCAGGCGAATACCGGTTCGTGCTTATTTTAATCTATTGATTAAATTCACACGCTCCAGATATACCTTTGCCCCGACCCAGATCGTAATGGAAAAGGGACGCCCCGACTTGAACTCACTTGCGGCGAATGACCTTCTTTATGGAAACGGTCTTCTTGACCGCGGGCTTCCCGCCGGTGTCCTCGGCCGGGGTGGACTCTGTCCGTTCTTGATCGGCGGCCTTGAATACAGGAGTCTCGGGCTCCTCTGGTGAGACATCATCGGCCCTGAATACTGGCGTTTCTGCCTCATCATCTTCAGCCTTGAATACAGGAGTCTCGGGCTCCTCTAGTGGGACATCAGAGGCCCTGAATACTGGCGTCTCCGGCTCTTCCTCGGGCTCCGCCCTGATGATAGGAGTCTCGGGCTCATCCACCGCTGGGGCCTCGATCTCTTCCCTGTGCTCGACAGGCTCGATTATCTCCGCCGCTTCGGCCTCGGCGGCCGCCTCGGCCTCCATCGCCGCCTGGGTCGACGCCATGTCCTCCGCCTCATTTTCTACGGGCATGCCCTCGTCCGAGGGCGTCTCGCGCCGGCTCATCGATATCTCGCGCTCGTTGAGCTGCCTCTCCCATGCCAGGTAGCGCTTCTGTTCCTCGGTGACAATTCTCCGCCCTTCGGCCAGGAGCTCTTCCATCTCGGACATGGCCTTCTCCTTGGCCAGCAGGCCCTCCCTCATCCCCATAGCGTCTTCGACCAGCTTGCGCAGGCGGACCTCGTCCTCCAGTGCCCTCTGCTCGGCCTCCTCGATCCTGCCGCTGATCTTCTGGATCGACGCTTCGTAGCTGGCGCTGCGCTCGTAGAGCGCTGTAAGGAACCCTTCCCGCTTGGTGACCTCAGCCTGCCGCCTCTCCAGCCCCTCGCGGGATACCAGGACCTCTTCCTCCCTGCGGCGGAGGTCCCTCTCCTGGACCTTGAGGCGCTGCTCCTTCTCCGAGACCGCGGCCTCCCGGGGCCCGAGCGCCGACAAGCGGTCCTCGGCCTCCTTCTCCAGGGCCTTGAGGCGTTCGGACCTCTCCTCCATTGCAGACCTTTGGTTCCCCAGCTCGATCTCCAGGGCCTTGATGGCATCCTGCCTCTTCTGTATCTCGGTCTCCTGTGCGAGGACCTTTCCCTTGAACTCCTCGATCACATCCCAGATCGGATCTTCTTCGGCGGACGTTCTCATCACCCCTGCATGATCAACGGCGGAAGGGCATCGGGAAGAGCGGACATATAGCTTTCTAGCCGAGCGAAGGCCCCAACACTGTGAGCCCTTCGTCCCCCGCCTCTACGGTGTGCTTCTCCATGCTGTGCTTGCAGGCCCTCATCTTCTCCACGCGGATGAAGCGGGTCGACTTGCCAGAGGAGGCGTCCACGCCCAGCTCTATGATCCCATCCACCAAGAAGCCCTCGTTGCCGAGCAGGTCGGACGGGCCTCCGAGCGCGCGCTCCATGACGATGTAGGCGACCAGGTTCTTCTCGCGGAGGTTCTTGAAGAAGTAGAACATCCTCTTGCGCATGTTCTCCTCGCTGTCCATCAGAGAGTACAGCGCGCCTAGGGAGTCCAGGGCCACCATGGTGAAGCGGTCGCCGTGCTTCAGCTTGAAGTACGCTATGGTCTGCTCGATGAACTGGATATAGTCGGTCGGCCGCTCGTCCTCGATGACGTCGTCCAGCTCCCGGATGTCGGTGAAATCGGAGATCTCGATGCTCTGGCTGGCACCCAGGCCAAGTCCGCTCATGTTGTTGAGATGGCTCTCCGCTGTCTCCTCCAGTGTTAGATACAGCCCCATCTCCCCGCTCTTCTCCAGATATCTGGTCATGGCGGAGTAGCAGAAACTGGTCTTCATCGAGCCGGGCGGACCGGTGACGAGGATGACCTTTGGCGCCGCGATGTCCGAACGGAAAATCCGATCGAGGCCCGGAATTGAGTCCCTGAGCGTTTTTTCATTCCTCCTGAGAGCGAGGAGATTTAATTCAACTGACAATTAAAAAACCTTCGATATAAAGAACGGAAAACGATTATGGGGGGCGGGGAGTCCCCCCGGGCCGCCTCAGTCCTCGCTCTCTTCGCTCGGACCTCCCACGATCTCGCTCTCCCGGACCTCGGTGCTGGCTACCCTGCTCTCATCGCTGGCGCCGACCAGCCTGGCCACCGCGGTGATCTTGTCGCCCTCTGCCAGGTCCATGATCGTCACTCCCTGGGTGGAGCGCCCCATGGTCCTGATCTCGTCCGCAGGCACCCTGATGACCTTGCCCTGGTAGGTGGTGATGAGGATCTGATCGTCGTCCCCGACGGTTCGGACCGACACCACGCCGCCGTTGCGGTCGGTCGTCTTGATGGTGATGACCCCCTTTCCGCCGCGGTGCGTCTTACGGTAGTCGGATACGAGCGATATTTTCCCGTAACCGTTCTCGGTGATGCTGAGGAGCTTGTCCTCCGGGGTCACCACCGCCATGCTCACCACCTCGTCGCCCTCGTCCAGGCGCATGCCCCTGACACCGATGGAGGCGCGGCCTACCGACCGAACCTCGGACACGGCGAACCGAGCGGCCTGCCCGTTGCGGGAGGCCAGCACGATCTCCGAGTCCTGCCTTGCCACTCTGGTCTCCACCAGCTCGTCGCCATCCACCAGATTGATGGCGATGATCCCGCTGACGCGGATGTTGCGGTACTCCCTCAGCGGCGTGCGCTTGATGATGCCATGCCGGGTGGCGAACACCAGGTCGAGGTCGTCGTCGAAGCTGGAGATCGATATGTTGTCCTCCAGTCTCTCTCCCTCCTCCAGCCGGGGAAGGAGGTTCACAATGGGCCGGCCCTTGGAATGCCGCCCGGCCACCGGGATGCGGTACGCCTTGAGCTGGTACACACGTCCGCGGTCGGTGAAGAACAGGAGGACGTTGTGCGTCATGGTGACGAACAGGTCAACGACGCGCTCCTCCTCCTTGGTCTCCATCCCCAACAGCCCCTGGCCACCGCGGTGCTGCTGCTTGTAGGTGTCGAGCGGCAGCCGCTTGATGTAGCCGTCGCTGGAGATCATGACGACCATCTGCTCATTGGGTATGAGGTCCTCGATGTCCAGCTCCCCGTTGTCGATGAGGATCTCGGTCTTGCGGTCATCACCGTAGCGCTCCCTCATCTCCAGCAGCTCGCCCTTGATGATGGCCATGATCTTGCCGATGTCGGCCAGGATCTCCTGGAGCCCGCGGATCGTCTCCTCGAGCTGGGCGTACTCCTTGCGCAGCTCCTCGATCTCCAGTCCGGTGAGGGCGCGCAGGCGCATCTCCAGGATGGCCTTGGCCTGGACATCGTCCAGCTGGAAGCGCTCCATGAGCCCGAGGCGCGCCTCCTCGCTGTTGGCCGCTCCCCTGATGATGCGGATGGCGTCATCGATGGCGTCGACGGCCCTGATCAGGCCGACCAGTATGTGATGCCGCTCCTCCGCCTTGCGCAGATCGTACTCGGTGCGCTTGGTGACCACCGAGACGCGGTAGTCGAGGTAGGCCTGCAGCATCTCCTGCAGGGTGAGCACCTTGGGCTGGTTGTCCACCAAGGCCAGGTTGATCACGCCGAACGTCACCTCCAGCTGGGTGTGCTGGAATAACTGGTTGAGAATGATCTCTTCCATCACGTCCTTACGTAGCTCTATCACGACGCGCATGCCCTCGCGGTCGCTCTCGTCCCTCAGGTCGGTGATCCCCTCGATCCTCTTCTCCTTGACCAGGTCGGCGATGCTCTCCACGAGCTTGGACTTGTTGACCTGGTAAGGGATCTCGCTGACGATTATGCGCTTCTTTCCATCGTGATCCTCGATGCTGGTGCGGCCGCGGACCTTCAGCCTCCCACGGCCGGTGGAGTACGCTTCCACGATGCCGTTGGTGCCGTAGATGATGCCCCCGGTGGGGAAGTCCGGCCCCGGGATGAAACCCATGAGGTCGATCGTGTCGGCCGAAGGGTGATCTATCAGGTGCAACAGGGCGTCGCACACCTCCCGCATGTTGTGCGGCGGGATGTTGGTGGCCATGCCCACCGCGATGCCCGACGAGCCGTTGACCAGCAGGTTGGGCATCATGGACGGCAGGACCTCCGGCTCCTTGAGGGAACTGTCGAAGTTGTCCACCCAGCTGACCGTATCCTTGTCGATGTCCCTCAGTATGTCCTCGGCCGCTTTCTCGAGGCGGCACTCGGTGTACCTCATGGCCGCGGCGGAGTCGCCGTCCACGCTGCCGAAGTTGCCGTGACCGTCCACCATAGGGTAGCGGAGGGAGAAGCTCTGGGCCATCCGCACCAGCGCATCGTAGACGGAGGAATCACCGTGCGGATGGTACTTGCCCAAAATCTCACCCACAACCCTGGCGCTCTTCTTGTGGGGCTTGTTGGATGCCATCCCCAAGTCGTGCATACCGTACAATATGCGGCGGTGGACGGGCTTGAGGCCGTCGCGGACATCAGGCAGAGCCCTGCCCACGATGACGCTCATGGCGTAATCGATGTAGGACTTCTTCATCTCCTGCTCGATCGGCCTTATTATCTCGCGCGGGGCGCTCTTCTCTTCCCCGCTGTGATCTGGTTCGATATTATCGGTCATGTGAAATCACCTCAGATGTCCAGGTTCTCGACCTCTTTGGCGTGCGTGGTGATGAACATCCGCCTGGGCTCCACCTGGTCCCCCATCAGTATCGTGAACAGTTCGTCGGCCCGCATGGCATCATCGATGGTGACCTTCTTGACCAATCGGGTGCCCGGGTCCATGGTGGTATCCCACAGCTGATGCGGGTTCATCTCTCCGAGACCTTTGTACCTCTGGATGGTGGCCCCGCGGCCCAGCTGCTCCATGGCCGTCTCCCGCTCTTTCTCATTGTACGCGTAGATCTCCTTCCCGCCCCGCGCGACCTTGTACAGCGGGGGCATGGCCAGGTAGACGTATCCGTTGTCGATCAACTGCCGCATGTAGCGGAAGAACAGCGTCAGCAGCAGCGTGCTGATGTGCGCGCCGTCGACATCCGCATCGGTCATGATGATGATCTTGTGATAGCGGATCTTCTCGACGTCGAAGTCGGCGCCCACCCCGCCGCCGATGGCGGTGATGAGGTTCCTGATCTCCTGGTTCTTGAGGATCTTGTCCAGCCTGGCCTTCTCCACGTTCAGGATCTTGCCCCTGAGAGGAAGGATGGCCTGGAACACGCGGTCGCGGCCCTGCTTGGCGCTGTTGTGGACGAACACCCCAGCGGCTAGAGCGAAGTTGTGGGTGTGCGGGACCTCCAGGTCATAGACGTCCGCCCGTTTATCAGTCATCTCGACAGAGACGACCTTGTGGTTGAAGCTGGCTACCGCTTCCTTGAGCTTGGATACGTCACCTTCGAAATAGCGATCGCAAAATCGATCGTACCTCAGCAGTGTCCTGTCACCAGTTTCTACCCGGTGCTTGTTGTATGCATCCACGTCGAGGTTGCCCTCAGAGTCGATGAATTCGTTAAGGGCCGCCATCGTCTTCTGGTAGTAGGTCTGGTTGAGTGCCTTCTTCCTTTTTTCCCTGAACTCTGGAGCCCATTGTGCCCTGGTGCGTTCGCTGCGCCATTTTAGCAGCTCTGGGTTCCCCCACTGGATCCTAGCGAGCGAGGACTGTAGGGCTCTCGCTTCAGGGTGAACTTCGAAATAGGAGCGTACTCTTTCAGCCTGAGCCACGCGGTTCGCTTCCATCGCCCAATACTCCTGTTGGGCCTTTTTCAGCCGTTCAGAGTTTTTCCTCTTGTACTCTGGATTTGAGTTGTAGAATTTGCGCCACTGAGCCGTCATATAGGACTTGTAGCTCTCGTCCTGCCACTGGGCCTTCGCGTTCCGGGAAAGCACCATGCTCGTTTCGGGCTGCCTCATACGCTGGCTCATGGCTGCTCGGAAATCCTCCGTTCGTCGCAATGCCCGGCACTTCTCGATCGTGGCCGGTCGGTGAAGCGCCATCGCGACTTGTTCGCGATGCAGGGCAAGGTGCTCCTCGCGGCCCATCCTGACTATGTTGGACGGGTCATTGTTGCACTTATTGAAATCGGCATGGTGGCAATGTTCTCCGGCCATCATGGCGTAGACTCCAGTCCAGAGATTGTACCAGTCTGATACCATATGAGTAAACAACCAATTCTCAGAGCTGGGGTCCCAGATCATTTCGTAGCCGTCGATAGTGATTCCTGGTTCGCTCTTGTCAGATATCTTCCGGTATAAGGGCATCAGCGAATCCCCGGCACCGAGCTCAGCGGCCTGACGATAGCTTCCATCCCGGAGCATGAAGCGGTGGTCCGGCGTGCATTCGATCACCTCGCCGTTGTCGAGGGTGACGCGAACCAGCTCAGCATTCTTCCTCGTCACGCGGGCGTTGATCGCTCTTTCGATGCCGATCTTTCCATCGTTCCGGATGGTATAGCAATAGTGTTCCTTGCCTTCGGCCTGCTCGGCCACCAGCTCCTCGAACGATAGTTCGCGGCCGTCGGCCAGCGCCAGCTTCGTGTCGCCGGAGAAGCATCCGCCGGCCGAGTCGCCCTCCACGATGTACAGCTCGCACTTGGCGGGATCCTTCTCCTGGCAGTCGGCCAGCTTGCCGGGCAGTCCGCCTCCTTCCAGCAGCCCCTTGCGCCTTGTCAGCTCGCGCGCCTTCTTCGCCGCCTCCCTGGCCTGGTAGGCCAGGATGCCCCTCTTGATGCAGGCCTCGGCGGTCTTCGGCGTCTCGTCCAGGAAGATGGTGAACTTCTCGTACACGCACGATTCCACGATGCCCTTGATCTCGCTGTTTCCCAGCCTGGTCTTCGTCTGCCCTTCGAACTGGGGCTCCGGCACCTTCAGGCTGACAATGGCCGTGAGACCCTCGCGGACGTCCTCGCCGCTGAGGTTTTCGGCGTTGTCCTTGAGGAACTTGTTCGCTCTGGCGTAGTCGTTCATCGCCCGCGTCAGCGCGGAGCGGAAGCCCATGAGGTGCGTGCCTCCCTCGATGGTGTTGATGTTGTTGACGTACGTGAACACCGATTCGGAGTACGCGTCGGTGTACTGCATCGCCACCTCAACCATCACGTCGTCGCGCTCGCATTCGAGGTAGATCGGCCTCTCGTGCATCGCGACCTTCGACTTGTTCAGATGTTCCACGAACTCCACGATGCCCCCCTCGGCGTGGAACACCTCCTCCCGCTCCATGCCCTCGCGGAGGTCGCGGAAGGTTATCCTGACCCCCTTGTTCAGGTAGGCAAGGTCCTGGAAGTGATGAGCTAGGATGTCGGAGTCGAAGGTAACGTCCGCGAATATCTCGGGGTCGGGCATGAAGTGCTGCCTGGTCCCCGTCCTGTCGGTGTCCTTGATCTCCTTAAGCGGAGAGGTCATGATGCCCCTCTCGCACCTCATGAGGAACACCTTGCCGCGCTGGCATACGGTGGTCTCCAGGTAGAGCGATAGGGCGTTGACGACGCTCAGGCCGACGCCGTGCAGGCCGCCAGACACCTTGTAGCTCTTTCGGTCGAACTTTCCGCCGGCATGCAGCGTGGTGACGACCAGCTCCACCGCCGGCCGCTTGTACTTCTCATGCATCCCCGTGGGGATCCCGCGCCCGTTGTCGAACACGGTGCAGCTGCCATCCTTGTTGATGGTGATGTTGATCTCCGTGCAGTAGCCGGCCATCACCTCATCGATGCTGTTGTCGACCACTTCGTAGACCAGGTGATGCAGGCCCCGGGCATCGGTGCTCCCGATGTACATGCCGGGCCGCTTCCTTACCGCCTGCAGCCCTTCAAGGACCTGGATATTATCTGCACTGTAATTGCTGTCCTCCATTGAATCATACCTCTTGGATGTTGGATGCAGTTCGGGCAGATCGGCTAACGAACCTCGATCGCCTCGACTGAACTAAGTGCATCCCTTACGCTGTTTCTACAGCCCGGGGTATGTTTTCTAACTATTAATAGCCTTCTAGGTGTGCTGGCTATATAAGCAGAAACACCCCGTTCGCGCCCTTTTCGGAGCATTTTTATTAACAAATTTTGGAACGCCTAATCATGGTGTCCTCCAGGGAAGAGTCTTTCTATCAAGATGGGTTAGGAAGGTGCGAGTATGATGAGCACAATGGGCGTTTCGACGGACCTTCTGAAAGAGATCTCCAGGAACGAGGGCGTGGACGAGGAGGTGCTCCGCCGGCGTGTCGCGGCGGGGCGCGTGGTAGCGCCCTTCAACCCCGTGCATTCCCCCAGGCCGTGCGGCATCGGGGAAGGGCTGGGCGTGAAGATCAACGTCAACGTGGGCACGTCCCGCGACCGCGTGGAGATCGAGGAGGAGATGGAGAAGGTGGAGATCGCCCGGCGCTACGGCGCCGATGCCATCATGGACCTCAGCACCGGAGGGGACATAGACGCCATCCGGCGGCGCATCATCAAGGACTCGGACATGCCTGTCGGTACCGTCCCCATCTACCAGATCGGACTGACCATGGCGAGGAGGAGCGCGGTGGTGGACATGGATGAGGACGACATGTTCAACGGCTTCGTCCAGCACGCCAAGGACGGCGTGGACTTCATGACGGTGCACTGCGGCATCACGCGGGAGGTCGTGGAAAGGCTGAAGCGCTCGCCGCGCGTCACCGACGTGGTGTCCCGGGGCGGCTCCTTCCTGGTCGCGTGGATACTCCACAACGGGAGGGAGAACCCATTCTATGAGAACTTCGACTACCTGCTGGAGCTGGCGAAGGAGCACGAGGTGACGCTGTCGCTCGGCGACGGCATGCGGCCCGGCTGCATACATGACGCTACCGACGGGGCGCAGGTGCAGGAGCTCATCGTGCTCGGCGAACTGGTGAGGCGGTGCCGGGGAGCCGGCGTGCAGTGCATGGTCGAAGGCCCTGGCCACGTGCCCCTTGACCAGGTCGAGGCGAACGTCCGCCTGGAGAAGAGCGTGTGCGACGGCACGCCGTTCTACGTCCTCGGGCCCTTGGTCACGGACATCGCGCCCGGCTACGATCACATCACCGCGGCCATCGGCGGCGCGATCGCCGCCTACCACGGCGCCGACTTCCTGTGCTATGTGACGCCGGCCGAGCATCTGTCGCTTCCGACCCCGCAGGACGTCAAGGACGGCGTCATCGCGTCGAAGATCGCGGCCCATGCCGCCGACGTGGCCAGGGGCCGCGGCAAGGAGCGCGATCTGCGCATGGCCGAGGCGCGCAGGGAGCTTGACTGGACGGCCATGTACCGCGAGGCGCTCGATCCCGACAAGGCAAGGGAGTACCGCGCCAGGGGCTCCACCGCCGAGTCGGACGGGTGCTCGATGTGCGGGGACGTATGCGCGATAAAGCTCGTCCAGCAACATCTACGGAAGAAGTAGAGGATGGAGCCACTGGAGGGGATCGAACCCCCGGCCTACGGTTTACGAAACCGTCGCTCCTTAGCGATGCGGGCCTGAACGACACGCATGACCGCTGAGCTACAGTGGCGTCGGGACTCCATCAAGTGGTACCCTGATTTTATACTTTTCTTAATGAACGCAGAGGGCGGGGTCAGCTGGCCGCTTCCTCGTCCTGGAACTCTACCAGTCGCTCCAGCGACTCTTCGTGCCTTCCCCTCTTGGCCGCTACGCCGGCAGCACGCAGGAGCTTCACCATCGAAGAGACGTCGCGCCCGGCCGACTTGGCGTCCAGAAGGGACTGCTTCGCTCTCCGCAGCTCGGCGTTCAGCACGTCGGGGAGCACCCGTCCCAGCTCGTCCCGGCCCTTCTTGGCCAGGATGCCCATGGTGGTCCAGTCGGCGCGCTCCTTCGCTTCCCTTGCTTCGTTCAGGAGCTTGCGGACCTCTCTGACATCGAGATAGAACCTCTCCGAGTTCAGCACTGCCCGCTCCAGGGCCTCGTACACCCCGTTCGCCTCGGTGTACCGGCCGGAGAGCTTCTCGGCCATCCTCTCCCCGCTCTCCGCCTCCCGCAGCGCGCCCTCCGCGTCGCCACCCTCCATCATGGCGCGTGCACCGCTGATTAGCGTACGAAGCGATGCTGCGTCGGAACCGGCCCTCTCGGCCAACTCCGCCAGGTCCTCCAGGTGGCATAGGTCCTGCTCCAGCCGGTCCACTATCGCCCTGTTCAGCTCGGAGCGGCATTCCCTCAGCGTGACCACCGCTGACTCTACCTCGCGGCGTTTGCCGGATGATACCGCTTTGTCGATCAGCCGACGCGGCGCCGAGGTGTCAGCGCCGTGGCGCTCGGCCATCTCCAGCATCGGGCGCAGCTCGTCGACCAGGGAAGAGAACTCGGCCTTCAGGTCATCGGGGTTGGCGGCTTCCTCTGCTTCGACATCCGCCTCGTCATCGGCGCTCTCGACCTCATCGGCCTCGCGGTCATCCGCATCGTCCTCGGCGGCTTCCTCGGTCACCTCCTCGATGACGAACTCCACGCCGCATTCGGGGCAGCGAGAGACCTCCCCTACGATATGGGCCCCGCAATCGGGGCAATCGAACTCAAAGATATCCTCGTCGTTTTCGGAAGTTGGTTCCTGCACCTGAACACCTGGATATGGACCGTTCCTCGGTCACTATCTATAAAAATATATAGTTGCCGCAGTAACCAACGCGGGTTGATAATCGTTCATGCCAGCATGGCCGCCATGCGCACCGCGTCCTCCGATGGCGCGGGGGTCTCGGAGATGATCGTCAGGTCCCTCCGCCCGTCCCGTATCAGGTTGGCGAGCAGAGCGAAGTCCGGCTCCCTGGTCTCCAGGAGCAGGTGCCGCTTCTCCCCTTTGGCGGTGAACTCGATGCAGCTGAAGTGACAGTGCAGTCGCCTCGGATGCATGTGGAAGCAGGCGTCCAGCACGTCGCGGAAGTCGTTCTCGGTGCGCAGCCGGCCGCCATCCCGGGCGTGGATGTGCCCGAAGTCGGGCACCGGCTCGACGCCTTCGACCTCGGCCATGACGGCTTCGATCTCGGTCAGCGTCCCCCAGGTGGCCTGCTTGCCCATGGCCTCCAGGCCGATGATCGGTCGGAGGTCTTCCGCTTCCATCTGCCGGCGGGCGCGGCGCATGGCCTCGACCACTCTCCTGGTGGTCTGCTCCGAGGTCGCTCCCATGTATGATGCGGCATGGACCACCACGATCCGCGCGCCCATGGCATCGGCGGCGCGGAGGGCGCGCATCAGCCAATCGTGGCTCTTCTCCACCGTCTGCTCGGTCGAGTTGAAGTTGATGTAGTAAGGCGCGTGAGCGCTCAGCGCGACGTCCAGCTCCCTGGCCTTGGCGCCCGCTTCCCTGGCCTTCTCCTCGGTGAGATTGACGCTCCTTCCGAACTGGACCTCCAGAGCGTTCAGCCCGAGCGCCCTGGTCCGTTCCACGGCGTTAGCCCCTCCCTTGCTGCCTGCCGGATATCCGGCGGGACCGACCCTCAGCATGCGCGCCCCAACGCGGTCGTGGATGATAAGCATGTCCGGAACAAGCATATATATCTCCGCGGAAGGCTGTTCAGGGTAGGTCATGATGCGCACCGAGAACGTGAGGATCGCGAAGCCTGCGGAGGCCAACGTTATCATCGGCCAGGCCCATTTCATCAAGACCGCGGAGGATCTGTACGAGGCGCTCATCTCGTCATGTCCGGGCATCCGGTTCGGGCTGGCGTTCTGCGAGGCTTCGGGGGACCGCCTGGTGCGGGCCGAGGGCAACGACGACGCGCTGAAGGCCGCTGCCGTGGAGAACGCGCTCCGCGTGGGGGCGGGACACAGCTTCATAATCCTGCTGGCCGATGCGTACCCCATAAACGTCATGCGGAGCGTGAAGGACGTTCCGGAGGTGTGCACGGTCTTCTGCGCCTCGGCCAACGAGGTGGAGGTGCTGGTCGCCGAGACCGAGCTGGGGCGCGGGATCGTCGGGGTCGTGGATGGACAGACCCCACTGGGAGTGGAGAACGATGAACACGTCAAAAGCAGGAGAGGGCTCCTTCGGCGATTCGGATACAAGCGCTGAGAGGGAGATGCTGGACCCCTACGAGGCCTCCGCTAGGTACTATGACCTGTGGCATGAGGACTTCCACGACGACGTGGAGTTCTACCTGCGGTTGGCCGAACGCACCGGGGGGCCGGTCCTGGAGTGCATGTCCGGCACCGGCCGCGTGCTGGTGCCGTTCGCCCAGGCCGGCTACGAGATCACCGGAGTGGACCGCAGCGTCACCATGCTGGACCGGTGCACCGCCAAGGTGAGCTTGGAGCCTCCGAGCGTGCAGCAGCGCATCGAGCTGCAGCAAGGGGACGTGGCGGACGTCAAGCTGGGCGGCAAGTACCGCCTCGCGTTCATGCCGTTCAACTCCTTCCTGCACCTGCTCACGACAGCGGAGCAGGAGAAGGCGCTCCTCAACGTCCACGATCATCTGGAGAACGGCGGCCTGTTCAGCTTTGCGGTCTTCTCTCCCCGCCTGGACCGCCCGGAGCACCTGGTGCGGCACCGCGGAACGAGGGTGACTACGCAGGGAGAGATCATCTCATGGTTCGAGGCCCAGGTGTTCGATCAGGCCAACCAGCGGACCACGGCGACGTACTTCTATGACATTTCGAAGCAGGACAAGCCTGTGCGGCGCGTCACCACCGAGTTCACGCTGCGCTACCTGTTCTTCCGGGAGGGATTGGAACTATTGTCGCGGTGCGGCTTCGAGGTCATCGAGACCTACGGCGACTACCACGGCGGAGAGTTCACCGCCACCAGCGGCATCATGGTGTTCGTCGCCAGGAAGTCATGAGGACCCCGCTGTTCGATCTGGACCACACCCTGGACAGCGGGCAGGTGTTCCGCTGGAGGAAGGAGGGGGAGTGGTGGCATGGAGTGGTCAAGGGTCGATCGATACGCCTTCGGCAGGAAGGCGACGTACTCGAGGTGAAGGGCGCATCTGACGACCTGATCGCGCACTACTTCCGCTTCGATGACGATCTGGACGAGATCTACCGGGACATCTCCAGAGACGATTGCATCGCATCCGTGATCGACCGCTTCCGCGGCCTTCGGCTGGTGAGGCAGGACATCTGGGAATGCTCCGCGTCGTACATCCTGGCCTCATATGCGAACGTGCCGCGCATCAAGAAGATGATCGACTCGCTGTGCCGCGCCTACGGCCGTGAGATCGAGAGCGGAGCGTACGCGTTCCCGACGCCGCAGGAGATCCTGGAGGGGGAGGCGGACATCGCCTGCTGCCGCCTGGGATACCGCGCCGACTGGATAAGGCAGTATGCCGGCATGGTGTACAGCGGAGACTTCGATCTGTACGAGCTCGCCTCAAAGGACTACCTGGAGGCGGTGAGGTACCTGAAGCGGGTAAAGGGGATCGGGAACAAGGTGGCCGACTGCATCGCCCTGTTCTCGTTGGACCACCTTGAGGCGTGCCCGGTGGACGTCCGCATCGCCAGAGCGATGCGCGACATCTACGGCGTCACCGGTTCCTACGAGAAGGTGGCCGGTCACGCCCGCCGGCACTTCGGCCGCTTCGCCGGCTACGCTCAAGAATACCTGTACATCGCCGAGGACCCTTCGCAAAAGGCGCTCAGACCACGTTCGTGCACTCGGGGCACACGCAGTTCGGCGCCTTGACGCCGGTGTGGGCCTCGTACACCTTGACGAGCATCCCGCTGCGCTTGACCATGTCGCACACCCGGCAGGTCTCGGTGACGATGTCGGAGCCGTCGACGATGCGCTGGGCCGCCCGCTCCACCTCTTCCTTGAACTCATCGTACTTCCCGCTGCTCTCCAATTCCTTATTGGTCCCCCGCTTGGACTTCAGATACTGAGAGATGGCGGCGTCCGTCACGCCGAAGCGTCTTGCGACCTCAGCCTGGGTGAGGCCATGCTTATCCACGAGGACCCTGGCCAGCTCCCTCCTGATGGAAGGAAGGACATACCACACGATGAGCTCGCAGGGGATTTTCATTAACGGGGGTAACAACTTAACAATAATAAATACTTCCGTTTTTCTGGCCGAGCTCTCCCGGTACACTTCTCATCTTAGCATTGTGAATGAAAACCCCAGACAACGGAGTTTGTGAAATCTATGACTACGGACCAACTACCGAAGGCTCGCGTCACGTTCGGCGCAGGAATGGATGAGGAACAAGAGTGCAACACCTACCGGAAGATCAAGTTCTTCAGGAGCCCAGGTGGAGCAGGAATCGAGGTTCAGCGGTGGATCAACGAGGACGGTAGCGAAGGCAGCGTCACACCTCTCCGGGATGGGTCTTCTCGTAGAACGCCTGCACCTCCCAGTCCGGCACCGCGTCGGATGGTTCGGGCATCCGGAGGGTGAGTCCCATGGACCTGAGGTGAGCGGACAGCACTGCCCTGGCCTCCGCCCCTCCGTTCAGCTCCTGGAGCTCCATGTCCTTGGCCTTGATCTTCCCGCGGAAGGAGCCGATGACGCGCGGCCCGTCCATGATGAGGCTGTGGTAGCTGCTGCCCAGCATCTGCTTGATCCACGGCTGCAGGTAGTTGTGCAGGTTGTCCTCGGGGCTGAGGACGAACTGCTCCTTGACGGCCGTGGTGCCGATGCGGCCGACATCGTCGGCGAGCAGCCAATGCACCGAATCATCGCCGTCCATCAGGAACCCCTTCACCAGGAAGCCCTCGCCCTCCAGTTCCGACAGCACGGTACGCAGGTCCTTCATGGGCATCTCGTACCTCATGTAGCGCTGGAGGTTCTCGGCGGTGAAGATGCCGTAGTTGCGGAAGAGGCGGCGGACCACCTCGCGGCGAGCTTCGGCGACCGTCATGTCGATGTCGGGCACGAGACGAAGGCGCTTGTTCTGATCGACATGGATGAACGTCCCGGCGGTCAGCTCCTTCATCGCATCGTACGTGGCGCGGTGCCCCAGAGGGGAACGGTCGAACACCTGGTTGCGGGACATCGGCTTGCCTTCGCGGATCACGCGCAGCAGCATGTCCATGTCCGCCGTCACCTTACGGTCCTTGGCCTTGCGGCACAGGGCGGCGTACTCCGGATCGGTGTAGGTGACGTAGTCGGGTATCGGCTGCACCTTCACCAGGAAGCCCATGTCGAACATCTTCTTCATCGGGATCCGCGTCCTGCAGCGAAGCGCCGCCGCGGCGTCGGAACGAAGGCCGCCCATGGCCTTGGCGGCCTCCACCACGTTATTGTATCTGCTGGACGCTTCGATGCGCTGCTTCGATAGCACATACGAGAGGATGTCCTCCCAGGAGTGGCGCTCGCATATCATGTTCCCTTTGACGAACATGTCCCCCATGCGGTGGTACCCGTGACTGAGCAGCACTTCGGCATGTTCCTCGGGCAGAGCGGCGGCCGGGTGACCGAGGACCTCGCGCAGACGAACGAGCTCATAGCCCATCATGTGGTAGAAGCGCATGAACTCATCCAGTGCGTCCAGCGCCTGGGGCAGCAGCGACGGGTCCACCAGATCAAGCTCGCGGACCTCGATGCAGCCGCTCATGTTCCACTTCTCCGCTCCTCCCACCAGGCGTCCGTCCGCCACGATGGGATATACCCACCGGTCCCCGTAGCGGGCAGCGATGGAGGCCCACATGCTCTGGACGCCGGAATCGCTGAGCGAGACGATGCGCATGCCGCCGTCCGGCGAATGGACGCCGTCCAGCCGCGGCAGCTCATCGCGG
Organism: Methanomassiliicoccus sp. UBA345; assembly: GCA_002504525.1. Classification (GTDB taxonomy): domain Archaea; phylum Thermoplasmatota; class Thermoplasmata; order Methanomassiliicoccales; family Methanomassiliicoccaceae; genus DTU008. The sequence continues at coordinate 124,242 of DATD01000031.1, forward strand.
AAGAGGTACATTTCCTCCCTCGAAGGCCCGACCGATATCGTCTCCACCTCCAGCTCGCTCAGCGTCCTGGCGATCTCGTTCGCCGGCATCCGGACGGCCTGCGTGATGGCATAGATGGACGCCGGGCCCTGGGCGCGCAGGAACCGCGACACCACCCGCTTCAGTGGATCGTCCCCGGCCGGCCGCGTGTCGTAGGCAAGGTACACGTTCTCCGACGACCACTCCTCCTTCTCCTCGAACCGCCGGACCATGTACATGTTGCGGTCCAGACGGTCGAGCGATTCCTTCAGCTGGTCCCGGGGAAGGTCGATCGCGGCGGCGATCTGCCGCAGCGACGCGCCGTCCTCGCTGCCCCGGACGACGTCAAGCACCCTTCTGTCGAGAGGGGTCATGGGCCCGTTGCGGTACAGCGCTACGAGGTCGGCGGCGTCCTCCTCCCTCACGTACCGGACGCGGCCGTGCATGAACCGGCCCAGCAGCAGCCGGCCGGAGCGGCGCATGTCCTCCCAGTCGGAGAGCCTGAAGCCGCTGACGCGATGGAAGGCGTCCAGCGGCGTTCCGACCGTCCCCATGACCTCGAACATCTGGTCAATCGTGTCGAAAGGTCCGTCCTGCTTCTCCCGGCGGTACGATTCCACCGAGCGGTGGTCATAGGCGCGGAGGTCGTTGGTCCTCAGGCGCAGGTGGTCCCTCTCCAGCATGTACTGCTTATGCTCCGATACGAGGAAACGGCCCTTGGCGACCGAGCCTTCCTGCGCCAGGTCGTTGAGCGCCTGGCGGACCTCGGCCTCGGCCAGTCCGAGAGAAAACGCCACCTCTTGGGCGGTAGCGGGGGCGAAGCACTCCAGGTAGCGGAGCAGGATCTCGTCCAGGGCGTCCTCGCGCGGACGCTCCTGGAACGCTCGAGCCTGGTACAGCCACTTGCCGCCATGGTAGCCGCTCCGGCCGACGCGGCCCGTCGCCTCCAACCGCCTGAGCGCCTGGTGGACGGCGGTGGACGGCAGTTCCAGCGCCGATGCCAGCTGGGCGGGGGTTTGCGGCCGCTCCAGCAGTGAGAGGGCGCGGACCTCGTCGTCGCTCAGGGTGCGGGGCCTCGCCATGACGGACAGGTAGGTGTCGACATCCTCGGCCGGGACGAAGTAGGCGTCGTCGATGTATACCGACGCGATGCTGCCCTCATCCAGCAGTTCGGCGCACCATCGGTCGACAGATTCACGGTCCCCCACGGTGTACGGGTAGATCGAACGGCCCTTCTCCTTGAGCACGCGCAGGGGGCCGGCCCGCCGCAGCATGGCCAGGATCTCGTCCTTGGACGCTGCCATGCCGATGCGGCGGCGGAAGAACGGAACGACCTGGTCCTCGGTGAACTCGAACTCCGATATGTCCGCTCCCATCACCTTGCTGAGCACCTTGCGGTGCAGCTCGCGCAGCAGCGCCCCGCGGTCCTCCATCAGCACCATGTCGCTGACGCCGTTGAGGATGGCGTTGTGAGCGAAGGGGGACGGTGTGGACGAGTACTCGATCGGGCGCACCGTCACGGCGCCGCTCTCGATGCTCTCCAGGACGTGCTTGGCGTTCTTGATGTCCATGACGTCCTCCATGATCTCGCGGTACGTTTCGTCGATGACCGGAACGCCCTCCATGCTGCCCAGCGCCTCGAGCAGGTACTGTGAGCGCACCTGCTGCCTCCCCACCGACACCTCGCGGCCGCGGTAGTTGCGCAGGATCATGAAGGAGCGCGATGCGGTATGCCTGAACCGCTGCTTGAACAGCTCGCTGTCCTTCACGGCGCGCATCAGAACCGGTTCGAGCATGCTGCTCGTGAGCACCCTCTCGACGCCGTCCAGCTCGATGCGCTTGGGCGAGGTGATCATGAACGTGTCGTCCGTCACCGACACCGACACGTTGCAGCCGTTCTGCTGCGTGAGCACGAACGCGTATGCGCGGGACAGCGAGTCGTTGACGCGGCGGCCGAAGGGGAAGTGGAACACCATGTTGTAGTTCCCCGACATGTCGATGTAGCCCTCCACGGCGAGCTCGCGGTCGCTCGGTATGAAGCCGCAGGACCCCTGCTGCTCCTTGAAGTACGAGAGGATGGAGCGCGAAGAGCCGTCGTCGATCCCGAACGATGAGAGCCAGGAGAGGATCTTCTCGTCCGAAACGTCCTTCTCCAGCCTCTCCCTCAGCTCGCGCCGGAAGATGGCCACGTCCATGCTCAGGTCGAACGACCGGGGCAGCATCTCGCCGCTCCACGACGGCACGGTGGGCTTGCGTCCGGCGGCCTCGCGGACGAAGACCTTCATGCCCTTGGTGCGCAAGTACTCGTACGAGCGCCCGCCGAGGACGAAGACATCCCTGACCGAGAGCCGCTCGACGAACTTCTCCGACAGGTCGCCGAGCAGGCCGCCCTTGTCGGTGAATACCTTGTAGTTCGCCTCCTCCGGTATCGTCCCGAGGTTGAGGAAGTAGATCATGCGGGAGCCCGCCCGCTTGCCGAAGCGCTGCTCCTCCTCGTCGTACCACAGCTTGGGGTACACTCCCTCGAAGGCGTCCTTGCTTCCGAGGTAGCGGAGCACCTCGATGAAGCTCTTCTCCTCAAGGTTGCGGTAGCAGTACGATGAGCGAACGACCCTCAGAGCGTCCTGGACGTCCCACCGCTGCTCCAGCGACATGCCGACCAGGCTCTGCGACAGCACGTCCAGGGCGTTCTCCGAGATCGACACGCGGTCGATGCGCTTCTTGTGCGCCGCCCGGCACAGCACGGCGCATTCGACCAGGTCGTCCTTCTCGAAGACGAGCATGCGGCCCTTGGACGTCAGCCCGGTGGCGTGCCCGGCCCGCCCGATGCGCTGCAGGCCCTTGGCCACCGATTTGGGGGAGCCTATCTGCACCACCAGGTCGACCGAGCCGATGTCGATGCCCAGCTCCAGCGACGTTGACGATACCACGCACTTGAGCTCGCCGCGCTTCAACCGCTCCTCCACGTCCAGGCGGGTCTCCTTGGCCAGGGAGCCGTGGTGGGCCTCGATGCTTTCCATCCCCCGCTCCTTGAGCTTGAACACCACCGCCTCCGTCCCGGAGCGGGTGTTGGTGAACACGATGGTGGTGCGGTGCTCCATGATCATCTCGTACAGCTGGTCGTACATCTTCGAGTTCACTATCTCGAAGGGCAGGGAGGTCATGTCGTCCGTCGGGCACAGCACCCTGACGTCAAGGTCTCGCTGGCGCACGATCTCGACCACGTTCACCTCCCGAGGCTGCCCGTCCTCGTAGCCGACCAGGTAGTGGGCCACGTCCTCGATCGGAGCGAGCGTCGCACTGAGACCGACGCGGGTGATTGGGCGGTTGCAGAAGGCCTGCAGCCTCTCCAGCGTCAGGGAGAGGAACACCCCGCGCTTGGAGTCGCACACCTCGTGGATCTCGTCCACGATGACGTACTCCACCTGGGCGAACTTCTCGCGGAACTTCGGAGCCGCCATTACCAGCGCGAGGGACTCGGGGGTGGTGATGAGGATGTGCGGCGGCTTGCGCAGCATCTTCTGCCGCTCCGCCTGGGAGGTGTCGCCGGTCCTAACGCCTACGCGGATGTCCGGGAAGTCGATGCCATCGGCGGCGGCGACCTCTCGCATGCCGGCCAGCGGCTCGTTGAGGTTGCGGTTGATGTCGTTGGCCAGGGCCTTCAGCGGGGACACGTATATGGCGTATATCCGGTCCTCCAGCTTCCCCTCCTGGGAATACTTGAACAGCTCGTTGATTATGGATAGAAACGCGGTGAGTGTCTTGCCGGAGCCGGTCGGGGATGATACCAGGACGCTCCTGCGATCGTGGATGAGCGGTATGGCGTACGACTGCGGCTCGGTGAAGTCGTTGAAACGGGAATCGAACCATTTGGCGATGAGCGGATCGAGGAGCTTGATGACCTCCTCCCTGGTGTGGCGTTTGGTTACCTTGTTCATGATACTTCCCCTCGGCTCGTGAAATCACGCTCGATTTCCTATACAGCTATTAGTCATTTTCGGGGGGAGGTCCGAAAAACCCGGGAACGAACGGGCGTGAAAGATTTCATATCAGGGGATGGCGTTCGGAAGTCACCATGCGGCGCGCAACGTTTGTCGTTCTCATTCTGGTAGCGCTCGTCCTCGTTCCAGCGACCGCCTCGCCAGCCGCGGCGCAGGGCGAGATTGAGGTGCGCGGTACCGTCAGCGACGTCGACGACGCTCCGCTGTCCGGCATCCAGATAACGGCGGTAAACGTCTCGGACGCCTCGCAGTCCGCCACCGCGACCAGCGGAAAGAACGGCGCCTTCGTTCTCAGCGTGCTGCCCGGTACATACGACATCACCGCCACCAGCGATGTGTACAAGGCCGACCGCGCCCACCTTGGCGTCGACCTGACCGACGGGATGGACGACGTGGACTTCGTAATGAGCGAGATGCTGGGCACCATCACGGGGCACGTGACCAACGGGACCAGCACCATCCCAGGCGCTGCCGTGATCATGACTGGCGTACTGGGCACCCCTTACAACTACAGCGCCATCACCTCCGCGCCGCTGGGCAGCTTCCGCATCGACGACGTGCAGCCTGGAACGTACATAGTGCACGCGGAGAAGGATGGGTACCACAGCGGCGATTCGACACAGGCCAAGATCATCACGGTGGCAAGGGACCAGAGCATATCGCTGAACCTGACGCTCAACGAGCAGCCCTCCACCCTGAGCGGCGTGGTGCAGTTCAACGATGCGCCGCTGACCGGGGTCAGGGTCACCGTGAGCGCGGATTCGGGACGCTCCTGGACCGTCACCACCTCCGGCGAGGGCGGGTATGTGATAAGCAACATCCCGGCCGGACACTACACCGTCACATTCTCCAAGAGCGGGTACCGGACGACGGAGAGCACGATTGACCTAAAGCCCCTGGAGTACAACACCCTGGACATGGAGATGGAGCGGATGGGGCTGCCGATCAGCGAGGGCTTCCTCAGCGACTATGACCTCGCCCACTCCCTTATGATCGTCGGCCTTGGACTTGCCATCTCCACGCTGGTGCTGGCGATCCTGGTACGGTACCGCGTCAGGAAGAGGCCGGACCTGCTGAGCGAGGATGACGAGTCAGAGGCCTGAGCGGCGCATCGCTTCGGTCAGGTTCTTCCTGACCTCGCCCTCCACCTTCTCGTAGAGGGAGTTGCCGTGAGCGTCGATCGCCACGATGAGCGGGCCGAAGTGCTTCGCTTCCACGATCCACAGCGCCTCCGGCATGCCCATGTCCAGCCATTCCACGCCCCTGACGCGGGCGATGCCCTGAGCGGCCAGGACGGCCGCTCCGCCGGTGAACGCCAGGTACACGCAGCCGTGCTCCCTCATGGCATCGACGGTGGGGCGGGACATCCCTCCCTTGCCGATGATGGCCCTGATGCCGAACTCACTTATGAAGTCCGGTTCCAGCGCGTTCATGCGCGCCGAGGTCGTGGGCCCGGCGGCGATCACCTTCCACCCTTTGGCGTCTCGCGTGACGATAGGGCCGCAGTGGTACAGGATGCCGTCCTCCATATCGACCGGGAGCAGCTTGCCTTCGCGGCGGCGCTCCAGCGCCCGCATGTGCACCTCGTCCCGGCCGATGAACAGCGGACCGTCGATGTACACCTGCTGCCCCAGCTTCAGGGAGCGGACGTCGTCCTCGGACAGCGGCGCCTTAAGGATCAAAGGGAGACCTCCCGAACCTGACCCTGCCGTCAGGATAGATCCTCGCGGTGGCGCGGCGGGCGGCCCAGCATTGAAGATTGACCGCGACGGGCAGCGAGGCGGTGTGGCAGTACGCGGTCGATATCCTGACTCCGAGGACGGTGGTCCGTCCGCCCAGCCCCATGGGGCCGATGCCCGTGAGGTTGAGCGCCTCGGTCAGCTGCTTTTCCATAGCGTCGAGGGCGGGGTCGATGTTCGGGACGTCGAGGGGGCGCAGCAGCGACTCCTTGGCCATGCTGACCGCCAGATCGGACGTCCCTCCGATCCCGACGCCGACGATGGTCGGCGGGCACGGCCGTCCGCCCGCCTTGACCACGGTGTCGAGGACGAAACGCTTGATCCCGTCGATGCCGTCGGCCGGGGTCAGCATCGCCAGGGCGGTCATGTTCTCGGAGCCGGCGCCCTTCGGAAGAACGGTCAGCTCGAGGAACTCGTCGTCCGTCGGATAGTGGACGACGTGCGGCAGGCCGACTGCCACGTTGGTGCCGGGGTTCTCCCTCGTCAGGGGATGCACGGCGTTGGGCCGCAACGGTATCTCCTCGGTGGCGCGCGCCACGCCGCTGCGTATGCTCCTCTCCACCCCAGCGTCCACCGGTCCGGTGACGTAGAAGACATGAACGCCGGTGTCCTGGCACATCGGAACGGCAAGGCGGCCGGCCGCGTCGATGTTCTCCAGAATAGTACGAAGCTGAGACCGCGCCACCTCCGATGTCTCGCCTTCCTCGGCGCGGCGCAGCGCGTCGACGACATCCTGCGGAAGCGACGTAACGGCCTCCCGCAGCATCTGGACCACCACCTCCTCGATCAGATCTCCGGCCATATGAACGGCCATCGCGCTCGCGTTAGAATAATCTGCCGGGGCCGCAACTTAGTTGATTTAATGGGAGAGAAAGTGTCTGGCAAAGTTATTTCCGACGTGCGCTGGCACGTCGGCTTGATGACTAGAACAGTGCCAGACGATGCTGGTTCGGAGCATCGGGTACAAAATCGTTGGCATATGAGCGACGAACGCTACGTGACTCGCGGACGGCAGCTGCTCGCTCGCGCCTGGCTCAAGCGGTGGCCGGCCGAGCGCGTCGCGCTCGCGCATGGCGGCGTGGGAAGCACGTTACGAACGCTCGCTGCGCTGGATGATCGAGTACGTGTTCTCTGCGGTGAAGAGAACGCTCGATGGCGGCATGAGGTCGCGTCGACGCGACCTAATGTTCTCAAAGGTCGAGAACAAGTTCTGGACGTGGAACGAGATGCAGTGCGCGGATTTATGAAACTAAGTTGAGGCCGCGCAAGTAATATATGAACGCCCTGATTTCGTTCTATAATCATTTAGGAGGATTCACTTGGAGCCTATCGTCATCACTGACCTCGTCAAGAACTTCGGGGGATTCAAGGCGGTCGACGGCCTAAGCCTCACGGTCCGCCAGGGCACCTTCGTCGGATTCCTGGGGCCGAACGGCGCCGGGAAGACGACCACCATAAAGATCCTGACCAACATGCTGAGGGCCACCAGCGGCTCCGCCTACCTCAACGGCGTGGACGTCGTCAAGGACCCCAAGGCGGCCATGGCCGATCTGGGAGCGGTGGTGGAGACGCCAGAGTTCTATCCCTACCTGACGCCCAATGAGACGCTGGCCTTCCTCGGCGAGTTGAGAGGCATGAGCACCGAGGACATCCGCATCCGCTCCGCCGAGGTCCTCGAGACTGTGAAGATGACCGAGTGGGCGGACCAGCGCATCGGCAAGTTCTCCAAGGGGATGAAGCAGCGCATCGCCATCGCCCAGGCCATACTGCACCGGCCGTCGGTGGTAATCCTCGATGAGCCGACCTCTGGGCTCGACCCGAGAGGCATGGCAGAGGTGCGAGAGGTGCTCATGGACCTCAAGAAGGAGCGCTACACCATCTTCATGTCCTCCCACCTGCTGAACGAGGTGCAGGAGATCTGCGACGAGGTAGCCCTCATCGACCGCGGGAAGCTGCTGCGGTCCGGTCCGGTCGACGCTTTGCTCGGCTCCGTCAAGGTGCACCGCATGGAGGTGCGCTCGCTGCAGCAGATCGACGGTCCCTGGCTGAACAAGATATCGCAGCTGGAGGGCATCGAGGAGCTGCGCGCCTCCGGCCCGGCGGGGTTCGTCTTCACCCTCAACGGCGGGGACAAGGAGCAGGCCGGCATGCTGCGAGAGCTGCAGTCCATCGGCCTGGACGTTGTGTCGTTCAAGGAGTCGGGCGTGGCGCTCGAGAACCTGTACATGTCCATGATCAAGGAGTCGAGGTGAGCACATGAGCGATGAAGCGTACGTTAACACGGTACCATCGGACGGCCAGCAGACCCTGGTAGTGATGAAGTACGACATATTGAAGCACCTGCGCAGCAAGCGCCTCCTTGGCATGCTGGCCGTGGAAGCGGTGCTTCTGGCCCTCATTTCCGCGCTGGTGATCGGGGAGCACGCACAGCCGTTCACCGACACCATGGGAGGATTCGCCTCGGCGACGTCGATCCTGGTCATCGTCGCGGCTACGCTGTTCGCCGGCGACGCCATCGTGTCTGAGTTCCAGGGCCGCACCGGCTACCTGCTGTTCCCCAACCCCGTGAAGCGCTCCTCCATCTTCCTGGGCAAGTTCTTATCCGCCGCCGCGGCGATGGTTCTGGTGATGGCGATCTACTACGCCGTGGCCATTGGGATCAGCGCCGCGGTGTCGAGCGACCTGGAGCATCTGGAGCTGGCGTTCGCATCTCTTGGCCTTGCTCTCCTATACTCCATCGCGGCCATCAGCCTGGGCATGCTGGTCAGTTCGTTCATGAAGGGAAGCACCGGATCCCTCATCCTGACGTTCTTCCTGCTGTTCCTCATCCTGCCATCGGTCGACAGCATCTTCTCGCTGGTCAGCTACCCGCCGACGCCCTCGCTGACGTTCGCCGCCATGGCCATAGCGGCGGTGCTCACCGTGCCTTATCCGCCTGAGACCTCCATGTTGACCATTCCCCTGGAAGGGTTAGGGGAGTTCACCACCTACATCCACACACCTCCGGTGCTCACGGCGGTCGTGGTGATGGTCGCATGGGCCATCGCGACGATGGTGCTGGCATACCTCCTGTTCCGGCGGAGAGAGATGTCGGCTTGACCGCGGCGTTCGTTCACGTGGGGGACGAGCTGCTGACCGGCCGCATCGACCCGTACCCGGGAGAGATGATCGAGCGGATGCGACAGAGGGGCTCGGACATCGCGGCCGTTACGGTGGTTCGCGATGACGTCGAAGCGATCGTATCGGCGTTTCGCCTCGTCGTTTCCCTCAGCCCAGACATCGTGGTCGTCACCGGCGGACTGGGGCCGACGCTGGACGACGTTACGAGAGAGGCGCTGGCCGAACTCATGGGAGCCGAGCTGGCGATCAGCGAAGAGGCGGCCGGATGGATGGACGAGGCGCTGACCAGGATGCACGGCGGGGCCGAGAGGAGCGAGATAAGATCGCGCATGGCCCGCGTTCCCATCGGCGGCGAGGCACTGAGGAATATCACGGGGGCGGCGTGCGGCGTCCGCGCCGACATCGACGGCACTGCGTTCTTCCTGTTGCCCGGCTTTCCGCACGAATCGATGCCGATGTTCGAAAGATACGTCCTCCCGATCGTGGAGAGCAACGGCATGGAGGAGCTTGAGACCAGGGTCCTGAAGGGCGAGGGGGTCCTGGAGCCGATCCTCAGGGAGGTGGCGTCGCGCTTCGACGTTCGCGTCGCCTCGCTGCCGGCGGCGGACTGGCAGGAGCGCGGGAACGGTGTCGTGATAAAAGGACGCGGAGAGGAGGCGAGGAAGGCGATGGCGTTCTTCGAGGACGAGGTGTTCAAGCTCGGCCCGGACGTCAGTTGCCTATGATGTAGACCTCGCCTTCGTGCAGGAAGACCTTCACCGCATCGCCCGTTCTCTCGAAGCCTTGCGGTTTGCGCACCTCGATGGTGGCGAACGACACGGGGTGCATGAGCTGCAGTTCGCGCCGTCCTTCGCCCAGAACGACGGCCTCCATCACGTCGTCCTTGGTGCCGATCACCTTGACGTCGCGGAGGTGGTCGTTCGAGACAGTGAGATTGTCGCCGTGCTTCAGGTTCCGGAGCTTGGCCGACTGCGGGCCGGTGGAGTGGACCAGGTACAGCTTGCCGTCGATCTCCACGATGTCCCTCACCCGATACGGAGGGAGGCGGACCAGATAGGTGACGCGGTAGATGTCCATGCCGTCCTTCCGGCCCTGCAGCGAGGACGACTCCTTGTACTCCGCGCCGTACATCGACACCAGCTCCCTGGCCAGCGTCTTCCCGAGGGCGATGGTGCTGATGTAAAGATCATAACCGCCATGGGCCTGCATGGCCTTGGCCATGAAGGCGTCCCTGCTCTCCTTGGAAGCGGCGTTGATGTAGGAGGTGGCGCGGCGGAGGATGTCCTCACGCTCGTCGTCGGAGAACCTCTTGCCCGTCGGCCGGACCTGCACGATGCTCTCGTAGTAGTTCCCCTGGATCTTGTTGCACTTGGGGCACACGTTCCTCTTGACGCGGACGATCGTCTCCGTCTCCTCGACGGCCTCGAGGTCCTCGTGCGCCAGCGTCGCCACGACGTGAACGCGGTACGACTTCCGATCGATCTCCTCGGCCTCGATGTCGAGGTCCCTTACGATAGCGTCCTTCCTGACCAACAGGTGCGCCGCCACATGATCGTAGATGGCGTCGAGCTCGTTGTCGTAGTGGGACCACCTCTTGTCCATGAGGTAATCGTCGCAATGCGCGCACTGCTGGAGGTCCAGATGGTCCGGCAACTGAGTGAAGCGATTGCTCTGCAGGTAGCAGGACGAGCACAGGCTGTCGTACGTTCTCTCCTCCTTACCGCACTTCACGCAGAACATGGGAACCGAGGAACGCATAAGTTGTGAACGTATTTAGTCAAATGCTACGACGCCCTCAAATCTTGGCCAGCTGGGCGTGCGGCACTCCCTCGATGACCAGCACGCAGCCGCTGTCGATGTAGCCGCCATGGATGGCCGCGGCGATGACCTTCTCCCCCACCAGGTTGGCGACGGTGCACATGGAGAGGCGGTTGAGCAGCAGCTCCTCGTCGGCGTCCTCACCCTGGTAGAAGGACGGCAGCACCTCCAGGCGCAACGGGCCCTCCCTGAGCTTTCTTCCCAACAGGTCCTTGTCGGCGGCGGCCAGCAGAAGGTCGCCCCCGCTACGGTGCATCTTCACGGTGAACGTGTTCATCCCTCCGAAGTGAGTTTATAGAAGCCGCCGGAGGGTGAATATATCTCCCCGTTCTGGCTGAGCCTCCGGAGCAGGGTCTTCGCTCGGTCCTCGGTGATACCGCGGTCGGCGGCCGCTTTGAACAGCACGTCGGAGCCGACGCCGCGCTTGGCGTCGACGCCCTCCCCGCTGCGCAGCAGAGAGCCGATGAGGTCCTTGAGTATGGTGATCTGCTCCCGCTGGGAGTGCGACGTGCCGGTGGCGATGATGTCGAAGTCCAGACGGTCCCCTTCACCGGCGATCTTGCGCAGATAGTACTCGACGATGCGCACCGCTCTCTGGGCGTCCTCCACGGTGGCGATGTTTGACAGGCGGGCGCGGGCGCTCGCCTCCGACAGCCGTACGAACGCTTCCAGCTGACGCGCGGTGATCGGCACCGAGGCGCCCTCGCCCTCGCCCTGCTTCCTGATCTTGAG
>DATD01000031.1:135917-142722 GCA_002504525.1 Methanomassiliicoccus sp. UBA345
CTTGGCGTACGCCACGTACTTGCGGAAGAACTCGCGGTCCAGCACCGGCTCGACGGTCTTGCTGTCCCCCATGATGCCTTCCACGTCAACGCCCTCCAGGATAGAGGGGTCCTCGTACTTCATGAGCTGGCCCCTGCGATGCGTCTTGAGGATATGGGCGGTGATGTTGGCGTCCCGGTCCGCTGACGGTTTGTCGGTCAGCGCGAATATCAGGTCGAACCTGGACAGCAGGGCGGGAGGCATGTTGATCTGATCGGCGATGTACTGGTTCTGCTCGAACCGCCCGTACTTGGGGTTGGCCGCGCCGAGCAGAGAGCAGCGGCACTGCAGCGTGGCCGTGATGCCTGCCTTCGCGACCGAGATCGTGTTGCCGCACCATACCGGCTTGCCGTTGCGGCGAACGTATATGACGTGGTCGGGCACCTCCACACAGTAGATTTTATTGGAGTAACGTACCCTGGTGATGCTTTCCGGACCGACCTCGAAGGTCTCCATCCCTCCGGCGTCGTTCATTCGCATGAGCCTCATGCTGCTGTCTTCCGCGATCTCGTCCATGCGGCGCAGGCCGAAGTCGCTCCACCCACCGTTCCCGTTGCGCAATGACACGTACATGTTATGGTTGGGCGAGACGGCCAGGTCCACATTCTCTGCCGCGACGTGGTAGAGGTCGCCATGATGATCGGCCTCGACGTACTGGGTCGGCTTGACGAAGGAGAGCTTGCCGTCGGTCAGGGACGCGACCAGGTCGTTATCGTCGACGTCCTTGAACAACTTCCACCCGTGGTCGGTGAGGACCTCTGTCTGATCATCATAGCACTGCGATTCCATGGCCTCGTGCATCGACGAGCGGTCCTGGTCGGTCATCTTGTCCATTTCGTCCACGCAGTTGTGGACTATCCCGCCGGACACCAGGAAGTTCGGCTCCCCGTCGATGGTGAGATCGTATACAGGCCTGAGGCCGCCCTCCTCGATGTCCATGATGGGGTTGAGCAGATAGTTCTTTGCCGGCTCCTTGAACGGTTCGTTGGTGATGCTTGACCAGTGCGGCCGCAGAGTCTCCATCAGGGTGGTGGTCACCTTCCGTCCTTTCGCTGCTCTGTAGATCCTTGAGTGCAGTCCAAGCTCCACGGTCCGGGGCGTGTTGAACTTGACGGAGCTGAACCAATCGACGTAATCATCGTCCAGCAGGGTGTCGCACGCGCTTATGTGCTTGGTCGCCAGGACCGGATACAGCTTGCTCTTGTTCTTTCCCACCACATGCGGGCCGACCAGATCGACCAGACGATTGTAGCTGTCCAGCGAGGTTATCTGGACCTTCCGTCCGCGCTTGACGGCCATGATGCCAAAGCGGTGGAACAGGGCGAGCAGCAGCCTCTGCTTGCGCTCCGTCCATCCCGGTCCGTACTTCCTCCTTCCTACTCCGATGTCAACGACGTGTTTCACCCCGCAGGCTCCCTGCTTGTGGGCAACGCAGCAATCGGTGCTTACGACCCCTGCGAGGAAACCGATGCAGTAGTCATCCTCGTCCAGAGGAAGATGATCGTGATGGAACAGGGCCCTGACCTCTTCTTTGAAACTGTGAGAGGAGAAGTAGTGCATTACATTAGGGCCGAAGTTGACCATCTGCCCGCGAATGACCTGGGTGGTCTCCTTCCGAAGCTCTCCCCCCACTTCGACGCCATAATTTTTCCTTAATAGCTCGGCTACATGGGCGGCTCGGTCCTCGTTCTTCAGTCCCGAAGAGAAGCCCATGCTGTTCTTCGATGACGTTTCGTCATAGTAGACGTCACACAAAGCGAACCCGTGGAGGAAGCCTTTCTCGAAGCGTTCCCGGTCCATGAGCCCCGGCTTGGAATAGTCGGCAGGGATGCGCACCTTGTCCTGCTTCGTCAGCTGCCCGGCCCCCCTCCATCCTGAGCCGGTGAGGATATGATGGTCCGGCGTGCACTCTATGACCTCGCCAGAGTAGAGGCGTATCCGGATCGTCTGCTTCTCGCCCTTCTGAATGACCCTCTTCACCGTGCCGTAGCTGGGACCGTTGGAGTAGTTCAGGACCGTGTCTCCGACCCGGACATCCTTGATCGGCACCAGTCCTCGGGTGGTGACCACCGGCTGGTTCTCCTCGACGCACGCCATACCCTTGTCCGCCAGAACGAGGGCACCGGCCTCCAGCGTCCACCGCCCCTCGCCGAAGTCGTCCTTCACCGCCGCGGCGGTGTTGTGAACGACGAAGCCGTTGGCGAGGAACGAGTGCGCGTGGTCGATCGTGAGGTCGTACACGAACGGCGGAAGGTCCGTCTCAAGAGCTCGTGACGACGATACTTGGCTCCACCGGAAGCCGCCGGCTCCGTCGGAAACGAGAATGGACTGGCCATCCCGGATGTCCGACGCCTTCGACCACCCCTCGCTGGAGGCATCTGGCCTGCACCACACCTTCGTCTCTGGGGTGAGCGTCAGCCGCTTTCCTGACTTTTCTACGAGTTCCACAAGAAATGAAGGGGTCTTTATGCGCCATATGGCCGTGGCCCTCCGGACCGTCTGGCACATGTCCGACATCGTCGAGACCATATACTGGCCGGAGAGCATCTCCATCCACTGCCCCTGCCTCACTTCCTGTGGAGATGACATGTTCTTCTCGACGAAATCACCTATCGGCGTCTCCTTCCCGTCGACGATGATCAGCGAGTCCGGAGACACGCACAGACCGGCCGCCGATGACGACTTGCCGGACGCGTAGATGCCTCTCGGGGCCAACCGGCTCATGTACCGCAGCATCTGGCTGTTATGGGACATGATGCCGTTGGCGATGTAGTTGTGGCTGCCCTCGACCTCCAGGTCGTACACCCACTCCTCTTCCGACGCGATCTCCTCGATCGATTCGATGACATCGTATCCGAACCCGAGGTTCCAGCCGTATGGATCGTCCTCGCCGCTGTCGCCGACGTACACGACGATGGACATTCCGACCTTCAGGTTGCAGGCCTCGCGGGGCATGATGCGGTTGACCCACTGCACGAACAGCGGATGCGTCGGCGTCATGGTCAGCGTTCGGCCCTGCGACGTCCGCACGCGCATCATGGTCTTGGGCGCGGTGCGCTTCCACACCCTTATGGCGCGGCCGCTTTCCATTCGGCCGCGGGCCGAGAATGTGATGACCTTGAGATCGATAGGGGCGGTGACGCCGTCGTCGATCACTTCCACCCCGGCGGCGAGGCCGCCCTCCACGATATCGCCCATCTTACGGGTCGTGCCGTCGCTCAGCGAGACGAGGGCATCGGACGTCACGCACTTCGCCACTCCCGGGTCCCCGACCAGCAGGATGTGGATGTCACCCCTGATGCGTGTTCCGTCGTCAAGCAGCTTGGGGACGCCGCTGAACAGCTGCAGCGCCAGCGACTCCTTCTCGGTATTGTAGCCGTAGATGGTGGGCGAGATCGACGCGACGATCTTTTCGAACAGATCGGGAGAGGAGGCGATCTCCTTGATCTTCTCCTCGTCCTCCTCGGTGATGCTGATCTCATCGTACTCATGCTGCTGGAACTCCGCCGAGATGACGTCCAGATTGATGTCGAACAGCGTGGACTTGGCCGGCTGGCCCTTCTGCACCGAGCGCAGGATGCCGTTGAGAATGACCCTGTCGCCCGGGGACACCGCTCCAGCGATGTCATCCTCCAGGTACCCAGTCAGCCGCTCCGGCTGGGCCCCGCCGCGGAGACCTTCGGGGCTCTCCTGCACCTCGATCTTCTGAGTATCGACGAACCGGGACTCGTCGGTGAGCAGCTTGAACTTGGTGGTGCCCGGCGTCCGTCCGCAGCCGTCCTGCTCCTTGTAGCACTCCATCGGCTCCTTGAAGAACAGTCCCTCCTGCACCTCCTTGACCACGTGCCCGCAGCGGAGGCACTGGAACAGCGCGTCGGTGATCTTCGGCCTTACCTCGGTGGCTTTCCTCGCGAGTCCCTCGACGCATACCAGCTTGCCGACGTGCTTGGCCCGCAGCTGTCGTATCTCCACCTTGGAGTCGCGGGGCAGCGAGATCAGGCGGAGGTTGATGTCCGCTCGACGCATCTCGGCGTGCATGAGGTTGCGGATGGCCTGCTTGCCGGCCAGCAGAGCGAGGTCGGGGTGCTCCAGCAGATAGATGGCGAGGTCAGCATCGAAGTGGTCCAGATCAGCGTATACGACGTTGATGCTGCGCTCTTCGGGGTAGAGGTCGGACACCTCACGGATCTTCTGCATGTAGTCGGTGCCCTGGAAGAACGCTTCCCACCGGGACACCATGCTGATGTCCACTCCCCGATGCTCGTTCCTCCCCCCGCCGGGGGTATCGTTGACGGCGATATCCTCCTGTTGCATGTCGTCGGTCGGCAAGACCTCACCTAGCGCCCGTCCTTTCGGCCGCGCGGAACCAGACCCATATTGTGGGAGCTTTTGATGGTTCCGATGCGGGCATCTCGGACGATAATCATCCTGCCTCCGTCGGTCAACAGGCGTCTGGCCGCTGCGCATGGCCGCTGTCCAGACATTGCCTGTCCTCGGGAGCCTTTACAGACGTAATCAGAGTTATCAGGGACGGCACATTAAGAACTTGGTGTTACTAGGAAGCAATTGCTACCACCGGCAGAGTAGTTCGCTGTCTGCGAGTGAAAAGCTCTGTAGCGAAGTCGGCTACAAGCCTATTGAACATAATGTGCATACTATCCGAGAATCGTAAAAATGCTGGTTTTAATCTAATGCAGAGATTTTGAGATGCGGCGATTGCCGCCGATCGTTCATGATTTTGCCTTCTGGGCTGAGAACGGCCTAACGGGGCTCTTCTGCCCCTTCCTGAGGCTCCGCCGGCTCCTCGTCGACCAGGTACTCGGACTGTATCGCGACCACCTCGGCGCTGGTCTTCGCTTCGGAATACAGCTCCAGCGGTTCTCTGTTCACGCGGAAGAGCTCCTCCCCCCACGCGAACTTGGCCATGGTCGCGCGCGCCTGCTCCTTGAACCCCATGATGTACAGCGTGGCGGCGAGCGCCTCGGCGCTTGTCAGCTTGCACGGCCTGCCCCAGTTGACCGGGTTGGCGGCCACCAGGAACGGCAGCGACCTCTCGGCCACGCCTTTCATCTTCCTAGGCACGGTGTCGATGTTCTTCCATGAAAGGTCCAACGCCACGACGCCCCGGGCGGCCGCGCGGTTGGTGTCCTCGCGCGATACGGCCTTCTCGGCCCACGGCGTCAGCACGATCGCGCCGTGCGGTATGCGGCGCAGGGAGCCGATCTCCTGGGCCAGGTTGAAACGGACCAGCTTGCGGCCGGTGCACTTCTTGGGATCGCACTGCTTCTCATCGTAGATGTAAAGACGGACCGCCATGGCGTCTACCGCTACGCCCCTCTTGTGAATATATGTTTGCTCCGCCGGTTTTATTATGCGAGGCGGCATGCCCCCGTCCATGGAGATCGGCGTGTCAGTGCTCGTGCTGGCCGTCGTCTTCGTTCTCATCGCCGTCCGACAGGTGGGCCGGTTCCGCCTGAAGATCTGGCAGATCATGCTGGGCGGCGCCGTCGCCGTCCTGCTCACCGGACAGATCGGCCTGCAGGACGCGGTGCAGTCCATCGACATCGACGTCATGCTGTTCCTGCTGGGCATGTTCATCGTGGGCGTCGCCATGCGCGAGTCCGGCTTCCTGTACCACGCGGCGCATCGACTGTTCCGGAGGGCGGTGAGCGTCGACCGCCTGTTGCTGCTGCTCCTGTTCTCGTTCGGAATGCTGTCGGCCGTGCTGATGAACGATACCGTCGCCATCATCGGCACTCCGCTCGTCCTGCACTACGCCAGGACGCTGGACGTATCGCCGAAGATGCTCCTGCTGGCGCTCGCGTTCTCCGTGACGATCGGCAGCGCCATGAGCCCCATCGGGAACCCCCAGAACCTTCTGATCGCCGTGGGTGGCGGCATCTCCGCGCCGTTCTCGTCGTTCCTGTCGGCGCTGTTCGTGCCGACCGTCGTCAACCTGCTGCTCGCCTTCATCGTGCTGCGGCTGTTCTTCCGCGATGAGTTCGACGGCCGGCCGATGCATCTGCACGAGGACGGCATCGAGGATCCGAAGCTGGCCTTGCTGTGCCTAGTCTCGCTGATCATCATCGCCGTCATGATCACGGCCAAGGTCGCTGTGGCCGCGCTCCGTCCCGACGTCGAGTTCCCGCTCACGTACATCGCGCTGGCGGCGGCCGCGCCGATCGTGCTGCTGTCGCCGAGGCGGGCCGAGGTGGTGAAGAAGGTGGACTGGCCGACGCTGGTGTTCTTCGCCGCCATGTTCGTGCTGATGGCCGCGGTGTGGGCGTCCGGTTTCTTCCAGAGCATGCTTGGCGGCGTCGACGGCCTGACGTCGATCCCGATGATCCTCGGCGTCAGCGTCGTGCTGAGCCAGTTCATATCGAACGTGCCGTTCGTCGCGCTCTATATCCCGCTGCTGCAGGACGCCGGGGCCGGCTCGGCGGAGATGATCGCGCTGGCGGCCGGAAGCACCATCGCCGGCAACCTGTTGTTGCTCGGCGCTGCCAGCAACATCATCATCGTGCAGAACGCCGAGCGGGAAGGCGAGACGCTGACGTTCATGGAGTTCGCCCGGGTCGGCATTCCTCTGACGGCGCTGAACTGCCTGGTGTACTGGCTCTTCCTCTCGCTGTGATCAGCGGAAGAAGTCGTCGATCCAGGTCGAGATCTCGTCCCGAAGCGAGCGCATGTTGGCCAGCCGCTCGTCGTCGGTGCCGTAGAATCGGGCGGGGTCGTTGAACGGCTTGTGCACCTGGTGCACCGCCGG
>DATD01000031.1:142980-146032 GCA_002504525.1 Methanomassiliicoccus sp. UBA345
GGGCGGATGAACTCGTCCACGCTCTTCGGCTTGTTCATCGAGATGTCGATGCCGAGCTCCTGCATCACCTTGACGGCGAGGGGGTTCAGCTTCCCGGGCAGCACGCCGGCGCTGCTGACGTCGTAGCGGCCGCCATATTTCTGTTTCAGCAGCGCTTCCGCCATCTGCGAGCGTGCGGCGTTGTGGCTGCAGATGAAGATAACGCGCTTCTTCGGTCCGGGGGCATCGATGTCCTGCCTTGCCATGTGATAACACCTGCCGCGGACTATTGAGCTCTCGCTATGAGTAACATGCGTTTCCGACGCAATGTTTATCTCGCTCCCCTCACCTGTACGGTGCCACAGATCTCTTGATGATGAAGCTTTTTGAGCTGAACTCTGATGAATGATGGGCGAGCTGAAAGAGATCTGGCACCTCTCATCGCGGTCATCTTACGGCCGCACGTCAGAACAAATATTCACGACCAAAGTATTATTGAATCACTTATCGATTCCCTGGCAGGATCGGATGTACACAGGATTTGACATACTGGAGAGCAGCGGCGCTCTGAGAAAGCACTGGCTGAGGCGTTTCGTCGCCGGGTTCATCGACATCGCCATCATCTTCACTCCCATCTGGGTCGTCCTGTCGCAAATAGAGGTCGGGAACCGTACGATCATCGCCGGCATCGGCGCGGGGGTGGTGTGGCTCCTGTACGCGACGATCTGCGAGGGCCGCTACGGCCGCACTCTGGGCAAGCTGCTCGTTCGCCAGAAGGTCGTTTCCCGCCAGGGGCGGCGCTCCTACCGGCAGACGTTCATACGATCGATCCCGAAGCTCTTCTGGTTCATCTTCCTGCCCTTCGACGTTGCTGTCGGGCTAGCCACTGAAGGCGACCCGAGAAAGCGCTGGTCCGATACCGTTGCGAACACGCTGGTGATCGCCTACTATCCCCCAGTGCCGAAGGCCGAGAAGGCGCCTCGGCCGCAGCCGAGGAACCACGAGGACCTGGGTCCGGAGAACTGAACTAGCCGTTCGAGAGGAAGCGGTTCAGGATCAGGTCGGTGGCATCGACCGTCTTCGGGTCGTGCTCCCCGCCCATCCGCGCCTTCCCGCCGGGCCACACGTGACCGGCGTTCTTGACCACGACGGACGTGACATGGCAGGAGCCTCCTCCGTAGCGGCGTATGAGCGCGTTCGATGTCTCTTCATCCTCATGGCCGGAGCAGCCGTTCGCTCTCGCCCAATAACGCTCCGCCTCGACGGCCGGAAGGAAACGGTCGTCGCCTCTCGACAGGTAGGGAACGAGGCGGTCCTCCGCGCCGTGCACGATGAGCGCCTCGACCGGCCGCTTCGGAACGATGTCGAGTATCTCCTTTCCGACGGTGGCGGCCACCGGGGCGATCGTGTTGACCTTGTCAGACAGCTCCGCGCCGGCGACATGGGTGAGCATGCCGCCGTTGGAGAAGCCGGTGACCAAGACTCTATCGACGTCATGTTCGTCCCTAAGCGCGTCGATGAGGTCCGAGATGAAGAGAGCGTCGTCCACTCCCTCCGCTTGCGCGTCGCGGCAGCAGAAGCGGGCGTTCCACGACGTGATGCCGCTTACGGAAGAACGAGTGCCTTCAGGATAGGAGACGATGAAGCCGAGCTGATCGGCCCGTGACGACAGTAGGGTCATGGACTCCATGAGGTGGGGGTTGGAGCCGAGCGCGTGGAGAGCGATGACCAGAACGGAGCGGCCGGTGATGCCTATCGGCACATGCAAGAGGTGATACCTCTCGCGCCCGCCCGAACGGAGCGACTGCATGATTGTAGAATGGTGCTTTGGATTGAACAGCTTATTCCTCGACCCACCACACCCAGGCGCCTTTCTCAGGCGAGGGGGCGCCTTTGATCAGACCGTTACGACGCATGATGTTCAGCGTCCGGGCCAGATCGTCAGGGCAGGGAGAGCCTTGCTGCCTTAGCTTTTTCTCTAGCTCCAATGTGGTCAGCTGCCCCTGAGATAGTATGCTCCGTATACGCACCTGCTGTCCATTCGATATCGTCATGATAGCGCGCCCATCAACGGCAATAGGCATTCTAATGTCGTTAAAAAAGAGAAGTGGGAAGGAGTTTAAATGGTGAAGGTCGCAACAACCTGGTTGGCGGACCCAATCCAGATGATATCGTATGTTCCCTTTACTTCGCTGGTGTAGGTGAAATAGTCACCAGTGTTGACCAGTCCATCTTTTCCAGCATCAACAAAGGTCAGACCATTTACTCCCGTAGAGTAATTACCACCGGCGGGCGCAAAGGCCGAGTGTCCGCCAATCATGAATTTGGTGATGTTAGTGGCCGGGTCGATGCTGATTACAATCCTCTCATTGGCAGCATTCTTGCTCGTGCTAACCGTTGGAGCCTGGCCGCCGTTGTCGCCGCCGAAGCCCATTACCATCACATACAGAACCGCGGCCAGCACCACGGTGATCGCGACCATCAGGATGGTGGCGATGACCGGGGACACGCCCTTGCGGTCCTTCCAGTTCTTCCTCATCATCTTCATGTTAAGTCCTCGAATTCTTGATGGGGAGACCCCACCGGGGAGGGGAATCAATCTGTGGATTAAATAAAGATATGCATGTGAATATTTCACTGGCAGAACATGAATAACGGCGGATAAAAGTGCCTCGCCCGTTCGTCACTCTGGCCCGCTCAATTCGACCACCTGGTCGCACACCAGGGCGAGCATCTCGGCAATCTCCGGCCGCATCGACTCCTTGGTGGCGAGCACCACCGGGTACGCCTCCTTCGGACTGAGCGAGCTGATCAAAACGTGCAGGAACTCGGAGAGCATCTTGGCGTCGTTGTGAAGAGCAAGCGAGTTGATCGAGTCGACCAGAACGAGCTGCTTCTTGTCCCCGGCGCGCCGCATGAGGTATGCGACCTTGAGGATGATGTTCTCCAGAACCGTCGGGCTTTCGACGTAGATCACCTTGCCGCTGTCGTCGCGCTCGCTCATCATCATCTGCGAGATGCTGTCCACGAAGGAGATGTTAACCGTTTCGACGTCCAGCGCCTCGAACGTCGA
>DATD01000031.1:146258-150888 GCA_002504525.1 Methanomassiliicoccus sp. UBA345
GGGTGAAGTCGACCAGCCCGCGCAGCACCTCGAAGTACTGCGATACTGGGAACTGCAATACCGTCGCTACGGACGGCCCGGTCTCTGCGAGAGCGGTCCCGACATCAGCAGCGACGTCGGCCATCAAGCCCCACCTCTCAGCAGCGGGGTTATGAGAACGCCGGACGACGTCAGGTCGATGACGTACTTCGAACGCGAGTGCGACGTCCCCTTCATCTTGAGCACCTGAAGCGTGCGCAGCAGGTCCGACCGTCGCTGATGGTTCCCCAGCACGATGACGCCGTCGGCGATGATGCTCTCCATCGTCGCCGTTATCGCCAGATCGGACGTCGACGACGGTTCGACGTCAGCGACCAGCATGGCGGTGCACCCCTTGCGGTATATCATTTCAGAAAGCATCAGCAGCAGGTCCCTCGACACCCCGTGGTCATCGAAGGCGTGGAACATCGCCGAATACGAGTCGATGATCAAACGGCGGACGCCGTTGTCATCGATGTACCGCGACAGCGCCTCGCTGAACCGCAGGACGTCCTCCCTGCATTCCGGACGGCCGCGCATCGACACGGCGTCCATAAGCTCCGGCACCTCCATGAAGGTCAGCATGCCCTCGTCCAGCAGATCCTGGCGGAAGAAATCGAACTCCGGCACCGAGGCCAGCAGCTTTTCCGGCCGTTCAATCGTGGTGATGTACAGCGTTCTGTCCCCGGCACCAGCGCCGCGGATGGCGAACTCCAGCGAGAGCGACGTCTTTCCGACGCCCGGCACGCCGGTCACCAGGACCATGCTTCCCACCGGGAACCCTCCTCCCAGTATGGAATCCAGCCCCTCGATGCCGCTCGCGCACTTCTCGCGTTCCTGGTTGTTCACCATCGGCTATCGGTATAGTGTGTTAACCTAAAGAACTTACCAGAGAGTTCGAGAAAAGCATAACTATGGCGGACGTTCTCCGGCACGTCATGAGACCCGTCCTCCAAGTGGCTCTGGACCTGATGCATCTGAAACGCGCCGTGGACATCGCCGCCGAGGCGGTGGAGGGCGGCGCCGACTGGATCGAGGCCGGAACGCCGTTGCTGAAGTCGGAGGGCTCAGAGGCGCTGCGCGTTCTCAAGAAGACGTTCCCCGGCCACGTGCTTGTGGCCGACATGAAGACCATGGACGTCGGCGGCTTCGAGGTCGAGATAGCGGCCAAGGCCGGCGCCGATGTCGTCTCCGTCCTCGGCCTGGCGGACGACGGGACGATCTCCGAGGCGGTCCTGACCGCCCACCAGTACGGGGCGAAGGTCATGGTCGACCTGATAGGCGTGGCCGACCGGCCGGCCAGGGCGAAGCGGGCCGAGGAGCTCGGCGCCTCGTATGTTTGTCTGCACGTCGGCATCGACGAGCAGATGCGCGCCGCGGGCTCGCCGGTCGAGGTGTTGGAGAAGGTCGCTTCGGCCGTCTCCATACCCATAGCCGTTGCCGGCGGCATCACGTCCGAGACGGCCCCCCAGCTGCTGGACGCCGGCGCCTCCATTATCATCGCCGGCGGCAGCATCATCAAGACCAAGGACGTCAGGGGGGCATCGGCCCAGCTCAAGAAGGCCATGGAGCAGCGGCAGGCCATCGCCGGTGCCGCATCCAGAAAGTTCGGCGCCGACGAGCTGTTCGAGGCGTTCTCCAAGACCTCGACGTGCAACATCGCGGACGCCATGCACAAGTTCGGCGTGATGAAGAACATCGTCCCGCGCATCGCTCCCGGGACGAAGATGGTGGGCCGCGCGCTGACGGTGCAGACCACCAAGGGCGACTGGTGCAAGCCGGTCGAGGCGATAGACCGCGCCTCGCCGGGCGACGTCCTGGTGATCGACGCGGGAGGCAGCGACATCGCCGTGTTCGGCGAGCTGGCCGCATGGAGCTGCCGGACCAAGGGAGTGGTCGGAGTGGTCATCGACGGCGCGGTCCGCGACCTAGACGGCATCTATGAAATGAAGTTCCCGGCGTTCTCAAGGCACATAGCTCCGAACGCCGGCGAACCGAAGGGGTACGGCGGCATCGGCCATGAGATCATCTGCGGCGAGCAGACGGTGCGCACCGGCGACTGGATCATCGGAGACGATTCCGGCGTGGTCGTGGTTCCTCAAGAAAAGGCGGTGGAGCTGGCCAATCGCGCCGTGGATGTCGTCGAACGCGAGGAGCGCATCCGCGAGGAGATCAAGCGCGGCAAGACGCTGTCCATGGTGCAGGAGCTGGAGAAGTGGGAGCAGGTCCGCTGATCAACCTTCACTCCCACACCAGGTATTCGGACGGCGACTTCACCGTCGAACAGCTGGTGGCGGCGGCCGATCATGGCGGAGTGACGCATCTGGCGATCACCGATCACTTCGAAACGAGCAAGGTGTACTCTCTGCGGGCGGCGCAGTTCGACGAATATCTCGAAGAGATCCACGAGGCAGCGAAACGGCATCCCGGCGTGCGCGTGCTGGCCGGGGTCGAGATCGACACCGACCCTTCGCGATGCGATCTCGAGGCGTTACCGATCGAGCTGCTCAACCGCCTGGACATCGTATTGTTCGAGTACGTCGACGATAACGGCTCCACGCTCGAGACGCTGGAGCCGCTGCTGTCGCAGCTTCGCCCCCTTCGGGGGTTGGCGCACATGGACATCGCCCGCATTTACGCGGGAACGATGCCGTCGGAGGTGGCGTCGAGGTTCCGCGACTTCGGCATGTTCGTCGAGGCCAACGCCGCCTGGCCGTACCGTCGCGACGGCGTCCCGTTCTACGAGCTCGCATCGAGGTACTACGAAGCGTTCCGCGGCCGGGTGCGCGTCTCGGTCGGAGGGGACGTCCATCATTCGCTCGAAGCGGTATACGAGCTGGAGCGGCCGTACCGATTCATGCGCAGCGTCGGACTGACGGACGACCTGCTGTTCCGACCGTGAGCATATCAAAAGGGAGGGAGGGAAAGGGGTTTCAGAACCGGCCGCGGCCGGCCATCTCCTCCAGGCGGCGGAGCCTCTCCTCCATCGGAGGGTGAGTGGAGAACAGCGTGACCAGGCCGCCTCCCCGGAAGGGGTTGACGATCCACAGCGACGATGACGTGGGGCTGCCCATCTTCATCGGCATCTGCTTGTTGTAGCCGTCCAGCTTCCTCAGCGCGTTGGCCAGCGCCATGGGCCGCCCGATCATCTGGGCGCCCTCCGCGTCGGCTAGATACTCGCGGGAGCGGGACACCGCCATCTGCAGCAGCAGGGCGGCGATCGGCGCGGTGATGGCCGCCACGATCGCAATGATCCAGGTTCCGTTGTCGCGGTCGCCGCCCCCGCCGAACATGCTCCCCCAGAAGAAGGAGCGGGCGGCGAACGATATTGCGCCTGCGAGGGTGGCGGCGACGCTCATCACCAGGATGTCGCGGTCCTTGACGTGGGCCATCTCGTGCGCTATCACGCCGGTCAGCTCGTCATCGGTCAGCAGGCGGAGCAACCCTTCCGTAGCCGCCACGGTGGCATGCTTCGGGTTACGTCCAGTAGCAAAGGCGTTGGGCGTCTGCGACGGGACGACGGCGACCTGCGGCATCGGCTGGCCAGCGGTCTGCGAGACCTGGCGAACGATCTTGTACAGCCGGGGCGCCTCGACCTCCGTGACCGGCTTGGCCCGGTAGGACATCAGCACGATCTTGGAAGAGAAGAAGTAGGAGATGAAGTTCATCAGGCCGGCTATCACCAGGAAGACCACCGCTCCGGTGACCCAGTCATTCAGGAAGAACGTGCCGACCGCCCAGCCGATACCGACGAACAGGGCGGTGAGGGCCACGAATATCATTAGAACGCGCGCGTTGGCGCCGACTGCTCCCATCATTTCACCTTATGCCCTCTCAAACCGTAGGTGCTCTTAAGTTTTGTCCATAAACTGGTAGAGAGTGTCCTCGCCGTCCACAACGCGGCCCTCGCTGTCCCCGTTGTCGAGGTCAGCGCCGGGACCTCATCACCCGCTCCGCCAAACGGTACACGATGCTGTGATCGGATTGTTCGGCAAGCACCGAGCCGTCGTCGACCATCAAGGCCAGCACCTCGAATATCTCGCCCTCAGGAGCGTCCAGCACCTCGCCGATCTGGCGGACGGTCATGCCGCCGGTGGACCTCAGCATCACGATGATATCGTCCCGCTTCGCGTTCTGCATGCGAGCCTGCCGCCGCTCCGCCAGCTCGAGCTCCCTCATCGCCGCCAGCTTCTCGACCGCGGCCCGGGTGGAGCGGATGGCGGCCTCTCGGAATGCCAGGGGCTCCCTCTCCAGAAGGTCCAGCGCCTCGTCGTCGATCAAACCGTCCTGGCGCCAGTGCATCGCGGCGTCCCGAGTGGTGCCGCTCCACTGCTCGGTCGGCGATGGGTTCGGGACGAGAACGAAGCGGACGCCGGTGCCGCGCAGCGCGTCATGCAGTTCTGTCAGGCGGGAGACCATGTCATCTTCTTCCACGACGTAGTAGATGCCCTCGCGGCGGAAGCCGGCGCGCCTCATCGCTTCCTCTACCTCAGCTGGCGAGGAGCCATCGGCCGCGTACTCCATCTGGACATAGGCGCGCATGCCTGTGTTCAATTCCATCGGCGCCCTTAATAACGTATCGAGGGCGTTGCTCTGTAGAAATCACCCCTCT
>DATD01000002.1:0-2830 GCA_002504525.1 Methanomassiliicoccus sp. UBA345
GGCGCCCTACAAACCCTTTTAACCCTTTTGGCCATTCCATCCCTGGCCATGTCATCGTATGAAGCAGTGGAGACCGAGAGGAAGTGGCAGAAGAAGTGGAAGGAGTGGGAGATCCACAAGTTCGACCCATGCTCTGCCAAGCCGGTATACAGCATAGACAATCCTCCCCGCTACACTTCAGGTTCACTGCACCTGGGTCACGCCACGGGTTACTCGCTCATCGACTTCGCGGCCCGCTACAAGCGCATGCGCGGCCACAACGTGTTCTTTCCGCTATGCTTCGACGTCAATGGGACTCCTACTGAGATCAAGGTGGAGAAGAAGCACGGCATCACCAAGCTCACCACGCCGAGGCAGGAGTATGTCAGACTGTGCTCGAAGTTCGCCAACTCCTTCATCGACGAGATGGCCGATCAGTTCGAGCAGCTCGGCGAGTCCATGGACCCCTCGGTGTACTATCAGACCGACGCGCCGTACTACAGGCGCATCACCCAGATAACGTTCCTGCGGCTGTTGAAAAAGGGGCTCGTGTACAAGGGCACCTTCCCAGTGAACTGGTGCCCGTCCTGCACCACCGCATTGGCCGACGCCGAGGTGGAGTACTCGGACAACGTCACCAAGCTCAACTACATCAAGTTCAAGCTCAAAGGCACCGACGAGGACGTCATCATCGCCACCACCAGGCCAGAGCTGCTGGCCGCCTGCCAGATGGTGGCCGTCTCGCCGGAGGACAAGAGCAAGGAATACCTGGTCGGAAAGGAGCTCGTCACTCCGATCTACGGCAAGGCAATCAAGGTCATCGCTGACGACAAGGTCGACCCGAAGTTCGGCACCGGAGTGGTGATGATATGTACCATCGGCGACAAGACCGACCTGGAATGGGTGATGAAGTACAACCTGCCGATGGACCAGGCCATCGACGAGCAGGGCCGGCTGACGTCGCTGACCGGCAAGTATGAGGGCATGACCGTCAAGGAGGGCAAGCAGGCCATCATCGAGGATCTCAAGGCCGCCGGCCTGGTGGTCAAGCAGGAGGACGCCAAGCAGAACGTCGGAGGATGCTGGCGCTGTCATCACCCCATCGAGTTCCTGCAGGTGCCCCAATGGTTCCTGAAGACCATGGACTACAAGGAGCAGGTGTTGAAGCTCGCCGACGAGGTGCAATGGCATCCTCCGTTCATGAAGGTCCGCCTGCAGGACTGGGTCAACTCGCTGCAGTGGGACTGGGTCATATCGCGCCAGCGGTACTTCGCCACCCCCATCCCGGTGTGGGACTGCAAGAACTGCGGGACGGTCGTTCCGGCCGAGGAGTCGCAGTGCTATATCGATCCCACGGTCGACAAGCCGCCGATGGACAAGTGCCCCACGTGCGGCGGCGAACTGGTCGGACATCCTGACGTGTTCGACACCTGGATGGACTCGAGCATCAGCGCGCTGTACAACACATTCTGGGAGCGGGACAACGAGAAGTTCCAGCACCTCTATCCGATGTCGATGCGGCCGCAGAGCCACGACATCATCAGGACGTGGGCGTTCTATTCCCTGCTTCGCTGCTACCTCATGACCGACAAGCGGCCGTGGGACCACATCATGATCCACGGGTTCATCATGGCGCCGGACGGCACCCCCATGCACTCGTCGCTCGGCAATGTCATCGATCCGATGCCGATCCTCAGGGAGTACGGCGCCGACGCCATGCGCTACTACGCGTGCACCTGCGCCCTCGGCGAGGACAACGCGTTCAGGGAGAAGGACGTCATCCACGGCCGGCGGCTGTGCAACAAGCTGTGGAACATCGGCAAGTTCACCGGTATGGTCGTTAAGGAACGACCAGAAATGAAAGGCCTGCAGCCCATGGACCGGTGGATCCTGAGCAAGTTCTCCCGCGTGGTCCGCAACGCCACCGCCTACTACGAGGAATACCAATTCGACCGCGCCATGCGCGAGGTGGAGGACTTCGCGTGGCACGAGTACGCCGATCACTACCTGGAGATGGTGAAGCACCGCACGAGGGAAGGGGACGATGGAGTGCGCTTCACGCTGTACACCATCACTCTTGGCATCACCAAGATGCTCGCTCCCCTGATGCCCCACGTCACCGAGGACATCTATCAGGAGACGTTCCTCGACCTGGACGGAGCGCGCTCCGTCCATATCTCGTCGTGGCCAGAGGAGGTCCTCATCTCCGACGAGGACGAGAGGAAGGGCGACCTCATCAAGGAGGTCATCAGCGCCATCCGCGCCTGGAAGGCCGAGAAGGGGATGCCGCTGAACCGCGAGATCGAGCTCATCGAGCTGATCGGCCCGTCGGCCGTGGAGCTGAAAGGTTACGAGAGCGATGTGCTCGAGACGTCGAGGGCGAAGGAGCTGAAGATCGTCATCGAAGCTGACCTGGAAGAGCAGGTGGCTGCGCTGAAGCCGGTCAA
The DNA here is from genome assembly GCA_002504525.1 of Methanomassiliicoccus sp. UBA345. Classification (GTDB taxonomy): domain Archaea; phylum Thermoplasmatota; class Thermoplasmata; order Methanomassiliicoccales; family Methanomassiliicoccaceae; genus DTU008. The sequence goes on from DATD01000002.1 coordinate 2,427, forward strand.
GGCGGCCATCGGTCCTACCTTCAAGCAGAAAGGAAAGGAGATCATGGACCTGCTGGCGACCCTGGACCCGCAGCAGGCCGGCCCGGCCGTGGAGGCGGGCGAGCTTGTCCTCACGCTCAGCGACGGGAGCAGCGTCACGCTCGACAAGCGTTACGTCGAGGTGCAGAGGAAGCTCACCCTTGAGGGCAAAGCGGTCGACACCCTGCAGGTGCGGGACGTGCTGATCGCGGTCAGCCCCTGAAATCTCTTCCAAACCTATTCCATTGTAAGAACAGAGGTCGTCCAGCATCGACAACCTTTATATGGAAGAAGTTTATTCAGTGGAACACCAAGCGGGCGTAGTGTAGCTGGTTATCACTTAACCTTGCCAAGGTTAGAACTCGGGTTCGAATCCCGGCGCCCGC
>DATD01000002.1:3020-16810 GCA_002504525.1 Methanomassiliicoccus sp. UBA345
CCGGCGCCCGCACTTCTTTGAACCATTCTTGCGCGACATCATTTTTTGACATGCAGGCGAGCAGAGTGCGCGCCCAAGTCGTTGATCGATGTTTCAAAACATTACTTTGACAAGACCATCCCTCCGCCGGTCGAGGACATGGTCATTCCCTACAGCGTCGTGCGGCCAGTGGCCATCTCTACTCGGACCCTTCCTCCCGATACTTTATGCAGTGAGTCTCGTCCTCTATGCGGATGTTGGGGACAATGCCAGGGATCGCGTTTATGAGATCATCCTCGATCGTCAGGATGATTCTGTTCCCCTCTGAAACGGTGATGCCGCCCTCCAGGCACATGTGGACCTCCATGAACACATTGTGACCGGACCGGCGGGTCTTCAGATCATGATACTCCAGATAGCCACTGTGTCGGTCTAGGATCTCTTCGATGATCTCTTCCTCTTCCTCGCAGGTGGAGTCCATAAGGTCATGGAGCGTCTTTCGCAGCACCGAGACGCCCATCCTGGCGAGGAGGGCGGCCACGACTATCGCGATGACCGCGTCGAGGATGAAAAGGTTGGTCAAGGTGGCAACGAACAGGGCGATAACGACTCCGACCGATGAGATCACGTCGGAGAACAGATGCTTGGCATCACCTTCGAGGGCCATGGAGCGGTTCTTCCGGGCCTCACGCATCATGACGATGGCAAGTCCACCGTTAAGAGAGGTGGCGCCAAGGGAAACGATAAGACCAAGGCCTATGTTCTCCAGCGGAACAGGGCTGAGAAGGCGGCTGATGCTGGCCTCCACGATCACTACCGCGGCGATGATGATGAGGACGCCTTCTATCAGCGCAGAGATGTTCTCGGCCTTCTGATGACCATACTTGTGATCAACGTCCTCCGGCCTGCTCGCGATCATCAGCGCCATGAACATCATGAGCGATGCCACAATGTTGATGATCGATTCCAAGGCATCGGAGAGCAGGGCAACGGAGTTGGACAAGAGATAAGCGAGTACTTTCAGAAGAAAGACTATGATACCGACAATGATAGCGATGATGGCGATCCGCTTCTTGTCCATAATACGTTCATTGCATTGACACCTTTACATTTTTCGCTTCAATGTACAGATGTTCGCTGATGTCCCCCTGCCCCTCGAGCAGGATGGGATACCGTTTCGCTCCGACCCGTAGCACTTGTTGACCATGACGGCCGAGATGTCAAAACTGACCATGCTGCATCGTGAGCGGCATACGCCGCCAGCGAAGCAAAAAAAATATGGCAGTTTCATCTGCTCAGCCGATGCAATACGCCAAGATCGTTCAAGAGAACGTTGGTGGGTGTGCATCATTCAAGAATGATGCCGCCAGAAAGTGAAAAAGACAATGAGGGAGGAGGGCCAAGGATCAGGCTCCGCCCTGTGCGCGCTCCTTCCAGTTGTCCACCATGCCGCCGCGGTGCGAACAGTCTGTGCATTTGGGGTGGTCCTCCCATTCGCTTTTGCCGTGCAGGTAGAAGAACTCGCAGTTGGGACAGATGTGCTCCACAGTGGCTGACGTCTCATCAGTCATATGCCCACGTAAGGGCACTGTCCATATCATCCTTTTGGGGAAAACGCAGCCCTGTCTGAAAGGACGGGGAGCACTAGCTGGCTGGAATCACAGCAAAAGCTACCTATCGTTTGAATTTTTCAGAATGGGGAAAGATTAGAATAACCGGCTACCGTTTGAAAGCATCGCGAGGAAGGTCACATGTCCGACGCTGAATCAGGATGCATCTGTCAGGATACGACTAGCGTCATGGAGCGGTCGATACCCCGGGTCAAGGAGGACATTGCATACACGAGATCGTTCATAGAGCTCATAAGGACGATCGACCTGATACAGCAGAGCGGCCTTCCCGTGCTCCTTACCGGAGAAGCAGGCAGCGGGAAGAACCAGTCGATCTTCTGCCTTGCCTCCAGACTGCGCCGGCCGGTCATCCGCATCAACTGCTCCGGAGACCTTAGGACATCATCCCTGCTGGGCCGAATGGCGCCGACCGAGGACGGCCACTTCCGCTGGCAGGACGGCATGATCACCCAGGCCATTCGTGACGGCTACTGGCTCGTCCTCGACGAGATCAACGCCCTGGAGGCCGACATACTGTTCTCGCTGCACGGCCTGATCGACGAGAGCAGGATATCGGTGGCGAACAACAGCGAGGTCATCGACGCACATCCGGGATTCAGGTTGTTCGCGACCATGAACCCTTCCCGCTACTTCGCCACGAAGCCGCTGAACCAGGCGCTGCTGGACCGCATGGCCGTGGTCGAGGTGGAGTTCGATCCGGAGATCGACGCGCACCTGCTCAAGAGGTTGTCGCTCCCGGCCGACGATGAGACCAGCTTCCTCAAGCTGGTGGACAGCATACGGGATGCGTGCAAGGACGGCCAGATATCGCAGAACTTCGGCCACCGCACCATGGACAACGTGACGCGGCTGGCGCCCCTGTTCGGGCTGGACAGGGCGTTGGACATCGCCTTCACCTCGAAGCTTGAGGAAGTGGAGAAGGCGGCGGTCAAGACCATGATCTACGACTTCACGAGGAAGCTCACCAGGTAGGCACATGGACCGCTCGGAGTACTATTCACGGCTGGCTAGCATCATCGTCGGCGCTCCCTGTTACGTCTCGGTCGCCGGAAGCCGGACGACTAGAGACACCGTCGGAAAGGCCAGCATGATAGTCCTGCCGGAGCGGGGCATGGCCATGGGCATACTTGCCGGCCTGATGGACAACACGCCGGTGCCGCTCACTGACGGTTCCGAAAAGAAGGCCCCGCCACCCCCTGACCTGCCGGCCGTTCGAGGTATCGACGACCCGACGGCGTTCCGCTTTCTCGCTGAGAGGATGTCCCTCTACCTGGAGTGCGGCCATATCCTTTTCCCTCCCCTGGACCCGGTCCCCGGGACGGAGGCGGAGCGGGCGATATTCGACGTCCTGGAGGACCGCAGGGCGGAGAGCCTGCTGTCCCGGTCGTTCCCGGCCCTCGGCCTGAGGTTCCAGCTGGTCGACCGCCTCCTGGTGGTGAGCGCCTCTCCTTACGTGACAGGCAAAGACGGGGAGGACGCCGTTCTTACCAAGGCGAGAACGGTCCTCCTGTCGGCGCTCAAAGCGGACATGGGGCTGGCGTCCTGCGCCGCCGGCGATACCGTGGTCGGGCGGACCGCCGAGCTCATAAGGCAGATCGGCGAGCAGCCTTTGGAAAAGGGAGCGGTGGCAGCCGCATGCCAGGAGATCTACGAGCTGGTCAGGAGCGGCGAGTTCTCCGCCCATGCTGTCGATCCGCAGCGGAGCGGCGACTCGCGTGGCGCGTCCAGCGCCGGCGGGTCGGAGGATAAAAGGGCAAGCGAGGACGGCACCGAGTCCTGTGACGAGCCGTCGGAGTTTGTCATTGACGATGCCATCACCGCACTGGCCGAGATCTCCAAGGAGATGTCATCGCTTGGGATCGCCATCGAACCGGAGCTGCCGCGGATGCAAAGCACGGAGAAGAGCGCCGGCCTGATCGACCACAAGGTCATGCGGCGGACCGCCGACATTCTGCGCCGCATCCGCGGTTCGCTGCGCTCATACGACGAGGTGCTGAGGGACGAAGGCTACGCCATGGACGTCGACGAGCTGGTCCAGCTGAAGGCTGGAAGCTCCGACGCGCGGCATCTCTACTACAACTACCGCAAGGACCGCAGCGAGTACGATATGGTCATCTGCCTCGACCGCTCGGCGTCGATGGACGGCGAGCGGCTGGAGCATGCTGTCGGCTCGACCGCCACTCTGGTCCGCGCGCTGGAGCTGGCTGGGGTGGATTGCGCCGTTACCGCGTATGATGAGATGTCAACCATGGTTAAGGGCTGGGAGCAGAACGTCGAAGCTTCTGCACTCGCAGACCTCACGGCCGGCGGCGGGACGAGCATCGCCCAGGCGCTGCAGGTGGCCAATGGCCTTCTGGCGAAGAAGAGCGGGAGGTTCGGAGAACGCCAGCAGGCCATCATCGTCGTGAGCGACGGCCATGACTACTACTTGGAGAGGATCGCCGCCCAGATCGCCATTGCCCGACGCCGGGGAGTGAAGGTCTTCTACATCGGCATCGGCGAACAGTGCCGCCGGTTCCTCCGCATCGGCGCCGCTCATTTCCGCTACGACCACAGCGTCATCATCGAGCGGAGCGAGCACATGGGCGAAGCATTGGCCAGTCTGGCCAGGGCGTTCATCAAGGAATCTGGTTCGGCGTTCAGCGCGCGTTGACACTTCCACGATTTCGGTCGCGGGGTTCTGAGGTCGTCGTCGCTCACGACGGAGCCTCCCGAGGGGCATCAATGCGCCCTTCGCATGCATCTCTGTCTGTATGCGATCGACCATCGCCTTCCTCGAACGAGGGACGCAGCGCGATATTGAACGATGCGTTGACGTCGTCGTGGTCAACGTGCCCGCACGAGCACGTGAAATGTGCTCGATCGTCCGATGAGCGAGCCGGAGCATGAGCGCCAAGGCTTCCTCAAAGAGTAGTATAATGGCTGCATCTTCATCTTGTCCACGGCACTTATGGGTTTTGCTTACATTCATCCCATCTTTGAAAGTTGGGCTTTCTGGGCCCTCAGGTAGCAACGCTATCGCCAGGACCTTTCGCTGATAATTATAATAACATACTATTCATTTCCCTCTGGCCGTGAACATGCGGAGTGACGGTACGAAGAGGCCGTTGGCATACATTTTGGCGATCATGGTGGCGTTCCTGCTGACCGCCTCCGGGATATGGATCATAATGGCAGGGGGCAGTGCCGATCCCTCCGATGAGTTCTTGACTGAGTTCGACGAGCTGAGATCGAAGGAGCTGTACGCGCATTCCTCATGGGGCCTCATGGTGCTCGATCCCGAGTCCAATACCACTCTGGTCGACGTTCGCTCCGGCGAGATGTTCGTTCCCGGTTCCACGACCAAGCTCTTCACCTCGGCCGCCATCATGATGGCGTTGGGGGCCGATCACCGCTTCGTCACTCCTGTCTATGCCACGTCGATGGATGAGAATGGCGTCGCAGGCAACGTCGTACTGGTCGCGTCCGGCGACCCTAACATGGGGGGGCGCGCCTTAGAGAATGGCGGCATCAACTATACCGACGAGGACCATAGCTATGCCCTCATACAGGGAGGGTGCATCTTGGTTTCCGAGGACCCCCTGGCAGGCATCGATTCCCTGGCGCGGCAGATATATGAGTCGGGCGTGAGGGCGGTGGGGGACGTCGTGATAGACGATTCCATTTTCGAGACAGTGGAGATGGAGGAGTTCGTGATCTCCCCGACCATCATCAACGACAACCTGCTGGACATCATGGTGAGGCCGGGCGCGGTCGACGGGGGAGCGAACATCACGGTACGACCGGCGACCGATTTCTTCACCATCAGGAACGAGGTGGTGACGTCGGACGCCACTGACATCACGATCACTGCCTCTGGGCGCGATATCACGGTCCGTGGCCAGATCGCCGAAGGGAGCGGACAGGTCAACCTCACACACACCGTCCGTGAGCCCGCGGCCTTCGCCCGCGCCCTGCTGATCGAGTCCCTGGAGAGACACGAGATCGATGTAGGCTCCGACGCAATGGGAGAGAACCCTCGGAGTCTGATACCGTCGGACTATGAGAGCGCGGTCAAGCTCGCCGAGATAAAGTCCGCCCCTCTCTCCGAGGAGGTCAAACTGACCCTAAAGGTCTCCCACAACCTGCACGCCGAGACCTACCTCTCGCTCATGGCGGCCTCCCGGGGAGGGAGCAACTCCTATGAAGGGATGGTGGTGGAGCGGGAGATGCTCGAAAGGCTGGGCATCGACCTGAGCGCGATGTGCCTCTCCGACGGCATGGGCGGAGCCACCGAGGACCGCTTCACTCCCTCTGCAGCCATACAGCTGCTGAAGGCGATGATGGAAAAAGAGGAGTTCGAGCAGTTCTTCGGCTCGCTGCCGGTGCTGGGCGTGGACGGCAGTCTCGCCCACTCGGCAGCCGACGGCAGCCCGGCCATCGGAAAGGTCCATGCCAAGACCGGGACGAGGGCAGTGTACAACGTCCTCGGCGACACCGGCATGGCCCAGACCAAGGCCCTGGCCGGATACATCGATGCGGCCTCCGGCAAGCGGGTGGTGTTCGCCCTCTTCGTCAACAACGTCATGGTTAACGACTTCGACGACATCATGGCCTTAGGCAACGATGTCGCTCTCGTCACCGATATGATCTACCGCCACTTCTGAGGCGGTTCCCAGTCGGCCTCAGGCCTTCCGGCGGGAGCTGCCGGCTTTCACGACCAGGACGGGGCAGCGTGCGTCCCGAATGACCTTCTCGGCCACGCTGCCCAGGCGCAGGTGGGCCAGTCCGGAACGGCCGTGGGTGCCCATTACCACTAGGTCCTGCTCTGCGGACGCATCGATGATGACATCGGCCGGGGAGCCGATCACCAGTCTCCGCGTCACTGAGATGCCGAGCTTCTTGCCCTCCTCCACCACCTGGTCCACCGCGGCCTCCGCCGGAGATGCGTCGCCTTCGTTCCTGCCCTTCGCGCCGATAGCTTTGCCCGCCTCATCGCTGACACTTAGCGCGGTGACCTCCGCCCCACACGCCTTGGCCAGCTCCAGCCCTTCTTTCACTGCCGGCAGGGAGTTGTCCTTGCCGTCGGACGGTATCAGAACACGCTCGCACTTGAAGACCGGCCGCACTGAACCGGCCCGGACAACCAGGACGGGGCAGCGGGCATTCCGAATGACCTTCTCGGCCACGCTGCCCAGCAGCAGATGCGGCAGACCGCTCCTACCAATGGTCCCCATGACGATGAGGTCATAGTCCTTGGACGCCTCGACGATGTCCCTTTTCGGAATGCCGTCGACGACCATCCCCTCAACGTGGACGCCCTGCGCCGCGGCCGTCTCGATCACGTACTGGACCGCTTCCTTGGATGCCTGATACAGCGGCGATTGAATGTCCGGCTCCCCGGGAATGGTGGCGTAGTTGCTGATGTCGTTGACGCTGATCGCCGTGACCTCCGCCCCCGACTGGCGAGCGAGATCGATCGCGTAGCCAATCGCCGCCTTGGTGTTGTCGCTGCCGTCGGTGGGTATCAGTATCTTCCGGTACAGTGTCTTGATCATCTGTTCACCTCTGAACCTCGTCAGCCGTCCTGCAGGCATCGACGCTTACCATCCTGAATGGCGTCCAGCCCTTTCAAATTATCTTCATTGCCTCCGACGGGTGGAACTCATCGAGCCAGGCTCGCCAGGGTCTTGCTCCATGGACGTATGTCGATCACCCTGCGCAGGAGCTTGGTGGCCACGTGAACGCCGGAGCCGGTTATCAGTGCCATCACTATCGTTGCGATGCCCACTCCCGCCAATTCCCCGATGAAGGCATAGGAGAGTATTATGGAGAGGGACAGGCAGATGATGTCGAAGATCGTCTTCAGCCTCCTGAAAGTGACATGGAAGAACTGCGTCAGGTCGTTGATGAACGCGTCCACCACCATCAGCGGCACCTTGGAGTTCACCATCATGGAGATGGCAAAGCACATGATTAGGTAGCTGACTACCACGTACAGAACCCTGAACCCCATGTCGGTCGGAAGACCGGACGTCAGCCACGCAAAGAGATCTATGACGGAGCCGAACATCGCCGAGATCAGCAGCGAGATCACATATCCGCTCTTGAACCGCTTGGTAATAGCTACCAGAATAATGAGCAGACACACCTGGAATATGGGGTTCCACACGCCGAAGGAAATCTGGTCAAAGGCCACGCTGAGGACATAGGGGAGCGAAGAGATGGTCGAGATGCCAAAATCGGCCTTGACCATTAGAGAGATAGAGAACGATATCAGTATCACCCCCATAATGAGGGCGAGCTCCCCTGGAACTGTGATCTTTTTTTCCATCATATTCCTTCTTCTACTCACACCAGATGTACGATCGGCACCTGGGGAGGTGTCCGCACAAAGACTTAAGCCAGAAGTAGGACAACGAAGGGAGACTTGAATAAATAACTGCCCTTCCCACCACGGGACGATTATGGCGACATGCGTCGAGGGCCAAGCCCTCGTTGCGAGGTCATTATCCTTTTCGATATCTGATGACCAAAGGTTATGAGCGGCCGCTTGATTTCATAAATAATGAGTAGAACTTTTGCATCGGACGCGGGGCGGTGGTGAACACGGGCCTTCTGTCCGGAGTAAGCGAGTCGGTAGTGTCCAACATAGTAGTAGGATACCTCGACCGATATTCGGGAGCAGGCTGCTCCAATCTTCGTCTAGCAATACAAGAAAATGTCGACCTGTTCCAGCTGTGGGTGGAGAACGCGTCAAGGGAAGGAGTCATGGACCTCAACCAGGCTAGGTTCTGGACGCGCAAGTTCCCCGGAGTGAAGAGAATGGTCACCCCCAACAACGTCAAGCGCTGGCTGGCGGAGAAGCGCCGCCGCGATATAGTCCGCGCCATCGAGGAGACGGCCGGGGGCGAGGCGTGGCTGGAATGGCAGCTGGGGCGGTTCCGCTCAGGGCTATGGGGGCAGTGAGCGGTTCAACGCTCGCGGAAGGAACGAGGGCCTTGGCCGCCCTCATCCATCGATCCTTGCCTCTGCCGCATCCTCAGCCTCATGCTGAACGGCAGCATGTCGAAGAACGCCCCGAACCGATCGTATGATGAGAAGTTCGCGATCTCCGTTCCCTCCTCGACCGCGGTGACGAGCACTCTTGTCTTTTCCCTTTCGCGGACCAGCCATGCCTGCCCGGCCAGGACGAATATGTTGTCGACCGGCAGTCCGATGCTGCCTACCGTGGAGCCGGAGGCCATGTCCACCACCTGGATGCTGTCGTACCCGGGAATGTTGCTGAACACTCCCGGTCCGAGCTCCCCGATACGCGCCATCGCCTTCCAATCATTGCCGTCGAGCTCGATCCAACCGCTCTCCGACAGCTGTGTCAGTATCAGGGACACGTCCTTTTCAGGAAGCAGTCCGTCGAACATGCCGAAGACCGACTCGTCCGAGAGCACCTTTCCACCGCTCAAGGACGACAGCACCTGCTGCACCGCCACCGACGGATCGAACTCGTACCTGGCAGTGTCGTACTCGGACCTCGTCACGGCCTTGAAGACCTTCTCGTAGTAGATGGACTCGCCGGCCGTGGATGCAATGGCCACCACCTTCATGCTGTCCTCCCTCCGGTTCCCTCGGCCGATCCTTTGAGACAGCGAGGCGACCGACCGCGGGCGCCGAACCAGCATCACCAGGTCGATGTCGCCGATGTCCACCCCCACCTCCAGGGTGGAGGTGCACGCGCAGACCACGTCCCTCCCGTTACGAAGCGCGTTCTCAGCATCAAGACGCATCCTTGCGTCCAACTTGCCGTGGTGGACCTTGATGGCCGATCGGGGAAAGTGACGCTTCAACTCGGTGCGGGCCAGCTCCTCTGCCTCCTGGGGGGTGTTGCAGAACAGGAGCGCCTTGTGTGCTCCCATCTCCTGGAACTGCCTCGCGGCCATCTCGAGGGTGGGCACGATGCGGTAATCGATGCTTCGCCCTCCGGCCGTCCGGACGAGCCGCGCGTCGCTCATGTACCTAGCTGCCATATGTTCTGGCCCGGACACGGTGGCGGTGGTCGCATAGATCCTAGGGGTGGTAGAGGTCTCTCTCGTAAGGCGGCGCAACAGAACCCTTAGCTGATCCCCGCGGTAGCTGCCGTCCAGCATGTGCAGCTCGTCCAGCACCACCGCCCTCAGGCCAAGTAGGCAGCCAGGACTCCAGCTCAGTAGCGAGTCGAGCGATTCGGGAGTGGTGACGAGGATGTTCTGAGGGTCCTTCTCGTTAAGCGTCTTGGTATCCCCGTTCCGCTGCGCTACGGTGACATCAAGGCCGTCCACCATGTCCATCAGCCGCCGGGCGATGTCCTCGGCCAGCGCCTTGGTGGGGCAGATATACAGGATCGATAGTCCCGGCCATTGCTCTGCCTCCATCCGTTCCACCAGGGGAGCGAATATCGCTTCCGTCTTTCCCGAGGCGGTCGGTGCAATGATCATGGCGTTCTCGCCCCCCAGCACCGTGGGGATGGCTTGCCGCTGTACCTCCCTGAGCGAGTCGAAGCGGCCAAAGAACGGCCCCCACACGTGAGGCAGCATGTTCCGCAACTCAGCATCCTTGACCGGGTCCGGCTTCTCTTCGTTCAGCACCTCAAGCAAGCGGGAGATCATTGTCGGCCGGGGCGATGTCGTCTGCTGCCGAGCCACTGGCTTCTCCGGCATACTGTTACCGCGGGAACGCTCGGCCGCGTTCATGTAATGGGCGGCCTTCCCGGTGTCGCCCTTTCGCTCGTACAGCCGGCTCAGCTGGACATATGACTGATAATGACCGGGATCGGCCTTGATGGCCTTCTCGTACTTGGCCGCGGCCTCATCGATCTTGCCTATCACCTCGGCATGGAAGCCCATGCGGAACAGGGCGTCGGCCTTGTTCTTCTGATAAGAAGTTCGATCGTATCCCATCCTGCGTACTACTGCCACGAGGTATAAAAAAATGAGCCAGGGGTGCTCGAAAGCGCCCCAGTTTCCGGAGCGGATGATCTAATCATGCAGTCCGACAGGAGCCTTCAGGCCCTTCGGCGGGAGCGCTCCCCTCCCTTGACCTTGGCCTCGCGCGGCTGAGCTCTCGCCCCCTTCCTCCCCGCTTCCGACAGCTTTCGGCGCGTTTCGTCGCTGATCCCGGTGCCGCCTTCCCCCCACCGAGCCTCGGCGCCTCTCTCCCCTCCCTTGACCTTGGCCTCGCGCGGCTGTGCCATGGCACCCTTCCGTCCCGCCTCTGATAGCTTGTCGCGGGTGGAGCTGCTGATCTCCCCTCCCGATCTCCATCTGGTCTCCGCGCCCTTCTCTCCGGCGCTCACCCTCCTCTCGTGCGTGCTCCTTTGCATCTCATCACCTCCATCTCTTCACGACGTTCCTAAGGCATCCTCCCCAGTCGTTGTATTAATTCATTGACCGCGGCGATGTCGGCTGGCAGGAAGGCTGACCGAGAAAGACGCAACGCTCGCCAGGACGGAGGCCTCGAAGATCGTCCCATAACCATCGCCAGCGTTCACATGGAAAGGATGATGAACCCCAAGGCTGGTTACCCGGCGAGACCATGAACGAAAGGGTGCGGACCAGCGAGAGCGAAAATGCGGCATCCACGGTCAGTGGCAGGGACCCTTACGCGGACGGGGCCCCGGACTGGGAGAGGGTGGAGCTCCGGCGGATGCTCCTGCTGGGCCTGGCGTTCATGGCGCTCTTCTTCTCGTTCGGCCTGTTCCTGGGCGGGTCGTTGAGCGGCATGGGAGGCATGGTCGTCGTCTCTCTGGTCCTGGCGGTGGCCGGGATCATTATGTTAGGTATGCGACCGGTGCTGCTGAAGCGCCACCGCCGCGAGGTTGTCCGCTGGAAGAAGGACAATCACGTCCAGTGCGAGTATTGCGGGGGAACCAATCACAAGGACGATCACAGATGCCATTTCTGCGGTGCTCCCCTGCGATGACGTTCCTTGAAGGCAGCGATCTCGGCGTCGTTGGATGGAGAACGTCATCTCATAAGACCTCGATCCGCTGTCCGAACACCTAGTCCAGGCGGTCCAACAGCACCTCCCCCAGGCAGCCTTCGAGCCCGTTATGGCTCGCATACATTGCCCGCGGCCTCTCGATCATGCCGAGATGATCTCGTTCCTCGCCCCCCCCCTCAACGTCGCTGCAGGGATGCTGTCGACAGAAAGCTGACGGTCAAGCTAGACCAGCACCAAGCAGCTGGGTATTGAATGAAGGAACCATGGCCGAACCATTTTATCGTCATAGGATGATATCCCCCTCATGCGGGGTGTGAGCGTCGTCCTCACCGTGCTCGGCCTGTTCGGACGCAGCAAGAAGAAGAGTCCACCGGTGAAGACGGAGCAAGGGGCGTTCATCCGTTGCCCGGCCTGCCGGACCGAGCTGCATAGCACCATATCCCGATGTCCATACTGCTCTGCATTCCTCGAGGTGACGTGTTCCAACTGCGACCGCACCACCAATCGAAGCCTTAGCAACTGCCCATACTGCGGGAACTCCCTTAGAGAACAGGGATAGATTAAAAATCCGTGTCGTTCCCAAGAATGATACCGCATGAGGGTGCGGTGGGGGCGAAGGGGCGAGGCAGGGGTAGGCACCGGCGTCATACTGATAGTGTTGCTGCTTGCAAGCGGCACCGCCGCCTCCGCGGTCCTCGATGCCATCAATAATTCTGCCGAGCGGGCAGAGGCGGTGGCGGCCGATGCGGTGAAGGAGATCGCCACCGGCATCTCCATCAGACATATCGCCGGCATGGCCCTGGACGGCAGGGTCGTTTTGCTCGAGCTCCTTATCGCGCTGCAGGCGGGAAGCCCGCCGATACGTCTGGACTCGCTCATCGTCCATATCGTGACACCTCGCGAGAGCGTGCTGTTGGAAGCCTGTGATTATGATATGGGAGAGATCTTGACCCTTGGAGCCGAGGATGGTGTCCTGGAGAGGGGGGAGATCGCGAAGATGGAGCTGGCGACCCCCGGCATCCTGGGACCGGGGGATTCCATGACCGTTTTCATCATCGTCCCGCAGGGCCAGACGGCATCAGAACGTATCAGTGTACCAAATACGATAACAGATGGTCACTTTGTTCCGAACGGATGAATCGCTGGGTGATTAAGGAAAACAAAATATCAGAACTGATTATCTAATCTAGACCCTTAAATATACTTTGACTAATAATTTGCTCCGTACAATGAATATTGTCGTTGGTAACGATGGGCGGCCACACTCCGAAAGGGCAGCCGAATACGCCCTCGCATATGCCAAGGCATTCCAGGCCAACCTGTTCATGATCTACATAGTAGGCCCTAAGGCACAGGAAGAGAAGGAAAAGAACATCAAGAACGGCATGAGGGTACTGGGGCGAGCGAAGATACGCGCCTCCGACATCGGCGTGCCGCTCGCCACCCTGCTTGAGGCCGGAGAGGCACATGAGACACTTCTGCTTGCCGCCAACAAGCTGAAGGCCGACGCTCTGATCATCGGTTCGTCCGGAGAGCGGACGGGCAGAGGAAGACTGCTTGGCACGAGTACCTCGGAGACCATATTCAAGAACGCTCCGTGCACGGTTGTGGTAGTACGATGAGCCCGAGCCCGTTTTCCAAGACCCTCTCTCGGGTGAGATGATCCAGAGTGAGACGGGGCCTGTTCAAACGGCCGCATATGGCCGCGTGAACGATTGACTAGCTGGATTCGATGCGCTTTCTTCCCTGTGTCGTTAAACAGCCATCGCCACCTAATAACAATCTTACGCTTACGTCAGCAACGTGGTGATCGATGAATGGGGTTGATAAGAGTATAGCATATTCCCTAGGGGTGTGTTCTCCTTATTGCTCCCGAATCAGATTAATGGATATCATACGAAAACACCGCCTCCGTTCCTACCAATTTGAGGCGGTTTGCCGCCTATTATATCGAATACATCAACGGCGAACCAGAGAAAAATCGATGAAATATTATACAATAATTTTCTATTATGCGAATCAATATTGATTTTCTAATTGTATGGTTTAAATATTGTTGTTCAGCTTTTTTTCTGTCGGAAGGGGGAGGGCGGACCAGTGTTCTGCTCTAATGCATAGCTACAGCGGTTGCCGTGCAGAGGGATGCCTAGTCTATGGAAAATAGAAGAGGCATTGAAATGGCAATGAACAAGAAGTTCGTAAAGATGCGGAACGACAAGCGCGCCG
>DATD01000002.1:17003-68732 GCA_002504525.1 Methanomassiliicoccus sp. UBA345
GAGATGGGCGTGGGGACGATGATTATCTTCATCGCCATGGTCCTCGTTGCCGCTGTCGCCGCGTCGGTACTGATCAGCACCGCCAACACGGTGAGGGAGCAGGCTACCCAGACCGGAAATGATGCTATCACCGGCGTATCGTCCGGGTTTGACATAAAGTACGTCAAGGGAAACGTGGTAGACAACGCCATCACCTCGATGGATATCTACGTCCAGCTGTCCCCCGGAAGCCCTGCGCTGAGGATGGGCGATGTCATCCTCTCGATAACCGCCGGAGATGCAAGTGGGGAGCTGGTATTCGCCGGCCCAGAGAAGGATGGTGCCGTTGGCTCAGGAGATGAACCCGCCACATACGCAGCCGTCGTTGTCCCTACCGATAAGAGCGCAGATGCACCGTTTGCGAGCTATGGGACCGTCAACCAAGGCAATCTAACCAAGATCACTGTTGCGAACCTTGGTGAGAGTACGCTTAGCATCTCCCCTGGTGACTCGGTCCTGATCAAGATCATGCCGGCAAGGGGATCCCCGACAACCGTCTCGTTCACTGTACCGCCTGTCCTCAACTCCGGCACTGCGAACCTTAGGTAAACCCAACAAGCAAAGGAGGGAAACGATGATGAACAGGGATCGTAAATCCCTCCTTGCTCCTTTTTTTTCTTCGATGGTGATCCTGTCGTTCAAAAAGAAGGGCAAGGAGAACGATGGCTCGGATATGCCATCATCGATGAGCGGAACCAGCTTGGACGGAGGGGGGCTATCATTGGGCGGCCTCACCGGAGGCCTTGGCTCACTGAGCAGCATTGATATGGGCGATGACGACTCAGACATGCTAGGCAGCAACCTACTATCCCAGTCGGGAGCGGCACAGGACGACAGGAAGCTCCAGGAGATGGAGGCAAGCATAATCGATATGAAGAAACAGGCTGAGACGTCCGAACTGACGACCCGCACGATAAAGGGGGATGTCGAATCGATCAAGGATGAGATATCACATATGAGCGAGTCGATCAAGTCGCTTCTGAACGTTTACGAGGCCGTTTCTCGCCCCTATAACCCCTTCGTTGAGGATATGCCTAATCTCTCAGCACCAATGATCAATGAAGTTCCGGCGGCCGATGGCCTATCGAACGGCATTGTTAACCCTGCGCCAATATCAGAGGCGGTCAGCGATATGATCAAGAAACTTGCGCAGAGCGACCCCTTCGATGATGACGAGCCACTTGACAGGATAGTAAGACCGGACGATGACCTGACGGATGAGCATCCCTTCACACTAGGAACGCTCGAAGAACCGAAGATGGATACGCGGATGGAGAGCATTATGGAACCGAGCATGCTGACAAGCATCCCCCAGTCCACTTCAGGAGCATCCATTATAATGAATTCTTACGAGGACGCGTGCGCCCTTGAGCACACGCGTAGGCTGATCGAGTGCATGATGAGCAAGATATGCAAGGAACGCTCCATCGGCAAAGGGATCGACATATCCGACGCTAAGGCCTTTGATCTGTGGGTGAGCGAGTTCAAACGGCTCGGAGGCCTCTGATGGGGATGAGCGTATCCGTTGCCACTGCCATAATATTCATCGCGGCGATAATATCCGCCGGTTCGGTCATCGGGACGCTTGATCATGCTCAAGCGTCGTTGATGGAAGCACAGAGGACCAGTTCGGACCGCGAAATGACAGCGTTGCAAACGGATATCGCCATAAGCACCATCGATAGAGAGAACGGGACCGTGGAGGTAGTGAACAGAGGTCGGTCCACGCTGCACGTTGACGGCATAGATGTGCTTCTCGACGGAAGGTGGAGCAATGAGCTGATCGCTACCATTGAGGTGGTCGGGCATGCTGATTCCAGGATCTGGTTGCCGGGCGACACGCTAGCGATCCAGTTCACTACAGATCTCATGGGCACAGACATCAAGATCGTCACCGGCAACGGCATATCGGTCTACGACTAGGCAGGATATAGATGGGCTCGGACGCTTCGTTCACTCAAACCATATTCTTCATCGCGTCGATAGTGATCGCGGTCTCCATTGCCGGAGTGCTGATGGGAATGACCGGCATGATGGTCGATGAGATGAGAGTGAAAGCGGACGCGGCTGCATCGGAGATGGGCTCATCGATCGCGATCGTGAACGACCCCAGGAATGTTCCATATTCCGAGGGACGATTGACGTTCTACATCAAGAACCTCGGCAATGTCGCTCCATCCTACGAAAGCTTGCTGATATTCATCGATGGAGAGTATGTCGAACATCATGCTGATCTGATCAACGGCGCCAACAGGACCTGGTCAACGGGGAGTGTCGCCGAGGTCATCGTAACGGCTGACATAGCGCCGGGGGACCACACGGTAAAGGCCATACTATCGAATGGGATCTCAGACACCTTGGATTTTCGTCTGTAGGCAGGAAGGCGCAGGATCGGATGGGTGAACTGAGATGAGCGAAGATGGGAGAACAAGGGCAGAGCGTTACGATCTGTTCGACATCCATCTTAAGCAGGATGAACTGGCGGTCAAGCTGGGAGGCGGCATCCCCCGAGGTTCGACCGTGCTCATCGAAGGAGCGGAAGGCTCCGGCAGGAGCGCCCTTTGCCAGCGGATCCTGTACGGCATCCTGTCCAACGGCCACAGCGGAACGTTCGTATCCACCGAGCTCACGCTGCGGGATTTCATCGATCAGATGTACTCCCTCGAGTACAGGATCGGCGACAGCCTGATGAGCGGGGACCTTCAGTATTTTCCCGTATACCCGCTGATCGGCCAGTCCCGCGCCCGCTCCGATTTCCTTGACAAGTTGATGTCCTCGCCACAGTTATACAGCAAGGACATCCTGTTCATCGATTCCCTGACCACTCTTACCAAGGACAGCCTGACCGAGGCCAGCTGCATCAAGCTGATGGGATTCCTCAAGAAGCAGATGAAACTGAACAAGACCATCATCATGACGGCGGATGAGGGCTGCAGGGCAATCGATCCCCTCCGCCAGGCCGCAGACATATATCTGAGCATTAAGATGAGGGCGTCCGGACAAGAGATGATCAGGACGGTCCATACCATACGCTATCAGAGGGCCAAGCGCAGAGTGGACGATGTGATGAGGATCCGCATCGAGCCCGGAATCGGCCTGGTCATCGAGATCACCGAGGTGTCGGGCTGATGGCGCGCCTTCAACCGGACCTCGAGAAGGAGATAGCCCGCGATGCCAGCCTCCGGGAGTACATCAAGGAGCTCCAGAAGACCACCAATGTCCTTCCCCGGTACTTTGAGAACCTGTCCGTCGGCGACCTCGCCGAGATCCGAAAGAACGCCATCGTCGACCCGTCGTCAGCGAACATCATCTACAAGATCGGCGGCGGGCACATCCACATCGACGCTTTGCACTCGAGGTACATCACGATCGAGGCCAAGCTGACCCTGGAGGAGAAGGAAAAGCTGCGGAGGATCAAGGACCTCATCCTGGAAAAGGCGACCGCGGAGGAGTCGGTGGAGACGAAAGAGGACCTCGTCCGCATACTGGAGAAGCTATTCGCCCTGTCGGTCGAGGTGGTCGGCAAGGGGTCGATGAAGCGGAAGCGCAAGACCGGCAAGGTGGCGGTCGACAAGCGTGACTACGATCTCCTCAAGTATTACATCAACCGCGACATCGTCGGCTACGGGCCGATCGAGCCGCTGATCATGGACCCTTACATCGAGGACATACACCTCATCGGCACCTCCAAGGTCAGGGTATCCCACAAGGCATTCCAGTACGGGCTGGAGACCAATGTCCGGTTCGATGATGATGTCACCCTCAACGAGTTCTTCATCTCGATATCCGAGCGCATGGGCCGGCCGGTGAGCGCGTCCAGGCCTATCGTCGACGGGACGCTGCCGGACGGCTCCAGGATCAACATGATCTATTCCACCGACATCAGCGCCCGCGGCTCTTCGTTCACCATCCGCAAGTTCGCCGCTGAGCCTATATCGCCGATCCAGCTGATCAAGTGGGGCACGTTCTCGACGGAGTTCGTTGCGTACATATGGATGTGCCTGGAGAACAAGATGAACATCATCCTGGCCGGAGAGACCGCGTCCGGCAAGACTACCGCGCTGAACGCTCTGCTGTGCTTCATCGACCACCGCGGCAAGATCTACTCGGTCGAGGACACGCCGGAGGTAAAGCCACCCCAGCGCGGGTGGCAGAGATGCGTGACCCGCGAGGCCGGCCCGGAGGACGCCAGGGTGACCATGTTCGACCTGCTCCGGGCGGCGCTGCGTTCCCGCCCCGACTACATCGTCATCGGCGAGATCAGAGGAGAGGAGGGGCGGGTCGCATTCCAGTGCATGCAGACCGGCATCCCGGTCATGGCGACCTTCCACGCGTCGAACGCCACCAAGTTCATCCAGCGCATGACCGGGCAGCCGATCAATATCCCGATGTCGTTCATCGACAACGTCAACGTCATCATCTTCCAGTCCGCTGTCAACGTCAACCGCCGGTTCCTGCGCCGCGTGACCGGCGTCGAAGAGTTCATCGGCTACAACAAAGAGGAGGGAGGAGTGCTCACGAGGAACGTGTTCAAGTGGGACTCCGCCGCGGACAAGTTGTACTTCCGCGGCAACAATAACTCGTACATACTGGAGAAGCGGATCGCCCTGGAACACGGCTACTCAGAGCCGAAGGATGTATACAAGGACCTCCGCAAGCGGGAGAAGATCATCCAGAAGATGGTCGATCTCGACATCTCCGGATACCATGAGGTCAACAAGATCCTGAGCGACTACTACGAGAACGGCCCCGATTCGCTCCCGTTCACGGTGTGATGCCCATGAAGAAGGAGGCATGGCTGCGGGACCTCAAGATGGAGAAGGACGATTACTTCAAGCTGGTCATGTTCTCCACGGTCCTGCTGGGCCTTATAGCCCCGATCATGCTGACCCTCCTGCTGGCGCCCTACCTGTCGGGACCGCTGCTCGTTCTCGTCTATATCATACCCATCTTCGGCCTGTTCGTCGTGTTCATGCTTCCGGCGGTGTACACCTCGCGGCGCAAGAACGAGGTCGAGCAGAACATGCCCATGTTCGTCACCACCATGGCCGCCCTGTCGACCTCGGACATGCCGTTCGATGAGGTCTTCTACATCCTGTCAAGCAAGAACGAGTATGGGCAGCTGGCCAAGGACGCCAAGCAGATCTACCGCCTCATCAAGCACTACAGCGTCGGGGGGGCCGAAGCGTGCCGCTTCGTGGCCACCCGGACATCGTGCCAGATGGAGGCCAATTTCTTCAACCGGCTGTCCCACTCGCTCGATGTCGGCGAGAAGCTGGACAAATTCATGAAGAATGAGCACGACGTCATCATGGACGAGTACATCCTCCA
Source organism: Methanomassiliicoccus sp. UBA345 (assembly GCA_002504525.1). Classification (GTDB taxonomy): domain Archaea; phylum Thermoplasmatota; class Thermoplasmata; order Methanomassiliicoccales; family Methanomassiliicoccaceae; genus DTU008. The sequence continues at coordinate 22,374 of DATD01000002.1, forward strand.
AGCGGAGGGGACGCTCAAGGACCTGGACTTCGTCAAGGAGATCTACACCGGGCTGACGACCTCGCTGATCTTCACCGCGGTGTTCGTGTGCCTCATGCCGATGTTCGGGAGCAGCGCCGTCGAGGTGCTGCTCATCGGAGTGGTGTTCAGCTTCGTGGCCATGGAATCGTTCTTCATCTACTTGCTCAAGACCAAGGTGCCCAAGGACCAGATATGGATGGGATGGCGTACCAAGATCAAGCGAGGACATGTCAAGGATAAGGATCGCATCATCTTCACCTCGGTGGCGATCTCGATCGTGGGCATCATCCTGCTGTCTTTGATCATGCTGCCGTCTGGCCTGCCGCCGATGTTCATCGCCTCCACCATCTTCCTGCCTGTGCTGTTCCCCGGCATCCTGATCCTGCGCGAGGAGAAGGCCATCGAGAAGCGGGACAACCTGTTCGGGGCGTTCATCCGATCCCTCGGCCGTTCATCGGAGTCGAGCGGCGCCACAATGGCCGACAGCGTCAAGCGTCTTGCCATGCACACCTTCGGTCCGTTGACCGCCATGGTCCGCAACCTGTCCAAGCGGCTGGCGCTGCACATCAATGCTGCTGAGTCTTGGAAGCACTTCGCCTCCGAGACCTCCAGCGATCTCATCGACAAGTTCGGGGAGATGTATGTGACGTCCATCCACAACGGCTCCAAGCCCGAGCCGAGCAGCATGTTCATCAGCAACAACATGTTCCGCGTTCTGAGCGTCCGGAAGAAGCGCTCGGTGACCGCCTCCTCCTTCGTGGGCATCCTCTATGGAGTGATGATATCGCTCGCCGTCACGCTCTACATCACGTTAGGCATCGTCGAGTACATGGGTGACATGATGTCGTCGGTCGTCATCGATGATCCAGGGGCCGTCGGCGGCGGCTTCCTCAACGGCCTCATCTCCACCTCATTCGATATGTCCGCCATCGAGACGATGGTGTTCTCGGTCATCCTGGTCCACGCGACGTTGTCCTCGCTCATGCTGCCCATGATCAAGGGGGGTCACATCGTCGGCTCGGTGACGCACTTCATCGCCCTCATATGGATCGCGTCCGTGGCCTCGCTCGTCTCCAAGTTCCTCATCGGAGGGCTGCTTGGCGGCGGCTGACGATCAGATCTCGAAGACGTCGTTGCCCATTTGCACGCGGTACGAACCGTCGGCCGTGCTGAACGTGACCGTACGTCCGCGGGTCCCTCCGATATCCTCGCCCAGCAGGCGGATCCGCTCCGCCTTTAGGGTCGCTCTCGCCGCCTCAGAGTTCCGCTGACCGATGTTCAGCGTGTCCGAGGACATGAAAGAGAACATCTGCGCGCCCCCAGCGATCTTCGCTCGGAGCCGACCCCTCTCTGCCCCCATCTCCACCAGCTCGTCCACCATCAGCATGATGGACGAGTCGGCATACTTTGCGGCATTGACCTTGTCACGCCCCTCCTCATAGCGGGGGAGCATGGCATGGGCCAACCCGCCTATCTGGACCTGCGGATCGAAGATGGCAATGCCCACGCAGGAGCCCAGCCCGATGCAGACAAGCTGCCCGGGGATGTCGAGCGTCTGATATTCGCCGACACCCACGATGCAGGCCTCATCGATGCGGCGGGGAGAGTGAGGGAGCGATCCCAACGTGTGCGGCGGCGCCGCTACATCGTCCCTCGTCATCCGGTCGTCCATGACCCTCACACCGCTCTGAACCTCTCGGCCAGCAGTCGGATGGTCCCCTGGTCAGGCAGATACAGCAGGTTGCCGAAGTATGATGATTCGCCATGGACGAACTGGGTCTGTACGACCATCAGCTCGCTGGAGTCCTCCTCGGCCATGGCGGAGACGTACTGGAGGATGGCATGCAACATGTCCACCGAGACCCCGGGTGGCGACGGCACCATGGTAATGCCGGAGAACTTTGCCACCGCGCTTAGGTAGGCGGACGCGCAGATGTTGCCCACCTCGCAGATGGCATCGCGGTCCGTATCATCGAGCTCCCTGACGGCGTGAGGCCGGGACAGCATCATGTCCACCAGGCTGGTGGCTGTGTCCTGAGAGAACATCAGCAGCATCCCGCCCTTTCCCGCCCCATATGCCTCCAGGTACACGGCCACCACCTGCTGCTCGGGGTCGCCCAGAACTTCAGGCAGCTTCTGGGTCGAGCATACATAGTGCTCCGAGACCTCTACCATGATGCACCGGCCTATGAGCTTCGACAGCGCCGTCGTGGCGTGAGCGGCCCCGATGTTGCCGATCTCCGTCAGGCCGTCCAGCAGGATGGGGTCCTGTTCGATCGAGGATGGAAGTGTCATTTGCGCATCACAGTCCGAACTTGGAGAACATGGCCGCCTGCGACTCTGCATCCACGCCGAACCGCTTGAAGGTGGAGTTCCGGAGAGCCTCGTCAGGGACGAATATGATGGTGCCCTGGAACCGCTTCCTGACATCCACGAAGTTCGTCTCCACCCTGGCCATGTGAGCGTCGCGCAAGGGGCGGAGCGCCGGGGGGAAGCTGGTCCGGTCGACGATGCGGTCGACCGAGACGTTCGGAGAGTTCGGAATTATGTCAATGGAGAGGAACTTGGCGATAGGGACCAGGTACTGACGGATGCATATGTCCCCCAGCTCCACCATGGCCTCGGCGTCCTGCCGGTTCATCGGCCGGCCCACCTGATGGGGCACACCCATGAGGAGGCTGGACAGATAGGTCGCCACGTCACCGGGGAACACCATGTAGATGCATCCACCCCGGCCGGCAAAATCGATCTTCACCGTGGCCACCAGGCTGCCCGGCCCCCCGAAACGGTTCGGCAAAGAGGGCATGGGCAGCACGCGGCACTCGGTAACGTCTATCAGGATATCGGTCTTGACCAGCTTGGTCAGGGCGGCGGAGGCGTGCGATGCCCCCACGTTGCCGATCTCCCTGAGGGCGTCCATTTGCAATTCGTCCAGATCGATTCCTTGTGATGAGCTCATGTAAAGACCCCCACGTCAAGTATCATCGCCACTTTTCCGTCCCCCAATATGGTCGCTCCAGAGAAATATCCGGTCTGGCGGAGGTCCTTTCCCAGATTCTTGACCACAATCTCCTGCTGCCCGATGAGACGAGACACGAGCAGGCATGAGCGATTATCGTTCTTCTCCACGATGACGGCCGGCATATCGCCGACCGTCTCCGCGGGAGCGCCGAACTCGGCGCGGATGTTGAGCACCGGCAGAACCTCGTCTCGCAGCTGGAACACCCCCCGGTCAGCGATGGAATGGACGGCGCCAAGAGGCACCCTGACAGTTTCCCGGACGTTGTCCAGGGGTATGGCGTACTTCTCACCGTTCACCTCCACGAGCATGGCCCGGATGATGCTCATGCTCGGCGGCAATTTAAGTGTTACTTTGCAGCCCTGGCCAAAGGTCGAGTCCAGGCGCACGAAGCCACCCAGCTCCTCGATCTTCGTCTTTACCACGTCCATGCCCACCCCCCGGCCGGAGATGTCAGATATCTTCTCGGCGGTGCTGAAACCGGGCAGGAACACGAACTGCAGCTTGCTACGATCGTCCAACCGCTCGGCGTCCTCGGCCTTGACGAGGCCTTTGCTGACCGCCTTGGCTACGATCTTTCCGGGGTCCATCCCCCGGCCGTCGTCCTCGACCGTGATGATGATGTTGCTCTGCTCCTGGAGCGCGGATAGAGTGATCGTGCCGCGCGGGCTCTTGCCCTTGGCCACCCTCTCCGCGGCGGGCTCGATGCCGTGGTCAAGGGAGTTGCGGAGCAGATGGACCAGGGCATCGCCGATCTCGTCGAGCAGCCCTCGGTCGATCTCGATGTCGGTGCCCCGCATGATGAAGTCCACCTCTTTCCCGTTGTCTCGCGAGAGGTCCCTGACGATGCGGGGGAACCGCTTGAAAATGAAGTCGACCTGGACCATGCGCGTCCGTAGCACGATGTCCTGCATCTCTCCCATCAGCCGGGAGTTGTTCTGCAGGGTCTGCTTCAGCTCGCGATGCTTGAGGTCGGTGGCGATCTGATTGATGCGAATATTATTGATCATGATCTCTCCGACCTGATCGAGAAGCTTGTCCAGCAACTTGCTCTTTACCCGGATGGAAGAGCCGTTGGGCGACCCTGACCGACTCTCCTTCCGCCCCTCGACATGGTCGTCCCCCCCGGCGCACTCCGCGCCCCTGTCCACGGTCCGCTCCAGTGGTTCGAGCGGAGCGGCCTGGGATTGATCAGCGGGAAGAGGTAGCGGAACCGATTCGGCCATCTGTTCTATTGGATCGACCGGAGCGGCCGAAACGACCGTTTGGGCAGGATGACCGGGAACGTCGATGGTCTGGGCGGTCGCCGCGGCCACGCCGGTCACCTCCTTCACCACCCCGAGGATGTCCGCATCGTTCCGAGTGGTGCCGAGCACAACGATCAGCCCTTCGTCAGAATCGGCCACGTCCTCCGACGCAGGGGAAGTGGCTAGCAGGGTGCCTTGCGAGGACGCTGCTCTGATCACCTGATACGCCCGGCCCTCCTTGAACTTCAGGCCATTGCTCCATGTCACGGACACCATTACCGGGCGCTCGCCCGCGGGCAGCATCGCTTTGATCTGTTCCAGCTGGTCCGGCTCCAGGCCGGACTCCTCGGACACGGGATCATCGATGGCGGTCGCCGGGAGGCCTTCCATCGCCTCCCTCATGCGTTCGACGATGTCGATGACCGGCACCTGGGTGGAGCCGGAGGTCTCCAGTTCGAGGAGCATGCTCTCGATGAGGTCCACTCCAGCGAAGAGAAGCTCGAGAATGGTCCGGGGAGGCGTTTCCTTCTTCTTGCGCAGGTCATCGAAGAGGTCCTCCATGACATGGGCAAGCTGCTGGATGGGGGCGATGCCGATGACCCCGGCGGTGCCCTTGATCGTATGCATGGCCCTGAAGGCCGCGTTCATGCCCTCCTCGTCAAAACCGTCCTGCTCCAATGACAGCAATGTGCTGTTCAGCGTCTGGAGGTTCTCCTTGGATTCCTCAATGAAGACGTCAAGATACTTTGAGCTTTCCATTTCACATCCCCGTGCTGATCATGATGGTAATCGCCTGGGCGATGTCCTCCAACGGGACCACGCGGTCCGCCGCGTGGGCCTCCACCACCGCCTTGGGCATGCCGTAGACGACACAGGTCCCCTCGTCCTGCACCACGGTCTTGCCGCCGTTCTGTTTAATGGATCTCATCCCTTCGGCCCCGTCGGCGCCCATCCCCGTAAGGACGACCCCGATGGTCCGGGGGCCATATATCGGAGCGACGCTCCTCATGAGAACGTCGATGGCCGGCCGGACGTAGTTCACCTTGGGGCCGTCGTCCAGATGCAGCCGTCGTCCATCGAGTAGAAGATGCCTGTTCCCTTGGGCCAGGTAGACCTTCCCCTGATGTATCTCCTCGCCCTCCTCGGCCTCCTTGACCTCCAGGGGGCTGACCCAGTTGAGCCGCTCGGCGAAGGAGCGGGTGAACCCTTCAGGCATGTGCTGGACTATGAGCACCGCGGCGGGGAGGTTGGCAGGCAGACGCGAAAGCACCTCCGGCAGGGCCTTGGGTCCGCCGGTGGAAGCGCCGATGACGACTATCCAGTCCCCTCTAAGCGTGAGCATCTGAGCTGGTTGCACCAGACTTGCTGGCGCATTCCGGGGAAGGATCTTGGCCCTGGCCGCCGCCTTGATCTTGGCCACGATGTCCTCGCTGTTCCGCTCAAGGTCGAGGGACAGGGAACCGGAGGTCTTGGAAATGAAGTCGACCGCCCCCAGGTCGAGGCTCTTGAGCGTGATGTCCGCCTGTCGCTTGTCCATAGAGCTTAGCATGACCACGGGGCGGGGGGACTCGGCCATGATGTGCTGCAGGGCCGTGAGCCCGTCCATGACGGGCATCTCAATGTCCATGGTGACGACGTCTGGATCGAGCTGGCGCACCTTCTCTATGGCCTCAGCGCCATTACGCGCAGTGCCCACCACTTCGATCCCTTCATCCTTGGAGAGGAGATCGGAGATGATGCGACGCATCACGATGGAATCGTCCACTACCAGCACCGAGATCTTGAACACGCGCTCATCTCGCTATCTTACGGGCCGCGTCCAGCAGCTCCTGGTTCTCGAAGGGCTTGACAAGAAAGTCCCTTGCTCCGTTCTCCAGCGCCTGCAGTACCAGGTTCTTCTGGCTGAGGCCGCTGACGATTATGATGCGGGCATCCTTATCCAGATCGACGATCTTCTTGACCACGTCGGTCCCATGCTCGCCGGGCATGATGATGTCCATCGTCACCAGGTCCGGAGAGAGCATGGCGTATTGCTCCACGGCCTCCTTGCCGTTCTTTGCCTGACCTACCACGTCGAAACCGCCCTTGGTCAGGATGTCGCGGATCATCGCCCGCATGACCATGGAATCATCGACGATCAGGGCCTTCTTCTGACCGTTCATGTTGATACCTCTCTATCTTCTGCCTGTTCCGCCACTTCTCCCAGGTGCGTACCGGCCTGCCCGAGCCAGGCCGTCCCCGCCCCATTCATGACCTTTTCCAGGTCGAGCATCATGATCAGCTTGTCCGGAAGTTTGCTGATGCCGGTCAGCGCGGCCAACTCCATCCCGGCCAGGGTCTTGGGGGGCGGGGATATGCTGTCCTTGGGGACGCGCATGACGTCCTCGACGGCATCCACTATTATGCCTATCTGGTTGTCGCCGACCTCCGCCACGATGATGCGCGATTGCGCCGTACGGGAAGGCCCTCCAGTAGCAATGTTGAGCCGCTTCTTCAGATCGATGACCGTGGTGATCTGCCCCCGAAGGTTCATGACCCCCTCGATATAGTGGGGCATCTTGGGCACGCGGGTGATGTCTTCGACCTTTCGGATCTCACGCACCTGCGACACCATGGTGGCGAACGTCTCCTGGCCCAGCCGGAAGGACACTATCTGCTCGACGTCCCCGGTGAGCTCGACCTTTACTCGCTTGCGGACCATGGTGCGTCCTCACCTCGCTTCTATTCCCCTCTTGGCCAACGCCTCCTTGACCCTGGCCGGCACACCTGGCTTGGGGGCCGAGGCGGCCTTGACCGGGGAGGGGCGCTGGGGAGACCTAGGGGCCGGCCTCGGCGGTTCGTCCGAAACCTCCAGCTCATCGCTGATCTTGAACTGCCCGGCGACCTTCTGGAGGTTCACGGCCATCTCGCTCAGGGTCTGCGCCCTCGCCGTCAGGTCCTCCATCGATGCGGTCAGCTCCTCAGTGGATGACGCGGACTCCTCGGCCGATGATGCGGTCTCCTCGGCGATGGATGCGATTCCGTCCACCGACTTGGCCGCCTGCTGGGTGCCATCCTTCTGCCCGACCATGAGCTTGGCGATATCATCGACCGCACTGGCAGTGTTGGCCACGGCGGCGGATATATCGGTGAAGGCCTTGCCGGTCTGATCGATCATCTTCATTCCCTCGGCAGCCTCCTTAGTGCCAAGCTGCATGGCCTCCACCGCCTTGCCGGTCTCCTGCTGCACCTCCTTGATCATCTTGGCGATGCGCTCCGCCGCCTCGCGGCTGTCCTCGGCGAGGTTCTTGACCTCCTCGGCCACCACGGCGAAGCCGCGGCCATGCTCTCCGGCGCGGGCCGCTTCGATCGCGGCGTTCAGCGCCAGCAGGTTGGTCTGGTCGGAGATGTTGGTGATGACATTGACGATCTCGCCTATCTCCTCGGAACGCTTGCCCAGCACGGCGATGACCTTTGCAGAGTCGTCCACCACCTTGGCGATCTGCTCCATCTTCCTGACGGTGGTGTCGACGGTATTCCTACCATTGGCAGCGCCGTCATTGGCGGCGAGGGCGGCGGTCCGGGCAGCCTCCGACTTGGCCGAGACGCTCTCCACAGATGAGGCCATCTCCGCCATGACGCGGGCGGTCTCATCGACCTGGGAGGCCTGGTTCTGCGCGCCGCGGGAGATCTGCTGGATCGCCGCGGACACCTGCTCGGTCGATGCGTTCATCTCCTCCGCCGACGATGCCAGCTCCTGCGAGGTCGAGGAGACCATGTCCACCGAGGCATTGACCTCGGTCAGCAGGTTGATGACCGCGTCCTTGAACTCACCGATGGCCAGGTGCAGCTCCTCGAACACAGCGTAGGCCGCCTGGGTGTCCATGTCGCTCTCGGGCAGATCGACCGACGCGGTAAGGTCGCCCCTGGCCAGCTCCTCGAGGGCCCCTTTGATCCTATCCACCGACTCGGTCTGGAAGTCGGCAATCTTCTGAGTCTTCCTCGCCGCCTCCTTGATGGCGGTCTGGTCGGTCACGAACTCAAAGGAGCCGACGATCTCACCGTTCTCCCCGCGCAGCGGGGCTCCGGCGCAGAAGATGTCCATGTGCTTGCCGCCGACCACGCAGTCGTTCTCGCAGGTATGCACCGTGTTGCTCCGCATTGCCGTGGCGCAGGGGCAATCGAGCGTGTTGCACCTCGAGGTCTTCCACATGTCCGCGCACTTCAGGCCGATGAGTTCCGTCTTGCTCTTGCCCAGCAGCTTCGCCCCGGTGTCATTGATGTACACGATGCGAAGGTCCTTGTCCATGAACTGGATCGGCGTCGGGATGGCCTCGAAGTTGCCGACCACGGAATCAAGGGTGCGGTTGACGCCATCCACAATCATCTTGTAGTTCCCGCCATGGGAAGCGGCGTCCGCCCTCTCGTCGAGATGGCCCTTGATGGCATTGCGGGATAGCCCCTGGGTGTCCCGGACGAGCGTTCGGATGGCGTCGCGGGCCTTGACCATATTATCCATGATCTGCTCGAATGACGCCTTGCTGCCCTGGGTGTACTCGTCCGCCTCGCCGACCGTGGTGTTGAACGACAGATCACCGGCGGCGAGGGATTGCAGGCAAGCGGCAATGCGCTCGACCTCGCCCGCCTCATACTTGCTCTTGCGCACTTGCGCAGTCACGTCCTGCAGCACCTCGACATGTCCGATGACCTGGCCATCGGCGTCCTTCAGGTACGAGACGTCGATCTGGTTGGCCTTGCCGTTCCGGTCGGACATGGTGTGAGCCTGGCCTTGTCTAAGTCGGGCGATGCCGCAGTCCTGAGTGCCGCACACCTGTCCGTTCCAGGCCTTGCAGTGCAGACCCAGCAGCTCCTCCCGGGGACGCTTGAGGATCTGCAGGGAGGACTTGTTGAGGAAGGTCATGCGCATCTCGGCGTCCGTGACCGAGATAGGGAACGGAATGGTGTCAAGGATCTGCTCATACCAGTACGTCTTGTCGACCACTGTGTCGAGGGTCCGGTTGAAGCCTGCTATGACGTTAGCATATTCGCCGCGATGGCGGGACGCGTCAGCCCGCTTCTTGAAGTCCCCCGCGGCCGCGGCCGCAGCCAGCGTACCCACGTCATCCACCAGCGCCTTGATGGAGTCCTGGCAGATATTGAGGTGGTCCCTGACCTTCGCCAGGTCCCCCTTCATCTCGGCATCCATTCGCTGGGACAGATCGCCCTCCGCTATGCGGCCCATCTGGGACATGACCATCTTGAACGGCTCGACGGCCGCATCAATGGTCCCGTTCAGCCCCTCGACGATGCTTCTGTAGTTCCCCTCGAACATGGACACGTTGGCCTTTGCCCCGAGGTTTCCCGATATCATCTCCTCGGTGACACGCTGGACCTCCGCGGTGATCTCGATCTCCTTGCTGGTATCGGCGATGAGTTCGATGGCACCGACCACCACGCCATTAGCATCCTTGACCGGAGAGATGGAACATCTTATGTGGCGATCCCCCGAGGTCAGGTGAGCGACGCTGTCCCCTGTGAACGACCGATCCTCGCTCATGGCCTTGCGCACAGCGCAGTTGCCACCCTTGCAGTGGGCGGTGTTCATGATCTCGTGACATGGTTTCCCCATCACCTGATCGATGTTCTTACCAACCATGCCCAGGGCCGCCTCGTTCATGAAAATGATGTTTTGATCAAGCCCTATCGCCATGACCGGGTTGGGGAGGCTTTGCAGGAGCGTATGGGCCTTGTCGCCGCCTGCGGTCTGGGGCATCACGAAGCCAACGCTCCCTGAGAATTTTCCCGCCTCGTTCAGGATCGGCCTGGCCGACACCGAGACCGTCAAACTTTCGCCATCATCCTTGACTAGGCGAAGATTCTTGACGTCGATGGTCCTGCCGGCGGACATCGCCTCCACCACCCGGCAACCATTCTTGCCGATGGCCCCGTTGAAAGCATCCCGGACCCGCATTCCAACGGCCTCATCGACCGTCAGGCCCGTAAGGTCGGCCGCGGCATTATTGAACGATATTATCTTCCAACTAGCATCGGCGATGTATGCGGCTACAGGCAGGCAAGCGAGGATCTCCTCTCTGTTCGATTTTTCGGAGAGCTGTTCCATATCATCATATCCCTTCCCATCCCTGATTCCACATAATCATATGGAATAATATTAACCATACAAAAAAATTGTATGATATTTATAAGATGAGCAGGTGGCTATCGGTCTTGATTGTTAGATAACCTGATTACCAGCCTATCGATCGGAGCGAGGAGGCCACCGAGGCACCACATCATGGACTGCTAGGTGTTGCAACCGACCTCCGACCGGACCTCAGATATAATGTGAAACCGGCAATATGAGTTCGGTCCCAGGCACAGGACATCATCATGGGTCACGGAGGATCTCAGCCTCAGCGGCCCTATCTCGTTAGAGCACCAAGTTTTTTATTCTTATGAACTTATGAAGCCTCCGACATCATGGAGAGCATGCGCATCGACCCGGGCTTTGATGACCTGAAGCAGCTCATCGTTCAGCGCAGGTCGCTGAATTGCGACCACTATAAGGATGGTTATCTGCGAAGGCGGTTCGCGGTCAGGATGCGCGCCCGAGGGGTGAGCGGGTACGATGATTATGTACGGCTGCTCAGGTCCGACCCCATCGAATACGATGAGCTCATGCGCGATCTGACCATCAACGTCACCCAGTTCTTCAGGGACGAGGCGGTGTTCAAAGCGCTCGAGGATGAGGTGCTGCCACTGCTCATCTACCAGAAGGTGTCTCGCGGAGAGTCGTCCATCCGCATCTGGAGCGCGGGGTGCTCCAGCGGCGAGGAGCCGTACTCGGTGAGCATTCTGATGAAGGAGCTGTTGGGGGAAGAGTTCGAGCGGTTCTCATTGAGCATAGTGGCCTCAGATATCGACGCGGAGGTGCTGGAGAGCGCAAAAGAGGGGCGGTACCTCCCACGGCAGGTGGTCAACGTGCCTAAGCCATATCTTGAGAGATACTTCACGCTCGATGATGGCTTGTACCAGCTCAGCCCCCCCATAATGGAGATGGTGCACTTTCGCAACATCGATCTGTTCACCGCCACCGCCGGCTCTCACTTCGACCTCATCCTCTGCCGCAATGTCGTCATCTATTTCACCAGGGAGATGCAGGAGCGGCTCTACATGAAGTTCTACCGATCTCTGCGCGACGGGGGGTATCTGGTGATGGGCAACACCGAGACCCTGGTGGGGGAGGCGGCGACCCTGCTCACTCCGACCCATACGCGAGAGCGCATCTATCAGAAGAGGTAAGGCTCAATCCCATAAGGCCTCGATCCGCTGTCCGAACACCTTGTCCAAGCGGTCCAGCTTCCTCTCCACCTGACCCTTCAGTCCGGGATCGAGGACCAGTACCGCGTCCCGGCCCAGCAGCACCTCTCCCAGGCAGCCTTCGAGCCCGTTGTATGAGTACTCGATGTTCAGCTCCCCGGCGGCCGCGGCGGCGCGGTGCATCGGCCCATATATGCCGGCCGTGGCGTGGGGAGGCGCGCTCCCGCCGTTGCCGCCCTGATCGACGAACAGCCGGCCCGGGAGGCACTTGCTCATCTTGGCCAGCAATTCGCTCGAGGTCTTGGGATGAGGATGCTCCGGCAAGTCCAGCGAGGCCATGGCCAGACGGTTGATCTCGTACATCGACGGCACCACCAGGCCGGCGTCGTTCACATCCCGGGGCCGATTGAAGAAGCCTTCCGGAGTTCCGGAGAAGACCGCCCGGCCACGGTCCAGCACGTGAACGCTGTCCGACCAGCAGTATGCCAGGTCGACATCGTGAGTGGAGATGACGATCGTCATCCCCTGCTCGTTGAGCTTGTCGGTCAGCTCCATGATCTCGCCCACCATGTGGGTGTCCATACCGGCGGTCGGCTCGTCCATCACCAGCACCTGGGGGCGCATGGCCAGCGCGCCGGCGAGGGCTACGCGCTTGCGCTGCCCGAACGACAGCTGCTGCGTGGATCGCTCTCTCATCTTGCTCAGGCCGGTCAGCGTGAGCGCCTCTTCCGTCCTCTTGTCCACCTCTGAACGGGGAATGCCGAGATTCATCGGCCCGAACGCCACGTCCTCCTCCACCGTACTGGAGAATATCTGGTCGTCGGGGTTCTGCAGCACCACGGCCACACGCTCCCTTATGGCGCCGAGGTCCTTTGCCCGGTAGCTGATCGGGGCCCCGTCGAAGAGGATCTCGCCGGAGCGCGGTCTCAGTATGCCATTGAAATGAAGGAACAGCGTGCTCTTCCCCGCGCCGTTCGCTCCCAGGATGGTGGCCTTGCTGCCCCTGGCGATGCGGAGGGAGACATCCTGCAGAGCAAGCGTCTTGCCGCCATAGGCGTAACTGACGTTCCTAGCATCCAATACCCATTCGGAATTGTTCATGGAATCGTCCTCCGGATCGAAAGGGCAGAACCGTCCGGTTCCGTCGTTGGTTGAAGAAGGTTCAGATGACCACCTTGCCCGTTAGCAACAGGTTGACGATGTACAGCGCAGCGAAGGACACCACCGGAAGCAACGCCCAACCTGCGGTCAACCGGGCCGGCGGCCGGTAGACCGGGAACTCGCCTTTGAAGTTCCGGCAGTGTAGCGCCGTCTGGGACCGCTCGGCCGCGTCGACGGAGCGGGTGAACATCCCCACGGAGATCATGGAGAACGTTCTCAACGAGTTCTTCAGCCCCTTCGTGCCGAGTCGGCATCGGGCGGCGACGAACATCTTTTCCGATTGCTCGAGCACCAGGAAGGAGTACCGGTACACCAGTATGACCAGTTCCGCGAGCTCCCTGGGCAGTCGGACCGACCTCATGGCATGAGCCATGTGAGAGATGGGAGTGGAGGTGGCGAAGAACAGCATGACCGAGATGCCGGCGATCGAGCGAAGGAGGACGAGCACTGCCAGGTCGATGCCGCGGTCGGTGAATGCCACGTCCCAGGGGCCGAGCGGCAGCACGTAAGCAGGAGCGCCGTCCGTGACCGCCGCGATGATGAGCACGCCGACCGCCACCACCGCCACCCCGTCCAGTATGGCCAACGCGATGATCTTCGGAAATCGGAACGATGTAGAGTATGCCAGCAGGGCGATCCCGATGACCAGGGCCGCTAAGGGAACGGCAGGAGAGGTGCTCACCAGCGATACGATCAGCAAGGAGAGCGCGAGGAGCAGCTTGCCCAGCGGCGGCCACGATTTGGCCGGAGAGGAGTTGGCGATCTCATCCATCGCGAACATCGGAGCTCTCCTCGACCAGCGCCTTGCGCCGCCTCCATCGTATGAACACGTATACGAGCAGCACGGCACCGATGAGGCCCTGCACTATGAACAGAATGATCTCGGTCGTATCATCCAGTTCCAGCAGGCTGTTCGCCCACGGCGCGAAGTCCGGGACGAGGTCCTGTACAGCCTCCCCGCCCTTGTCGTCCGTTCCTTGAAGTCCTCCCAGGTTCACCATCGCCACCGCGCCGATCAAGCAGACGATAGTGACGGCGGCAAGCACCTTCGATGCCTTCCTTCCGATCCTGCCCTCCGAGAGCGACAGCCCGTCCATGAGCTCCGGCCTCGTCCTTCCAAGGAAGGAGAAGAACATGGCCGTGACCACGCCCTCCACGATCGCCAGAGGAAGCTGGGTGAAGGCGAAGACGGCCATGAACACCTGAAAGGAGGCGAACGCGCCGCCCTCTCCGGGGAATGCGAGCGCCAGCTGTCCCGAGGTGACGACGTATGTCATAAGATCGGCCGTGAAGGCCGCGGAGAACACCGCCACGCTGGAACGTGCCTGGGTGCGCATGACCGCCCGATATACGAGGATGCCGAAGAACGGCCCCGCGATGCCCATGGAGAATATGTTGGCGCCCAGCGTGGTAATGCCGCCATGAGCCAGCAGCATGGCCTGGAACATGAGGACGATCGTAGTGAGAATGGAGGTGACGCCCACGCCGAACAGGACGGTGCTTACACCGGCCCCGGTCGGATGGGACGATGAGCCGCCGATGGATGGCAGCTTGAGCGACGACAGCACGAGCATGAACGCGCCCGCCACGGCCACGAGGAGCTTCTTTTCCGGCTGCTCCTGAAACAGCACCCGGAGGCGATGAAAACCCCACACCAGCACCGGGGCCGACAGCAGGGCCCAGAAAATGCACCATTCAAGAGGGAGGAAGCCTTCCATTATATGCATCGGCCCTCACACTCCTTGCACGTACCGATCAGCCGGAGGTCCCATTTCTTGACGACGTGGCCGGTCCGGCGGTTGATGTCGCCGACATCTATCATGATGTCCACGGGAATGATGCTATGGCAGACCTCGCATTCGAGGTGGGCGCTGGAGAACGGATGCTTGAAGTAAACACTGACGCCGTTGGAGGTTGTCTCTCGTATCAGTCCGGCCTCATCGAGCCTCTTCAGATTCCGGTACACGGTCCCGAGGGATATGTTCGGATGCGCCTCCCGGGCGATATCGTAGATCCCGCTCGCGGTCAGGCTCTCTTCGTTGGTGTAGATGATGTCTAGAATGGTCCTCGCTTGCTTGGTCCACCGCTTCCGTTCCGCCATCGTAATAGGAATCATTACTGTTTGATATATAACCATCATATGCGCCCTATAAATACAGATTGGATGATACATCCAATTAGTTCAAGGGCGGGGCAATGACCAGTTCTAACGGTGTGGGAAAGGACTACTGGGACAGGGTCGCGGAGAACCTGTCCGGTCCGACTGGTTCCAATGAGAGCTGCGATTACTATCCCTGCCACCATCAGGGCCAGGACTGCACGCTGTGCTTCTGCCCGTTCTACCCTTGCGACGACGAGCGGCTCGGCAAGCTCGTCGAATCGCGCACGGGCGGCATGGTGTGGTCATGCCAAGACTGCCTGTGGGCCCATCGTCCCGACGTCGGAAAGGCCGTCAAAGAGCGCCTGTCCATTTCGTCTCGGCCAAGCATCAATGAACTGCATGGCATCAAGAAAGAGATGGAGCAGCGATTTCCTATAGCTGCCAAACCACTGATGGTGCTCGGAGCGACGTCCGGCGCCGGCAAGACGCTCCTGGTCGCGGCGATCTGCCGCATACTCAACGATCGCGGCTGGAGGGTCGCGCCGTTCAAGTCTCAGAACATGTCGCTGAACTCGACCGTGACGGCGAGAGGAGAGGAGATCTCCCGCGCTCAGGCCCTTCAGGCGCAAGCATCGCGGATCGAGGCGGAGGCGCGCATGAACCCCGTGCTCCTCAAGCCGAAGAAGGATGATGTGTCGCAGGTGATCGTGCTCGGCCGCCCGTACCGGGACATGAACGTCCCCACCTATTACGGCGGATTCACCACGGAGGAGGGCCCGAAAGTGGTCAAGGAAGCCTACCGCCACCTGGCCAGCCGCTTCGACGCCGTCGTGATCGAGGGAGCCGGCTCTCCCGCCGAGATCAACATCGCCGATGTCGACCTCGCCAACATGATGACCGCCGAGATCGCCGATGCGCCGTGCCTCCTGGTGGTGAACATCGAATGGGGCGGCGCGTTCGCCTACGCCTACGGCACCCTGATGCTTCTTCCGCCCGAGCGCCGGGCGAGGTTCAAGGGCATCATCATCAACAACATGCATGGCAGTGCGGCCGACCTGAGGAGCGGGATCGATGAGCTTGAACGGCTGACCGGCATCCCGGTGCTGGGCGTCATTCCGCACATCGAACATGCCCTTCCGGACGAGGATTCCCAAGGGCTCGACGATCGAGGGGGCGAAGGCGTTCGGGTCGGCGTGATAAGACTGCCTCACATGGCCAACTTCACCGACTTTGACGCGCTGGAGATCGGAGGAGGAGCGTCGGTAACGTTCATCGACCGCCCGTCCGAGGTCGCCGCAGCGGATGCCATCATCATTCCGGGCACCAAGAACACCGTGGCCGACCTGCAGTGGCTTCGCCGTAAGGGGCTTGATCGGGCGATCGTCGACGCCCGGGGAAAGGTCCCCATCATCGGCGTGTGCGGCGGATATCAGATGTTGGGCGGGAGAATAGAGGACCCCAACGGCGTGGAGGGCGACGAGGGAGGATCGTATGAAGGCCTGGGCCTTATTCGCTCGGTCAGCCGCTTCGGCGCCTACGAGAAAAGGACGGTTCGAGTGGAAGGGACCATGGCCGACGGCGAGGGCGAAGTCCGTGGATACGAGATACATATGGGCGCAACCGAGAGCAAGGAAAGCCCGCTGTTCCTGCTCCGTTCCGACCGCGGCGTCAGGGGCGAGGGCAGCATCTCGCCCAATGGCATGGTGATGGGTACGTACGTACACGGGCTGTTCGACCGGCCGTCGTTCCGGAGCAGGTTCCTGTCCCTGGCCGGAAATAGCGGATCGAGGAGCGTCATCGACTACGACGCCACGGTCGAGGAGAGCCTGTCCCGGGTGGCCCGTACGGTGGAGGAGCATCTCGACATCGATACGATGCTGAAGATCATGGAGGCCGGGCCGTGAACAACATCATGGTGCTTGGAGCGACGTCCGGCGCTGGCAAGACCACCATCGCGGCGATGCTGTGCCGCCACTTCGCTTCACGCGGCATGAGGGTGTCGCCGTTCAAGTCGCAGAACCTGTCGCTGAACTCCTACGTGACGGCGACCGGCGAGGAGATAGGGATATCACAGGCGTACCAGGCGTGGGCCTGCGGCACGGAGCCTCACTGGGCCATGAACCCCATTCTCCTCAAGCCGCACGGCGCGCGAGGCATGCAGGTGGTGCTGAAGGGACGTCCGCTGACCAACGTAGGTCCGGACAACCCGGCTCCGAGGGAGATGCTCCGCGACGCGGTCGTCGAAGCGTACGGCGTGATCGCCGCTCGTTCCGACATTGTCGTCCTGGAAGGCGCGGGAGGAGCGGCCGAGATCAACCTATCGGACCGGGACATCGCCAACATGGCGACCGCCGAGATGGCGGATGCACCCGTCGTCCTGGTGGGCGATATCGATCGCGGCGGGGTGTTCGCCGGGCTGTACGGCACGTTCCTCTTACTGCCTCCAGAACGACGGAAGCGCATCAAGGCGTTCATCATCAACCGCTTCCGCGGCGACGCCAGCATCCTCGCCCCCGGCATAGAGAAGCTCGAAGAGCTGACAGGGATCCCGTGCGCCGGCGTTCTGCCCCTGTCCCGGTTCCGACTTCCGGCGGAGGACTCGTTGGACCTGGGAAGGGACCGCGGCACGGTGGCCGGAACGGGGGACGGGCAAGTGGCCTGGATGGAGTCCCTCGAACAGCTGTACACCTCATCCAAGGAGCATCTCGACTATGCTCTCCTGGAGAGGATCGCCGGCACGGGATGATGGCCAACCAATAAAAGGGGCGGGCTACGTCCTATCTATCGATGCGGAGGATGGGGACATTTGCCAAGCCCGGCTGGGCATCGACCATATCGGTTGGAACGGCGCCCAGCGCGGGAGCGGCAATATCATGAGAGATCAGGTCAGGGCATACGTGCTTGGAGTGAGCACTCCGAACGGCGTAGGGGCGGTCCGCAGCCTGGGACGCGAGAACATCGATGTCATCGCCGTTGACAGTTCGAAAGGCGCCGCAGGCCTGCGGTCCCGCTACGCTCATCCACTGGTCATACCCGATCCAGCGGCGAGGCCTGAGGACGCGCTCGAAGCGCTGATGTCCCAGCCCGGGAACGGCGAGAAGGGCGTGCTGTTCCCGACCTCCGACGCGTTCGTCCTCTTCCTGTCCCGCTTCCGCGAGCAGCTGGAAGAACGTTACCGGTTCTGCATACCATCACGCCGGATCTTGGACGGCATGGTGAACAAGCGGGCGCAGTACGAGGAGGCGATGAGGGTTGGCGCCCCCCTTCCGCCGACGTTCTTTCCTTCGGACATGACAGAGTTGGAGGCGGCCTCCGAGCGCCTGAGCTATCCGGCTTTCATCAAGCCATACTACTCGCACCTGTGGTACGCGAGGTTCGGCAACAAGGGTTTCAAGGTCAACAGCGCCCGGGAGCTCAAGGAGCGATACGAGGATGTCTTCCGCGCTGGCCTGGAGGCCCTGGTGCAGACCGTCATCGACGGACCGAACACCAACCACGTGAAGGTGTGCGCCTACTACGGCATGGACGGCAGCAGGCGCGCCCTGTTCCTGACCAGGAAGATACGCCAGAACCCCGTGGAGTTCGGGGTCGGAACGACGATGGAGAGCATTCATGATGCCACGGCAGAGAGGATAGGCCTGGACTTCCTGGAGGCCATCGAGTATAGGGGCATCGGCTCGATCGAGCTGAAGATGGACCGGCGCACCGGACGTTACCAGATGATCGAGCTCAACCCACGGCTGTGGGCGCAGAACGTCCAGGCCACCTACGCCGGGGTCAACTTTCCCCTGATTCAGTACAATGACCTCACCGGCGTCCCTCCGGCGGAGCAGCCGGAGTGGCGGGACGGGGTCAGATGGATGGACGCCTTCGAGGACGCCAGATCGTTCTGGTGGTACCGCCAGCGTAGAATGATGCGGCTGGCGGACCTCGTCCGCTCATGGATGAGGACCGATTGCTACGCTTACCTGGCGCGGGACGATATGGGGCCATTCATGGCTCACACCGGCCTCGGAGTGGGGGCGGCGCGGGTGGCCGTGGAGCTGCTGAAGGATGAGGGGCGCGAGGTGAGAAGATATCAGGGCACTCGTTCCTCTGAACCGGACGCCGGTGCGCCGGCCTAGGCGTACCGGACCGAGTGGGGCCCGCCCTTGGCCCCTTTCGGCGCAATGTCCAGGGTGATCCACAGCCCCAGGGCCCTCCCCAGATCGTGAAGGTAATCGCCGGCGGCAAGGGCGTTCCGCTCCGCCGCTCCCGCCAGACGGTCCATGAGATCCCCCGACGGGATGAAGCCAAGGTTCCTTGCGGAACGGTCCAGGGGCATGTACAGAACGCGCTCCTTGAGGCCGCAGAAGTCCTCCCGCAAGAAATCCGGTTCCGGCATCGGTTCCGCCTTCCCCTTCCCCAGGGTCTCGAACGCCTTGTCCACTACGCGGAGTTCCTCCAGTATCTGGCCGATGGCCTTCCGACCGTTCAGGCAGTTGTCGTTATAGTTCTCGATCCTCACGCTGAGGTAGTCGGCCTTGGCCGCCTTCTCGCACTCCTTGACAAGTTCGAGAAGCTTTCCCGATTCCTCCAGGATCACCAGGAGGACCGCGAACCGCATCCTGTCACGACCGGGATAGTCCTCTGACGCCAGAGCATGATAGGAGTTGGCGTTCTCGAGTATGTGGCGCGCAAGATCGATGCCCGACTGGAACGCTTCATCTCGGAGCGGATGCTGTACGTCAGGTGGATTTTCCATGATAGTCAATTCCCAAGCCTGCATATTAATCTCTTGCCGAAGCGGCCGGACCCATGGAAAGGATTAACATTCGACACTTCGTATCGATTCATCCATGGATGAGGATCAACTGCTGAGGGATCGGGCATACCGCATAGCGGAAGAGAAGGCCGGGTTCTATATCCACCTGGCCGCATTCTTGTTGGTCAATGCCGGATTATGGGCGCTGTGGTTCTTCACCTCCAGGGATAGCTTTCCGTGGCCGATCTTCGTCACTGGATTCTGGGGCTTTGGCCTGTTGATGCATGGAGTGGGGGCATTCCTCGGAGATGGGTATACCGAATCGCTCGCCGAGAAGGAGTATGAGAAGCTGAGGCGGAAGCGGGGTCTCTAGTCCAGCATCCTCAACAGTACGCGGGCCATGGTCCTGCGCTCATCCTCCTCGGAGCGGTCCCACATCGCCCTTATCAGGCGCTCCTCCGGAGAGCCGGGGCACACTCGTTCCGAGAGGAAATCGATCATGTCCTCGACCACCTCGACGGTGTGCTGCTCCGACGGATCGATCTCCCTGGCCGCCCGGACCGTCTCGCCGAGCGAATCACGCCACTCGTCCCAGTTCTGGACGAAGTTCATCAGTCCCAGGCAGGCCTGGACAGGTTCTTCGACCTTCTGTTCGGTCCCTTCCCTCATGGACCGAACAAGCCAACCCGCCCCATATAAGGGCTGTCCTTTCGTGGCCTTGAAATAACCCTACTCCTATCCCCCAGCATCCATGAGATGGCGGTGTTTTAACGAAAGCAGTCGAAGTTAACGATCTAGCCAAGTCATTTGGCACGTTCCAGGCGGTGAAGGGCGTCTCCTTCGCAGTGGAAGAGGGAGAGGTGTTCGGCCTCATCGGACCCAACGGGGCCGGCAAGACCACCACCATGCGCATGTTGTCCACCCTCCTTCAGGTAACATCCGGGACGGCGAGCGTATTCGGCAAGGACCTGGTCACCGAGGCCGACGAGGTCCGGAAGATCATATCCTACCTTCCGGAGGAAGCAGGCGCTTACAAGAACCTGACCGGAAGGCGGTATCTGGAGTTCATTGCCCGGTTCTTCTGCCAGGGCAACGATGTCCGGGAGATGGTCGACTACGGCATCTCCCTTTCCAATCTGGCCGACCGCATCGATGACAAGGTCGACACCTACAGCAAGGGCATGACCAGACGCCTGCTGGTGAGCCGAGCCCTGATGTTCAAGCCGCGCCTGGCGATCCTCGACGAACTGACCTCGGGGCTGGACGTCATCAGCGCCCAGCACGTTCGCAGGACCGTCCGGGACACCACCAAGAAGGGCACTACCATCATCGTGTCGTCGCACAACATGCTGGAGGTCGAGCTCATCTGCGACCGGCTCGCCTTGATAGCCGACGGCAAGGTCATGGAGCTCGGCTCCCCGGCCGAGCTGAAGGCAAAATATGATGCTGACAACATCGAAGAGGTGTTCGTGAAGGTGGTATCGTGAGGTCCCTGAGCAACATATTCAGCAAGGAGCTCCGCGAGCTTCTTACACCGGCCACGGTACTTCCGATCGTCATCCTGGCGGTCCTGTTCGGCTCCCTGGGAGGGGTCATAGGCGACGTGGAGGACGAGGTCACCAAGCCTCCCGTCATCGGTCTGATACAGCAGGACGCCGGAGCTCTTTCGTCCTACGCCGCCTTGGTGCTGACGTCCTCCTCCGAGGTAGTGTACAACGGCACCGACATCGAGGAAGGCCTTGACGCGGTCGCCGCGGCCGGGGGCACGGCCCTGCTGGTCATACCCGACGGCTTTACCGAGGACATCATGTCCAATGAGTCCGGCACCATCAAGGTGTACTGGATCATGAAGGGCACCGGGGTGCTGGACACCATATCGTCAGAGGCCCTGAGCGGGCTGATGAGGGCCACCGATCAGATGCTGTCCCGCCACATTCTGGAGAGCGGGATGGGACTGAGCGTGAACACGACCCTCAACCCCACGGTGACGAACGAGACCACCACCTTCAAGGGCAAGACCATGGAAGGCATATCGCCCAGTTCCATCTCCGCCACGCTCTCATCGCAGAACATGGTCGTTCCGCTCATCGTCCTCATGGTGATCATCATGTCCGGGTCAACGGTCATCGCGTCCATGGGGCTGGAGAAGGAGAACAAGACGCTGGAGACCCTCCTGACCATGCCGGTGAAGCGCTCCCACATCGTCCTGGGCAAGCTGGGCGGGGCGGCCGCGATCGGCCTGCTGATGGCGTTCATCTACATGCTGGGAATGGGCAGTTACATGAACAGCCTTCAGGGCTCCACTAGCCTGGACCTCTCCACCTTCGGCATCAGCATGAACACGTTCGACCTCGTCCTGGTGGGCCTGTCGCTGTTCCTTGCCGTCGTCGCAGGCCTCGCCCTGTGCCTGGTGATCGGGGTCTTCGCCCGCGACTACAAGTCCGCCCAGTCGCTTACGATGCCCATCACCTTCCTGGCCATGATACCCATGTTCGTCCTGATGATGAAGGACTTCAACACACTGCCGGGAGCGGTGCAGGCGGGCCTGTTCGCCATACCGTTCACACATCCCATGATGGCGATGAACAACCTCATGTTCGACGACTACACCCTAGTGGTGGCCGGGATCGTCTATGAGGCCGTGTTCGCCTCCGCCATGATGGCGTTGGCGGTGGTGCTGTTCAAGAAGGACATCCTGGTCACCGGGCGGAAGGTGAAGAAAAGGAAGAAGGACGGCGGGGCCTGAACCCGCCGCCTCTAAACATCTTACTCTTTCTTACTTCCTTTCTTCGGCGGGCGGGCGATACTCCTGTCCCTGCTGGGGCCGGTTGGCCGGCTGGTTCTTCTTGGTGAAGTAGTCGTACAGGAGCCAGAGGCCCACCAGTATGAAGAATATGCCCACAATCCAGCTCAGCAGCTCCTCGAACACTATCACCAGTATCCCGAAGATTATCGCGATCAATGCCAGTATTGGGTCGAACGACATATGTATCGTTCTTTTCTTTGGAGCGTTGAATATAAGAAAGTATCCGCTCACTCGGAAAACAAAATATACGCTGGGTTCAGAGAACGGTGCATGAGAGCGGAGCGCATGACGGTCGAACTGCCGACGCGATATGCCCGCATGCCGAGTCACGTGGGCATCATACCGGACGGCAACCGCCGGTGGGCCGATCAAAGAGGTTTGCCCCGAGGGGAGGGATACCGCCCCGGGGTGGACGCCGCGCTCCGCGTGTTCTCTGAACTGGAACGCCTTGGCATCAGCGAGATCAGCGTTTACGGCTTTACGCAGGAGAACGTTCACCGCCCTCCTGAACAGCGGAAGGCGTTCCAGGGGGCATGCGTGGAGGCGGTGGCACGACTGTCCGAACTGAACGCCGAGCTGAGAACAGTGGGCGACAGCGGCACATCCATGTTCCCTCCCGCTCTGCTCCCGTACACAGAACGTGTAAGGTTCGGGAAGGGTGGAACGAAGGTCAACCTGCTCATCAACTACAGCTGGAAATGGGACGTCGGGATGCTGCAGGAGACCGGGAGGCTGGGCTCCCACGACGTAACGCCGATCGATCTGATCATACGGTGGGGAGGTCGCTCCAGACTGAGCGGCTTCCTGCCGATCCAGTCGGTGTACGCGGACATATGCGTGCTGGACGGCCTATGGCCCGACAGCACCGGTAATGATGTCCGCGAGGCATTGGAATGGTATCAGGAGCAGGACCCCACCCGGGGAGGATGAGGGCGCTCCATAGACCTTAGCCAGCATCCTACAGGCTGCGGGGCCGGCTTGTGGCAAGCTATAAGTAATGGATTCCTTGTTCATACTCTGGAGTTATAATATTGGCCAAGAGAACATTCAAACGCCGGGGAGGCCCGTCCCGCCAGAAGCCGAGGACGCAAACACCCCGAACCGCCATGTTGAACCTGCACCGGCTGGGTTCTTTCAAATACGATCTTCGCGAGATTCTCAATGCATCGCCCATGGACAAGTCCACCATCCCCACGGTGGTCGCCAACATCATCGCTAAGGCGTCCAGGGTCTCCATTCTCGAGACCAAGGACTACATAAGAGAGATGGAGCAGCAGGAAGTCCTCGACAAGATCGCCGCTGACGATACCTGTACTCTTCTAGATCGTTATTCCAAGTGGCGCTGAGCGTCACTTGCGTGCCCTGGGCAGGGGCTTCACGTTGAACTTCCTGCCCTTGTACTTCGACTGCCTGAGGGCCCTCAGTACCTTCATGGCCACGTCCTTGTGCACTTCCACGACGGTACGGTCGTCGTCGATCACGATATGACCTACGGTGATCTCGTTCACCCTCGCCGTGCGGACGATGAAATCGGAGATCTCCACTATGCCCTGCACGTCCTTACGGGTCAGCGACAGCTCGAACCGCACCATTCCGAAGATGTCGGCCATTTCGTCAAAGTCGAGCACTTCCCGTACCTGTTCGGTGCTCCGACCCTTGGACGAGGGCACCTCGACCTGCTTCAGCTTATGCTCGGTGAACTTCTCAACCGCGTCAAGAAGGTGCATCTCGTCGGTGCTGACGAAGGTGATGGCCTTTCCTTCCTTGCCGGCCCTGCCGGTACGACCGATGCGGTGGACGTAGGTCTCCGGACTGTCCGGGATGTCGTAGTTGATCACGTAGGTGACGCCCTCGATGTCCAGGCCGCGGGCGGCCACATCGGTGGCGATGAGTATCTTTACCTTCCCGGAGCGGAAATCGGACAGCACCTTCTCGCGTTTGGCCTGAGTGAGGTCGCCGTGGATCGCTGCGGCCGGATATCCGTAGGAGGTGAGGCGCTGCTCGATGATGTCCACCATATACTTGGTCTGCGCGAACACGATGGCCTTGGGCTTCTCCTTATCCAGCACCCTGCACAGGGCCCAGATCTTGTTCTTCCGGCCCACTGAGAAGTACATTTGCTTGGTGTTAGGGAGCACCAGCTCGTCCTCGCTCACCGATACCATCACCGGCCGGTGCATGTGCCTCTCGCCCATCCTCTGGATCTCCGGCAGGATGGTGGCCGAGAACAGCATGGTCTGGCGCTTCTTCGGCACCTTGGACAGGATATAGTCGATGTCCTCGATGAACCCCATGTCGAGCATGCGGTCGGCCTCGTCCAGCACCATGTACCGGACGTTGCTCAGGTCGATGGTGCCGCGCTGTATGTGATCGATGACCCTGCCCGGGGTGCCGGCCACGATGTCGACGCCCCGCTCCAGCGCCTCGAACTGCACCTCGATGGACGCCCCTCCATAGATGGCGAGGGTGTTGAGGTCCCTGTGCGCGGAAAGCCTTTTGATCTCCTCGGAGACCTGGACGGCCAGCTCCCTGGTGGGGCAGAGGATGAGGGCCGACGGGGTCCTTCCCGGTTCAGTGATGCCCTGGATGATCGGTATGCCGAAGGCAGCGGTCTTCCCGGTCCCGGTCTGGGCCTGGGCGATGACGTCCCTTCCATTCAGCAGGAGCGGTATCGTCTCCACCTGCACTGGCGTCGGTTCGACGAAGCCCATCTCCTCCACGGCCCTCAGGACCTGTTCCTCTATGTTCAATGAGCGAAAATCTTGGGACATTGGATCACATCGGATGATATATGACAGAGCGGCGCTGGGCGGCTCCGTTCCTTTTTATTTCCCCCCATTCCCCCCGCCGTTCTTAATCATTCTGGTGGCCGCCTCCGGCCGCTGAACGGGCGAGCTCCTTGACGGAACGGAGCGCCTTCTCCACATGCTCGAGCGTACCGCAGGCGCAGGTGTGCGGGAGCCTCAGCTGCTGAGCGAACTTCAGGGACTTCCTCTCCAGCTCCGCCTTGTCGCCGACCCCGGTATCGACGAACAGGCATCGCTGGTACGCGTCGAATATCATGTCGAGGAAGTATTCCGGGGAATAGCCTTCCTCCACCATGCTGTCCAGGTGCAGCTCCTTGATGACCGCGGGCATGCCCTGC
The DNA here is from genome assembly GCA_002504525.1 of Methanomassiliicoccus sp. UBA345. GTDB lineage: Archaea > Thermoplasmatota > Thermoplasmata > Methanomassiliicoccales > Methanomassiliicoccaceae > DTU008. Next base: position 47,917 of record DATD01000002.1, read on the forward strand.
TCGGCCCATCCTGGGGTAGAGAACCACGTGCCGCAGCATTCCGCCTTGGCCTCGGCGTATTTTCTCGGCCCCAATAGCACCGAGATGCAGTCATCCCCTTCCAGCATGACCGAGGGGACCTTGACGGCACGGTCCACGCCGGCCAGCGACTGGCATGTCGCATATCCTATGAGGACGGCGTCGACCTTGCCCTCCAGGCGGTTCACCGCATCCTCGATCTTCTCCCTCATATCCTCCGGATAGATGTGAAGCGCGAACTCGAGGTACTCCCGGTGCACGACGTCCTCGTCGCCGGCAGTAAGGAACTCGATCTCGTTCTTCAGAATGTCACAAGCTACGATGCCGATCCTCATTCAGTTCACTCCGCATAACGCGTTTCTTGAACTAATGCCTTGCTAGTCCGCCATAACGGAGATGGGGTACAGCAGAATCAGCAGAAGCGGCTGATGAACCAGATAGATGATCAACGAGCGCCGCCCGGCGGCGCTCAGCGGCCTCGCCCATCGGGGCTGAGGGCTTCGGACTGCGCGGGACCGGAGCAACGCCGCCCCGGCCGCCGCGCCCAATGCGGCTACTCCTGCCCAGGGCAGCATGGGATAATGGTCCAGCGACGACATGCCCGGAGGAAGCGGGCCCAGCACAGGGAACGAGAGACCTCCGGCCGCGAGGAGCGCGCCGGCGGCGACAATGAGGGCGCCGGCCGCCGTTGCCAGTATTGGGCGGGTGGCGAGCGGGAACACCAGCAGGACAGACAGGGCGATGCAGTGCAGGACCCCGAACAATATCGCCTGGGCCGGGAACAGGAGCGCGGTGACGAGCGTGATGGCGATAGCGATCAGCAGCAGGCGGGCGGAGCGGGCCCATGGGGGCTTTCCACCATTGCTGCGGTACGAGGCGAGCGACAGGCCGACCGTGCCGAGGAACACCGTCCCGGTCGCGATCGCCAGGACCCTGGGCCATCCAGCCGAGGCATCTCCGCTCCAAAGCCCCAAGAACGATAGGTCCCACAGCAGATGGTACGCGATCATCATGACCACGCCCGCCCCGCGCAGGGCGTCGATCCACCACAGCCTGTCGGCCACGCTACGACGTGGCAGCTACAGGTAGTTCAATGCGGCGTTCACATCCGCCCATGATAGCGGAAGGCGATGTTGCAGCCACCCTCGCGAGACACCATGCACGGCCCCATCGGGTACGAGGGATTGCACGCTTTTCCGAATGCCGGACACTGCTCGGAGTCGATGATGCCGCGGAGCATCTCCCCACACCGGCAGGAGCCGATCTCCTCCTTCACGTCAGGCCGCTTCTCCAGTATGTCCTCGTATACCTTGCGGGCGTTGTGGGCATCATACTTCGGACGAAGCTCGTACGCGCTTTCCGGTATGACCGGAAAGCCTCTCCACGCACGGTCCACAGGCATGAACACCTCGTTCAGCAGGCGGATCGCTATGGGATTACCACCCTTCTTCACCAGGCGGGTGTATTCGTTCTCCACCTCGGCCCTTCCCTCCTTGACCTGGCGGACCAGCATGTACGCCGCCATGAGCAGGTCGAGGGGCTCGAAGCCGGTGATGACCTGCGGGACGTGATCCCTCTCGGAGAACACGCGATACGGCTCCTCGCCGATCATGACGCTCACATGTCCCGGCTCTATCAGGCCGTCGATGCGGAAGTCGCCCATCTTGATGATGGCATCCAGTGCTGGCGGAAGAAGGCGGTGGCACGACAGGACGGAGAAGTTTTCCGGGACGTCCTCGACCAGCACGGCGGCGGTGGTCGGACTGGTGGTCTCGAAGCCGATGGCCATGAACACCATGTCCTTGACCTCAGCGGCCAGGCGGACGGCGTCTTCGACCGAGTACACCACCCGGACGTCGGCACCGCGGGCCTTGGCGTCGCCCAGCGAGCCGATCGGCGTGGGCACCTTCATCATGTCGCCGAACACCGATATCGTCACGCCGGCATCGGCCAGGGCGATAGCGTCGGCGACCTCGGCAGTGGTGGTCACGCACACCGGGCAGCCGGGTCCCTGCCGGATCTCCACGCCGGCATCGCGCAGCATCCTCTCCAGGCCGAAGCGCACCAGGGTGTCCTGATGGGTACCGCACACATGCATGAACCTCAGGTTCACGTTCTCCTTGCGGATCGACTCGATGATCTTCTGCGCGGCCTTCTCATCCCTGTACCGGAACATCCTTTTCCACCACCCTCAACGAGCGCACCGTGCAGCTCTTGCCCTTGATCACATCCACGTCCTCGCCGCAGCGGGGGCATCGCAGAATGGGGACCAGCCCGTGGAAGTCCCCGTCGATGTTGTCCGCCTCGCCCTGATAGCCGCAGGAGCGGCATCGGAGCTCGATGTCTTCCTTCTCGATGACCAGCCTGGAGCCGCCCAGCGCGGTGCCCTTGCTCAGCACCTCGTATGCGAACTGCAACTGGTCCTCTCCCAGGAAGGTGAGCGAGCCTAGTGTGAGGTACACCTCCTCGACCCTCTCCACATCGTGCTTGGCGAGTTCCTCCAGCACCGAATCGATGATGCTGGATATGATGGACACCTCGTGCATCGCTACTCCTAATGCGGTGCATTATAAAAAGTTCGCCGGAGAACCCGCGCTTTTTCAGGTCGAGACCGCGGTCGGCTGGCGCTCCATTGCGAGTCTGCTTCGAGATCGATGATGCACTTCATGATAAGACCATCCATGGCAAGGTCACGGCCAGCAACATTTCATATATCGCCCGGGCGATTCGAACCCGCTATGCCGGACGACCCTTCCCGTCAGGACCTGACCCTCCAGTCGATTGTGGAGGGGAGGAAGATGGAAGCCTATGTGGAGCACCGCACAAAGGACATGAGGGTGTGCTGGCTATGCGGAACGGTATCGTACCGCAAGGTGCCCATGAAGAACGTGGGCTCCCGCTGGGTGTGCATCGACTGCTTCCGCCAGATCCGCGAGGTCATCATCAACATGGACAAGTGGGAGGCGGAAGTGCAGTTGGAGAAGGAGATGTCCAGGAAGATGGACGAGGGATTCGGAATCTAGGCGCGGTCATCCTTCTCCGCCTGATACAGGTCGCAGAACTCCCTTATGGGGCAGATGTCATGCTTCGGCCTCAGAGGCGTGCACACCTCCTGCCCGAACCGCACCATGAGCTCGTTGACGCTCTTCCACAGCTCTCGCGGGACCACCTTCATCAGCTCCTCCTCGGTCCGTTCCGGCGAGGTCGTCGCCACCAGACCGATGCGGTTGGAGATCCGATGCACGTGAGTGTCGACGCATATGAAGTCCAGGTCATAGGCGTAGGACAGGACGCATGTGGCGGTCTTGCGGCCGACCAGGGGGAGGGAGTCCAGCTCACCCACTGTTCTAGGGACCTTTCCGCCGTGTCGTTCCACCAGGATGCGGGATATCTCCACAATGGCCTTGGCCTTGCCCTTGTGGAAGTTGACCGGCCGTATCAGTTCCTCCACGTCCTGCAGGGAAGCGGCCGCAAGCTTCTCGGCCGTATCGTACCGCTCGAACAGGCGGCGCGAGGCAGCATGGGTGGATTCATCCCGATTGCGCTGCGACAGCACGGTGGATATGAGCATCTTGAACGGGTCGGCCACCCACGTGATGGGCATTCCCGGGGCGCTGCCCGGCATGGCGCGGTCCTGGGAACGCGCGGCCAGCCTCCTGAAGATCTCCCTAACAGGTTTTTTCATCAAACCACCTCTTGGCCTCCCCCACGGTGTACAGAGAGCCTGCTATCAGCACGGTGTCGTCCTCCGACGTCGCCGCCAGCGCGTGCTCTATCGCATTGCCGACACCATCCACAGCATGAGCGGGGCAATAAGGCGACAGAGCCTTGCACACGTCCCGGGACGAGTATGCTCTCGAGGTCTCCGGGGCGGTCGCCACGGCAAGGCAGGCGATGCTGCCGAACGCTTCCGCGATCCCCCCCAGGTCCTTATCGTTCAGCACGCCAAGCACGAGCACCGCCTTTCGGTCGAGCATCCGCCGCAGCTCGGCCGCCACGGTCCTGGCCCCCTCGGCCGTATGGCTTACATCTAGTACGATGCGAGGACTATGCGCCACGACCTCCAGCCGCCCTGGCCAACGGACCGCGGCGAGGCCGCGGGGGAACGCCTCGTCCGGGATGTACACGCCCCGCTTCATCAGCTCGGCGAGAGCGCTGCACGCCAGCGCGCAGTTCTCTCCCTGATACCGGCCCACCAGCGGAACGGTCACGGCGCGATCGATCTCCTCAAGATACACCTCGGTGCCGTCCAGCGTCGACGACAATACCTCGTACCGAACGTCCTGGCCGACCACCCTCAACGGCGCCGACACCGCCGACGCGCGCGCCCTGAACACCTCAAGGACCTCCGGCGCCTGGTCGAGCGTGACCACCGGGACCGATGGCTTGATGGTCCCGGCCTTTTCGGACGCGATAGCAGCGAGGGTATTCCCGAGGAACGCGGTATGCTCCATCGCGATCTTGGAGATCGCCACGCAGTCAGGGGCGATGACATTGGTGGAATCCAGCCTTCCGCCCATTCCCACCTCCACCACGGCCTGCTCCACGCCCGAGTCGGCGAAATGAGCGAAGGCCATGGCAGTGGTCAGCTCGAAGAAGGTAAGGCGCTTCTCGTCTCCAAGCGCCCTCATGTCCTCGGCGATCTCCCTTACCTCCTCGGCCAGGCGGAGCATCTCCCTCTCGCCGATGCATTCGCCGTCCACCCTTATGCGCTCCCTGAAGTCCACCAGGTGGGGAGAGGTGTACAGCCCGGTACGGTAGCCAGCTTCTCGCAGCACCGCCTCCGCCATCGCGCTCACCGACCCCTTGCCGTTCGTTCCCGCCACGTGCAGCGAGCGGAAGCTGTGGTGCGGATCGCCCAGCCGGGACAGCAGCTCGTTGGTGTTGGCGAGGCCGAACTTTATGCCCCTGGCCTCCTGCGCGAACAGCCAACGCACCGCCGAATCATAGTCCACGCCGCGGCATGGCGCGGGGGCCTAATTAGAATATCGCTCATTACCGCCCGGCAGGGGCCAGCTCTTCGAGGTACTGCCGAACGGTCAGTGACCGTTCGCGAGCCCGCGCTCGCAGGACGTTCATGAAGCCGGAGCCGTACTGGGCAGCCTTCTTCTCCCGCCAGGCCGTCGGTCCTAGGCCCATGAGCTCCGCCGCCTGCCGCAGAGGGACCTTCCGGTTTCCGTCGACGATCATCTCGCCGGCCGGAATGGAGCGGACCGCCGCTATCGTTCTGGTGTCGAGGAAGGGATGTCGCGCCTCCTTCCCGTACCGGGCGGCGATGCGGCGTTCCAGCGGGGCGGCGTGCCCGACCACCTTCCCGAGGTCTGCCTCCAACTCCCTCTCCAGCTCCGCCGGCCCCATGGACAAGTATCGATTGTAGCCGGCGAACAGCTCATCAGCGCCCTGGCCGGTGATGAGGACTTCCTCGCGGGCCATCGATGCCACTATCAGCAGGGGCAGCTCGTACGACACCGTCACCGGGTCGTCCGGAGGGAGGATCTCCATCAACGATCGGCAGTGATGCTCCAACTCATCCCGGTCCACGATGAACGGCCTCCACGGAAGCTCCAGGCGGGCTGCGGCTTCCTCCGCGGCGATGAGGTCGGGAGCGCCTTCTATGCCCACGGTGTACAGCATCGGCCGTCCGCGGCGTTTGGCGATGGCGGCGAGCAGAGCGCTGTCCACTCCTCCCGAGAACAGAATGCCGGCATCCGAGGGGATGTCTGACATCGCGGCGTCCAACGCCTCGACGATCGTACGAGTCCGCTCCATCGGCACGTCATTCCGTCCCGCGTATTTAACCGTCCACTGACCAAGTTTTTATCCCGGTACGGAGTTCCCAGCCCAGTATGGACAAAGTCACCCGGATAGGCGTATCGCTGGAGCCGGAACTGCTCGATGACTTCGACAGGCTGGTGAAGAGGAAGGGGTACGCTACCCGGTCCGAGGGCATACGGGACCTCATCAGAGCGGCGCTGGTAGAGGAGCTGTGGTCCGACAGCGAGTCATCCGTGGTGGGCACCATAACCCTGGTGTTCGATCACTCACCCCAAGTGCAGGACCGCCTGATGGAGCTGCAGCACCATCACCACGGGAACATATCGTCCACTATACACATCCATCTGAACCTGGAGCAGTGCCTGGAGGTGCTGGTCGTCTGGGGAAGGGCGAAAGAGGTGCAGTCCCTCGCCGACGAGATCATCGCCGTCAAGGGAGTGCTGTACGGCAAGCTGACCATGACCTCCGCGTCGTTGGAGCATGACCACGAACATTCTCACGGGCACACGCACGGATGATTGCGGTCATCCCTGCTGGTCGATCGCCCGACCCGTTATTTTTTATATCCCCCTGGTCTTTGGTCGAAGCGCATGAGCAGGCTTATCATCTCGGAGAAGAGCGATGCTGCAGCCAGGATCGCCACCATCCTGTCCCAGGGAGCGTCCAAGAGGACCTCCGTGAACAAGGTCCCCGTCTTCCAGTTCGAGGACGAGAAGGGCCTGGTCTCCGTGGTAGGTCTGCGAGGCCACATCATCGAGCTTGATTATCCGGAGCATTTGAACAAATGGACCGAGGCGGGGCTTCCGGAGCTCATCGTGGCCGAGCCAGAGAAACGCATCACCGCGCACAACATCGTCGGCGTCCTGCGCGACCTGTCCATCGATGCCGATGAGATCGTCATCGCCACCGACTTTGACCGCGAGGGGGAGCTGATCGGCCTCGAGACAGCCAGGCTGCTCAGCCTTGCCGGGAAGAAGGTGGGCCGTGCGAGATTCTCCGCGTTCACCAAGCACGAGATCGATTCCGCGTTCTCCGAACTGACCGAACCGGACGACAAGCTGGCAGATTCCGCGGAATGCAGGCAACGCATCGACCTGGCGTGGGGGGCCGTGCTCACACGATTCATATCCCTAGCGTCGAACCAGGGAGGGCACAATTATCTGAGCGTGGGGAGGGTGCAGTCCCCGACCCTCGCCCTCATAGTGAAGCGCCACAAGGAGATCGAGGAGTTCGTCTCGACCCCATACTGGAACGTCTCCGCACTGTTCAACAAGGGGAGCGAGTTCGGCGCCGCCCATGTCAAGAATCCTTTCCTCGAAGAGGAAGCCGCCAAGACGGCGCTGGCCAGCTGCGAGGGGCAGAAAAGCGGGAAGGTGGTCAGCTACGAACGCAAGGAGAGGGATGAGTACCCCCTGCCACCGTTCAACACCACCATGTTCCTCATGGAAGCGACCAAGCTCGGGATGTCCGCCTCCAGGGCCATGAAGGTCGCGGAGGACCTCTATACCGCCGGCTATATCTCGTACCCGAGGACCGACAATACCGTGTACCCGCCCTCCCTGGGGCTCAAGCGCATCCTAGAAAAGCTCATCGACTCGGACTTCAAGGAAGAGGCCGAGGAGCTTCTGACCCAGGAGCGCATCCGCCCGTCCAGGGGAAAGGTGCAGGCCACCGATCACCCTCCTATCTATCCCACCGAGGCGGCCACCAGCAAGAAGCTCAAGGGAGAGAAGTGGACCGTCTACGAGCTGGTAGTAAGGCGCTTCATGGCGACAGTCGCCCCGCCCGCCAAGGCGGAGGTGTCGGACGCCACCCTCGACGTCAACGGAGAGGAGTTCGCCGCCAAGGGATACCGCATGATCTCCCTCGGCTGGAAAAAATACTACCCATACTTCCGGGTGAACGAGGCGTTCCTTCCCGAACTGACGGCAGGCGAGGAGGTGGAGCTGAAGGACGTATCTTCAGAGATGAAGATGACCCAGCCCCCCCGGCGCTACAGCCAGGGCAGCCTGCTGCAGGAGATGGAGCGGCTGAGCCTGGGCACCAAGTCCACCCGTCACGACATCATACAGAAGCTGTACGACCGGAAGTACGCCGAGGGAAGCGACCTGATTCCGACGCCGTCCGGCATCGCGGTCGCCGAGGCGCTGGACCGGCATGCCCAGATCGTCACCGACAGCAAGATGACCGCTCATCTGGAGCACGACATGGACGAGATCGCCAATGGGCGAGCCTCCCTGCTGGCAGTGGTATCGGAGTCGCAGGGCATGCTCTCTGACATACTCCGGACGATGCAGTCCAATCGGGATGCGATCGGTGGCGAGATACGCAAGGCGCTGGAATCGCAGCACTTCATCGGCAAGTGCCCCGAGTGCGGCTCCGACCTCAAGACCATCCGCACCAGGTTCGGCAAGACATTCGTGGGATGTTCCAATTACCCCGAATGCAAGCGCACCTATCCCTTGCCGGCGGGCGCCAAGGTCGAATCGCTGGAAGAGGCCTGCGAGCTGTGCAAGGCGCCCATGCTGCGGGTGATCCGCAAAGGGCAGCCAGTCTCGGTCCAGTGCATCGATCCTGACTGCGAGTCCAACAAGGAGATCAACACCGTAGGCCCGTGCCCTAAATGCGGGAAGGACCTCAGGGTCATCTACTCCAGGGCGGGAAAACGGTTCATGGGCTGCTCCGGATACCCGGACTGCACTCAGACCTACCCGCTGCCGCAGGGCGGCAGGTTCTTCGCTACCGGGGACAACTGCCCGGAGTGCGGGGCGCCCGTCCTGCAGATCTCAATGCGCGGCCGCTCCTGGCAGTCCTGCGCGGACCTGAACTGCCCCAGCCGACCCGCCAACAAGAAGACCGCGGCAGGGAAGGCCGCTAAGAAGCCGGCTGCCAAGAAGGCTGCAACGAAGAAGACCACGGCGAAGAAGGCCACCAGTAAGGCCGCGGCAAAGAAAGTCGATGCCGATGGCGCCGAGGCCGAGAAGCCGGCTGCCAAGAGATCTACTGCTAAGAAGGCCCCGGCGAAGGGGGCCTCAGCGAAGAACGAGGCCGAAAGCGCCGGCGCTCAGCAGTGATCGTCTTGGCGGCCGTGGTCTCGGCCTCCGCTGCCATCTAGGCCATCCATCCGGATGGGCACCGGGCCGTGCTCATGCTGGTGCTCCTTTTCCAGGTCCTCCAGCTTGATCCGCGCCCCTTCGAACGACATGCGCATCTTCACTAACGGATCGACGATCTCCTGAACCCTTGACCGCGTCAGACCGTACAGCAGGACGTTGAACACGATGTTCAGCTCGCCGATTCCATTCTTGATCTCCCCACGCACGGTGGCGTTGGCAGAAGCGTCGGTGACGCTGACCGCCAGGAAGCCGTTCTCGCCTGCGTCGAGCACGCACTTGATGTGGCCGATAAGGGTCGCTCCTGCCCTTTCGCACTCCGAGGCGATGGAATTCATCAGATCCACCAGTCGTACGCGCACCTGCTCTGGCATGACCGGAGCGGGCAGATGCACGATCGCCCGGACGGCATAGGCGGAGAAGTCGGAAGTGATCATGACGCCACCATCGCATCAACGGCCTCGTCCACATTGGTGTTGTTGAGAGCGGAGACGGCGATCATGGGAACATCGGGATTGATGGAGCGAAGGTCCGCCTGCACCGCGTTCAATGCATCGGCCGGCACCGCGTCGATCTTGTTGATGAGCACGAGATCGGCGCTCTTCACCTGGCTGGTGAGGGGGCGGTTGAGCGCCTTGAATATGGCAGGGAACCTAACGGCATCGACGATGACCGCCGATCTGATGCGCTCCAGAGGCTTTCCGGGATAGTGATCCAATGCGCTCACGATGGCATCTGGATCGGCCAGCCCGGTTGGCTCGATCACCACGAGGTCCGGCCTGATCTTTTCCTCGATATCCTGCAGGGTGGTGAGCAGGTCCCCGCCCAGCGTGCAACAGATGCATCCGCTGGCCAGTTCGGCCACGTTCAGGCCGTACTTCTCCATGAGCTTGCCGTCGATTCCCACCGTGCCGAAGTCATTCACGATGATTACGACCTTCTTTCCCGTCCTCTCGATGATCCTGCTGATGGCGGAGAGGACCATTGTGGTCTTTCCTGAGCCGAGAAAACCTGCGACAATAAGCAACTCCATGTGACGCACCTGCGGTGCATTCTCATTCTAAACACCGTATATAAATCTCCCCTTCATGCCTCTCGGGAGAGGGCCTCATGAGTCGGCCGGGGATGGGAGAACAGGCGGAAGGGTTTGGAAGGATTCACCACTCAGGCTCTTCCTCTTCGATGCCGAGGAAGTGCATCTCCAGTTGATCGTGCTCCCTGGCGATCCGCTGATTCCTGCACTCGCGGCACTCCACCCTCTTGCCGAGATTGCTTTTGCGGCGAAATACTTCCGAATCCACGTCCGTCAGCTCGCCGCAGCTGCACAACGCCTTGTTCATCGAGTAGGGACCAAACATCGCCTGTTCCACCTATGCCTGACCCATCGGATTCAAGTGAGAAACCCCCACCCCGTTCCCCTGAACGTGCCGGTCCCCCGATGATCCTCAGATAGCGAAAGAGCATTCGCTGGTCAAATATTAGTCAGTCAAGCTACCGCATGACCGTTCCTGTAGCTTTCTGGGGGGCGGCAATACCGCCCGCCGCACGAACCACTTCAGGTAATCTTAGCAGAACATCCGGATTGTTTTAAACATTTCCTTAACAGCGCATAATCTAAGACTCGATAGCCAGACCATGCTGGCTGGTCCAGTTTTCTACAGCTAGATAACAAATTATTAATTATTTTTGAATATTTTGACTATTATTAACAATCCCTGTCATTTTTCCCCCGCCTCATCAAGCGGCCGCACCGGGAAGACCTCGACGTCGACGTCGATCCCCTCCTTGACGCTCTGTGTCACGATGCAGAAATCCTCGAATATCTCCCTGCAGCGGTCGAACTTCGGCCCCGCCTCCGCCTGAGGGAACATCTTGACGGTGATGTGCTTGACCCTGAGGCGATTGCGCTCGTTCCTCTCCAGAGTGGTCTCCACCTCGGCGCATATGTCCACGATGTCCCCTCGGGCCTTCTCCATGCAGAACACGAATGATGCACACAGGCAGTTGCCGACCGCCGCGGCCAGTAGGCTGCCTGCGTTAGGATACCGACCGGTCCCGAGAGGCTCCGGCTCATCCATCAGGAGCGGGCCCACCTTTTCGGAGGCGAAGTCGATCCGGAAGCGGTACCTCTCCTCCCTGGAGATCCTGGTGACGAAATCGCCCTCCTTGATGGCCATCAGATCACCGCCCTGGAAAGTTGCTCCAGCACCCTCGTTCGGATGGTGTCCGCTTTCTCGGCCGCGGCGGTCCGACGACCGCGTTCCAGCAGCTTGACCTCAGCCCTTATCATTTCCCTTCCGCAGTCGCGGCACTTCGGCACCTCCTCTTCCGAGGTCGTTACTTCGAACCCAAGGCAGTCGGGGCATCTATGCACATACTTGCGCCCCCCGAACTTGCCCCGCTTGGCCACCGGTCGGCCGTCCCTCTCCATGAGGTCCAGCGCAAAGTCCACGCCGGGGGCGCTGCTGATGCTGCTGCCGACCCCGAAGCCGTCCGCGCCGGCCTTGACCAGGGGCGGTATCGAGGTCTCGTCCAGTCCACCCGAGAGGATGATCTTCACATCCCGATGGCCATGGACATCCAGGCCCCACCGCACCTCCCTGACGATCTCTGGGAAGTTCCCGCGGCGGGATGCGGGGGTGTCCAGCCTGACCCCTTGCAGGTGCTCGATGGCTTCCGCGGCAACCAGCGCCTCGGCCTTTTCGTCCGAGAACGTGTCGGCGAGGACGATCCTGGGAACATTTGGTCCCATCACCTCGTCGAACGCTTTGAACGCCGCGGCAGGCTCTCCGAACATGATGATGAGGGCGTGAGGCATGGTGCCGTCCGCAGGACGGTCGAGCATCTCCGCCCCCAGGATGGAGGACACACCGTCGCATCCGCCGATATAGGACGAACGGTCCAGCATCGGCGCGATGGCCGGATGCGCCCTCCGAACACCGAAAGAGATCATCGGCAGAGTTCCGGCGGCCTTGCGGCAGCGGGCGGCCATTGTCGCCACGCCGGAGGAGTGGGACAGCATCCCCAGCATGGGGGATTCATGAAGACAGAACTGTGAATAGGCACCCTTTATGGTCATGAGGGGCAGGCGGATCCCGCTCTGTGTCCTGGACTGGAAGAGAGTTCCTTCGGGGAGTCCCCATACATCGACGTCCCTCCCTTCCAGAAGGCGAAGGACCTCCTCGAGACCACAATACACTCCCCACTTCCAGTCCCGCGGCAGCTTCGACACCGTAATCTCGGCTGCGGTCTTGAGGCCCATCATGCCCTTCGCCCTCAGTATTTCCAGCGTCCGCGCGAAGTATACATCGGTGGTCCTCCCCTGGAGGATGTCCTCCTCGTTGGCGATGAAAAACCGCCTTTCGGTGTCAGCGTTCGTAAGTTCCGCCTCCTTCCTCGGATGAAGGGGATTGGACGAATTAAGCGTTGGCACGGATAAGGGCATTTTTTTTATTAATTTTAAATACCAGCAGTTCCAGTTAATAATATAGATGGGTCGGTTCAGCATCTGGTCGAATAGCGATAGCTCTCGACCTTCGGCCCCGAAAGGCCGCGAGGGCCGGGGGATGGAGGTGGTGGCAGCTGTTTTCATGATCGCTGTCCTAGCGGCATGCATCGGTCTTCCGTCGCTGCAAATGGGGGCGACGGTCCTCCCTCCAGATGATGACCACGACGATAGCGGCGGGAGCGTTACCTGGCAGCCGGGATACGGTGATTATTCGTGGTCCAGGCCAAACCTGGCATATCACGACGATCAGGGCAACTTCACTTCGCACTCTCCGCATTACAGGACGTTCCATCTGCCCATCAACGTCGACGTCCGGGGAAGGGATGGCGACCGCGGACATATCTCCAACGGCGCGCTGTGGCTTAATTACGCGAAGGGTTACTGGGACGGGGTCGCGGCCACCGAACGTGTCTATGTCAAGCTTGCCCTCAACGAGGCGTCGAACTCCATACCTGATGACACCTGCCGCATATCGATCGCCACCCAGTGGCTCAGGGCCGGGGAGAACGCAGCCCTGAGCTCCAGCTACAGCTACCTGGAGTTCGATATTTGGAACAATGAGCAATGGTCGCCGGAGTATTACGGCACGATGATCAACTGGTACGCGCCGGACTTCTGGATGCCCACCATCGAGATCAAGCATGACCAGATGGAGGTCGGGACGACCGAGGAGTACATCATCGAGGCCAGATCATACTTCGAGGAATACTACCCAGGGGTCGGGGCGAACCTCACCGCCGTCTACGTCGTGGTCGGCAAGGCGCATGCGGCCGGCACTCTGGACGTGAACCTCGACATCCTGGACATCGCCACGTCGTCCGATCCGCCCCTGGTCGAGCCCGTTGTCCCGCCCTTATTTCCTGAAGGCGACCTGACCGGGATATACGGCCTTTTCTCCAAGTCTCTCTTCTATGCGAAGGAGGCGGTTGTACTTGGCCGTCCGCTCTCCGCGAGCTGGCGCACCTGTTTTGATCTGGCCGCAGCCTAATGCCACAGCGATATCGGCGATGGAGGTGTCCTCCGATTCGCCCGAGCGGTGGCTCACCATGACGCCGTAGCCGGACGAAGCGGCGAGCGCGGCCGCCTCCATGGACTCGGTCACGGTCCCGATCTGGTTGACCTTGAGCAACAGCGCGTTCCCCGCCCCGCGCCCTATGCCCATGCGCAGCCGTTCCACATTGGTGACGAACATGTCGTCGCCCACCAGCTGCAGGCGGGAGCCGGCCCTTCGGGTCAGCTCGGTCATGGCGTCGAAGTCGTCCTCGAAGAAGGGATCCTCCAGGCTTATGAGCGGATACCGGTCCCGGAGCGAAAGGTACACGTCAGCAAGTTCACCGGAGGAAAGGTCCTTCCCGTCCAGGGTGTAAGTTCCGTCAGAGTAGAACTCGGAGGCCGCGGCATCCATGGCCAGGAAGACATCCTTGCCTGGAACGTGGCCAGCTGCCTCTATCGCCTTCACTATAGCATCCATTGCCTCGGAGGTGGTGTTCATGGCCGGAGCGAAACCACCCTCGTCGCCGATGTTGACCGCGCTGACCCCGTAGCTGTCGCGCAGCAGCTTCTTCAAGGCGTGATATACTTCCGCCCCCATGCGCAGCGCCTCGGCGAAGGAAGCGGCCCCCGCCGGCACGATCATGAACTCTTGAATGCGAAGATTGGAGCCAGCGTGCTTGCCTCCGTTGAGGATGTTCATGCACGGCACCGGCATGATGTTGGAGCCAGCGGCGAGGTGCTCGTGCAGCTCCACGCCCTTGACGCACGCTCCGGCCTGGGCACATGCCAGGGACACCGCGACGGTAGCATTGGCGCCCAGACGAGCCTTGTTAGGAGTCCCATCCAGCTCGATCATGGCGCGGTCGATGGAGGCCAGGTCGAAGATGTCCATCCCCTTCAGGGCAGGAGCGATCTCCCTACGCACGTTCTCAACGGCCTTCAGGGTCCCCTTTCCGACATATCGCCCCTTGTCCCCGTCCCGCAGCTCGATGGCCTCGTGGCTCCCGGTGGACGCTCCAGACGGCGCAATGGCGGTGGCGGTGACCTTTCCGACGGATACCTCCGCCTCCACTGTGGGGTTCCCTCGCGAGTCCAGGACCTCACGGGCCCAAATCCTTGTGATATCTTGCGATGACATGTCGTGCCAACTCTCCATTTATAGGATGAGGATTATGGAAGCCCGTTTTATAAGGATTGGTCCCTCAGCGGGTGGCCCGTACGGGAGGAAGTTCACCTTCGATGGATTCCATGTTCCGTTCCAAAAGTGCCAGCTCGCGGATGTCCAGCGCCCTGGGGTCCACGGAGATTATCAGGCGGGAACGATACTCCATCACCACTTCGGTGATCCGATGGATCATCTTCAGCACCTTGTCGAAGCCATTGTTGACGATGAGAAACTCGATGCCATCGATCATGATCACGCTGTCATCGGCCTTCTCGATGAAACGTATCACGGTGTCACCCAGAATGCCTATGTTGGACGGGTTGACGTACACCTTTCCGAGCTGATTGCTCAGCCAGATGATGGGCGTCTTCTCCAGCCCCCATTCCTGCCTCACCGTGGCAGGATACTGCCTGGTGATGCACAGCCCCGGAATGTTGTGCGTGACCTGATCGACGAATATGTCGAAGGAGCGCTCGGGCTTCTGTTCCTTGACCAGGTAGCTTAACCCGCGCCGCAGCTCGTACTTCTTGGCCGATCTCCGGGTCTTCTCCATCCCTTCGCTCGGCGCCGACTTCCGCTTGGATAGGAAAGAGAACAGCCCGCCTAAGTCCTTGACCTCATCCGGCTGTTCTGACGGCTTCTCCTCCAATACTTCCCTGAGGCGGTCGGAGAGGTCCTTGTTGTTGAAAGGCTTCCGGATGTAGCCGGACACGACGTCCTGCAGTCCGAAGATGTCGGTCCCGACATCGGTGGTCGCGGTGAGCATCATCACCTTGGAAGAATCGGTAATGCCCTCATCCTTCAGCTTCCTGAGCACCGTCCAGCCGTCCATGTCGGGCATGTTGATGTCCAGGAGGATAAGGTCCGGCCCCTCGGAATCAGCCTTGATCAGGGCCTCCTTTCCGCCTGATGCCGTGAGTGGTATGAAGCCGACCCCCGTTATCAGCTCTGACACTATCTCCTGGATAGCGGGGTTGTCATCTACGACCAGTACTTTCTTTATCTCATCCACCCTCTGACCACTGATGAACAAGCATCGAACCGAGCCACGATATTAAAAAGATATGCCATGGATGCTAAATCCATGTGTTGAGGTATATGAAATTAGGTGCAGGTGGATAGACCACCTGGAAATTTAAGAAGACTTACGCCTTCCTGCTTTCCTTCGCCTTCGGGCGAAGACCATCATACCCGCACTTGCGGCAGCGCGAAGCCCTAGGTGCGTTCCTGGCGTCGCACTTCATGCAGATCTTCTTGTTAAGAAGCCTCTCGTCAGCTTCCTTGAAACGTCCCATTTAAGTCCTCTCGCTCGAAGAATATGAAAGACCTATAAATAAATTGGCCAGGCTGACGGCGTTCAGTCAGCGCTGTCCCCGCGATTCTCGCCCACTAGAACTAGGTACGCGAGAAGACTTTCCAACTGGATGCGCTCGTTGGAGCCTTCCACCATGCGGAACTCCACTTCCCCGGTGCGGTCCATCAGCCGGACCTTGTCCGGATCGGGGATATTCAGATCGAACACCATCTGGTGGATCTGCTTGATTATGTCCTCCCCCGATAGCCCGTAATTGATCATGACCTCGTCCAGGCGGTTCCGCGCGGCGATGAAGTCCCCCGACAACGCCGTCTCCAGCAGTTCCCTGACCTCCTCAGGGCGGGCCATCCCAGTGGTGTGATAGACCAGGTTGACGGTGATCCTCTCCCCCAGCGAGGCTGCCACCTGCAGAGAGTTCACGGCCTTGCGCATGTCCCCCTGCGAGACATGCACCAGAGCGTCCAGAGCGTCATCGTCGATATCCAGGAGCTCGATCTCGGCGATCTTCTGGAGGTTCTCCCTGATGTCCTCGGGCCGCAGCGGACGGAAGCGGAACACCGCGCATCTGGACTGTATGGGGTCGATTATCTTGGATGAATAGTTGCAGCTGAGAACGAACCGGCAGGTCCTGCTGTACCTCTCCATGGTGCGCCTCAGCGCGGCCTGGGCGTCCCCGGTGAGAGCGTCCGCCTCATCCAGGAAGATTATCTTGAACGCGGCGCCTCCCAGCGGAGCGGTGCGCGCGAACTCCTTGATCTTTCCGCGGACGACGTCGATGCCTCTCTCATCAGATGCGTTGAGCTCATTGAAGTTGCTCTTCCACATATCCCCATACATCTCGCGGGACATGGCGATGGCGCAGGTCGTCTTGCCCGTTCCGGCGGGGCCGGCGAACATGAGATGAGGAAGGTTCTTAGCCTCGACGTATGACTGCAGGCGGTCCACTATATCCTTCTGACCCACCACGTCCTTGAGGCTTCGGGGGCGATATTTCTCTATCCATATCTCATTCATCGAGCTCAACGCGACCGATGGTGGTGGTTCCAGTTAAAGGTTTTGACAGCCTTTGTGAAAGTGCATTTCGAGGCTTGCTGATAGCCTTTTCAGGCTGACTCGGAACTTGGCCTGGCCCCTGGAAAAGGCAAGAACGGTCGGCACCGGAGGTCAATGGCCATACCGCCCCTCGGAATGGACCTTGTCGGTATAATATCATCAGTATTATAATCTAAAACGGGGTTACCCGGCCCAAGTACGAGGGAAACGACATGTTCTGCCCCAAATGTGGAAAGGACTCGGCCCTTGGCGCGAAGTTCTGCGAGAGCTGTGGAACCTCCATGCCATCGGACCAGACGAATCAGGCGCCCCCGGCATATGGCCCCCAGCCTTACGGTCAGCCCATGTATGCACCGCTACCACTGAAGAACGCGGGCATCGCGGCGGTACTGGCTTTCCTGTGGGCAGGCCTTGGACACATATACCTGGGCCAGATCGGCAAGGGTATCATGTATATGGTCCTATACATCGTGCTGTGGGTCATCGGCATATTCACCTTATTCGGCCTGATCCTCCCGTTCATCTTCTGGATCTGGCAGCTGTACGACGCCTACAAGAAGGCCAACGAGTACAATGCCGCCGTCCAGCAGACCGGCCGTGCGCCCTGGTAAACCACACCCCCAATCCCTTTCCTTTTTCATTTCTCAGGCGCTCATTACCATGCTGCTCTCCAAGAGAAATAGTGCACCGGGTCGGATCTCCGTGACCCGCACCGCCCATATGCCGATACCGCGTGGCCGCTCACATGCTCCGTAGGTTCGTGGATGGCTTGAGGGAACCGATAGTTCTGGCCCATCACCCCTTGTGCGGCAGGTTCGAAGAACATGTCTTCGTTCTTCGAGGCAGAAAGGTGTGCCGCGGCTGCGTTACCGCGTATCCGGCCGCTATCACGGCCCTGCTCGCTTTCCTGACCCTTCGGCCGCTGGCGTATGACGCTCTATTCGCCCTCTCCCTACTCGCGTTCGGGCTGAACCTGGGCCGGTTCCTGTTCTCGAGGAGCGTCCTGACCGACATACTGTTCAACGCGCTGCTTGGCATATCGCTCGCGGCGGTCATCTCAGCAGCGTTGCTGGCGCCGCCCGGCGAGAGGACCATCATCGCCGCCATCGCCGTTTTCGTCTTCATAGCCTTCAATCTGTTCAAGGGCTACCGCATGTTCGCCACCTGCCGCAGCTGTCCATCCTTCCACAAGTTCCCGCACTGCACAGTTCAACGCCCATGGCCTGAGGACGAGGCAACAGATAGATATCCTGAACGCGATACTGGCACTGCGGCGCCGTGAAGAGGCATTAGGCCCGTCACACGCGACGAATCCCGCATGGTGGCATCATGGCAAGCAAGGAATTCACCGGAAGCTGGCTGATCGTGATCATCCTGCTACTCATATGCTGGCCGATAGCGATAGTCTATCTGCTGATACATTATGAGGAGCATTCCAACAAGTATTGCACGAGCTGCGGGGCCGTGATGCCTGCGCATTATTCCATATGCCCTTACTGTGGACGGTCGCAGTATGCTCCCCCGCCTCAGGGAGGATATGCACAGACCGGCTACGCGCCCGCTGCTCCTCCGGCAGGTTATGGGCAGGCTAACTACGGTCCTGGATATGCTCCTGCCACTGTACGAACACAGAGCAGATCCCCCAAGTACTGCGGCAACTGCGGCGCCCTGACCGACGGGTACATCTGCCAGAAGTGCGGCACGAAGTATGAGCAGTGAGGCCATCAGGCCTGGAGGATTCGTCCTCACTGCGCTACCAGAATCAGATTAATAGATATGATGCATTCTCTCCTTACAATCGGAGGATGATCATGTTCTGTCCGAACTGCGGAACCAATCTACCAGACAATGCAGAATTCTGTACCAACTGCGGGTATAATCTCAAGACGGGGCAAGCCCCTCCGGCCAGACCATATGCCCCGCCGAGCGGCAACCAGCCGTATGGCCAGCCTTACTATCCAATCGCAATGAAGAGCGAAATCCTGGCCATAATACTGGCGATCATCATACCTGGGACCGGCCATATGTACCTCGGCCGGCTTACCCGGGGCCTGATCATCCTGGTCTCGTACATCGGGCTTTCGGTGCTGGCGATGGTGATCGCGTTCAGTGCGATGCCGAACCTGTTCACCATGGACGCTATGGACGTCGCGTTCGACACGGGTCTGCTGGTGGCATTGACCATCCTGAGCCTTATCTCCCTGGTGATCTGGATAGTCCAGCTGATCGACGCCTACAACCTGACCAAACAGTATAACGACTCGATCAGACAGACCGGCCAGGCACCCTGGTGAACCTTTTCCCATCTTCTTTTCTTCTTGTTCTTTCATAGAGTGATCGTCGGATGGACCGGCCGCGGAGGCGTGCTGACATAAGGATTATTAGCAGGCAACATGTTCGTAGGTGCGGGTGTCCATATGCTGGAACTGGGTGGCTTGCAGATCGACGGCCTGATATACGCAGCCACCCTGCTGTTCTTCATCTTCGACCCGTTCGCCAGCGTCCCCATGTTCATCGCCATGACCAAGGGGCTGGACGAAAAGGCCCTGATCTCATCGGCCAACCGTGCGGTCCTGGTGGCGGCCATCCTGTTCTTCGTCTTCGTCCTCATCGGCCGTCCGCTGCTGTCGCTGTTCGGCATCACGATCGAGGGGTTCAAGGTCGCTGGAGGGCTGGTCCTCCTGCTGATGGCGATGGAGATCGTGTTCGGGCTGAACATGATCCGCTCAGGCGATCAGAACGTGGCATGGGTCATCATCGCCACCCCTATCCTTTCCGGCCCGGGCGTCATATCGACGGCCATCATCCTGACCTCTCAGCTCGGATCGATCACCGTCCTGCTGGCAGGAAGCTTCTCCCTGATCATCACCTGGGTGCTGATGCGCAACGCCCACCGCGTCGTAAAGCTGGTGGGAACCAACGTCATCGATGTGTTCTCCAAGGTGGTGGGCCTGCTGATCGCGGCGATCGGCATCGAATACATACTCAGCGGCGTCACAGGATGGATCGGCATTCACGCCGTCGCAATGTCTGTCGGACTTCCTTAAGGAAAGATTATAAGCCGTCCCGCTCCATGGCGCGCCAATGGTCCGGTGCAGCAAGTGCGGTCGCGAAGCCGTCACGTTCATCCGCTACAACGGGAACCACCTATGCGCCCAGCACTTCCAGGAGTTCGTGGAGCGCAGGGTGAAGAAGGAGCTGCGCTCCCAGATCGACCTCGATGAAGCGGGGGACATCGCGGTGGCGGTGTCCGGAGGCAAGGATTCCTGCGTGGCGCTTGCCATCATGAGGGACATCACCGAGAAGAGGAGGGATGTCAGCCTCCGCTGCATAACCGTGGACGAGGGCATCGCCGGTTACCGCCCCGCCTCGATAGAGAAGGTCCGCGCGCTGTGCCGCTCCCTCGACGTGGAGCACGTGGTCATCGGCTTCCGCGACGAGATCGGCATGGACATGGACGAGATATCCGGACATCTTGGAGCGAGAACGCCATGCGCCTACTGCGGGGTGTTCCGTCGGCGGTGCATGAACAAGGCGGCCCGGACGCTGGGCGTAAAGGCGCTCGCCACGGGCCACAATCTGGACGACATCGCCCAGGCCATCCTCATGAACTTCACCCGCGGCGACGTGGAGCGGCTTGCCAGACTGGCCCCTCATACCAAAGTTCAGCCTGGGCTCATCCCCCGCATCGCTCCCCTGAGGCAGATACCGGAGAAGGAGGCGTACCTGTATGCGATCCTCCGCGGCATCGACTTCGCCGATGCCACCTGCCCCTACTGGGAGGCAGCGCTTCGCAACGAGTATCGGGACATCATCGATGGGATGGAGGCCCGGAGCCCGGGCACCAGGCATTCCATCCTGGCCAGCTACGACGCG
>DATD01000002.1:68999-98369 GCA_002504525.1 Methanomassiliicoccus sp. UBA345
GGCTGCGGGGAACCCGCTCCCACCGGCAGGTGCATGGCCTGCAACATGATCGAGGAGCTGGAGAACAGGAAGAACGAGAGCGATGGATGATCGCCCATCAAAAGGTCGGGAACGGCTGCCGAGCTGAGGGAAAAGGGTAAGAAAGGTAAGAGGGGGCGGGGCCCCGTTCAGATGAGCTCATGGTACTCGTACGCCTCGGCGCCCTCGCCCAGGCAGTAGCGGACCTTGGTGAACTCCTTCTTGAGCTCCCAGACGTCCTTCTTGACGACCTCTGGATCCTCCTTCTTGACCACCACGCGGTAGATGAGCCGGGCGACCTCTTCCATCTCGCCCTTCTCCATCCCCAGGCGGGTGAGCTCTTGCGTGCCGAGCCTGATGCCGGACGGCTTTACCGAGCTGGTATCGCCAGGGAGCATGTTCTTGTTCACGATGATGTTGGCCTTTTCGAGGTCCAGAGCGACCTGGGCGCCGCCACCGTGTTTCGCTACGCTGACTGCCAGAGTGTGCGATTCCGTGAAACCTAGGTGAGGGCACATGACATCGATGCCCATGTCGTACAGCGCGCTGCCCAGCGCCTTGGCGTTCTTGATGACCTGGCCGGCATACTTCTTGCCGTAGATCTCGTACTCCGCCATGGTGACAGCGAGGGCGGCCATGGCGTGGAGGTGGTGGGAGGACGTCACACCAGGGAATGCGGCCTTGCGCAGTTTTGCCTCGACGTCCTCGCTAAGGCCGTTGCCTACCAGAATGCCGTGGTTAGGGCCCGGGAAGGTCTTGTGGGTGCTGCCGGAGATAATGTCCACGCCCTCCTTCAGGGGGTCTTGGAACTTCTTGCCGGCGATGAGGCCCAGGACGTGGGCAGCGTCGTACCACACCATGCAGCCAGCGTCCTGCAGGGCATCCTCGATCTCCTTGATGGGGGTGGGGAACAAGAACACCGAGAGGCCGAACTGGGCCACCTTGGGCTTCTCCTTGCGCAGGAACTTCCTCGTTGCATCGATGTCGAGGTTCCAGTTCTTGTAGTCCCATGGGTAGTGAACGGGGTTAAGCCCCCGGAGGCCCACCGCGCCGAAAGGAGCGGTGGATATGTGCGCCCCGGAAGCCAGCTCAGGAGTGGCGATCTTGTCGCCGGGGTTGGTGAGGGCAAAGAGGACGGCAATGTTGGCGACGGTCCCCGAAATGGGTCGGACGTCGACGAACTCCGCGTTGAAGATCCTCTTGGCAAGCTCCAGGCACTTCAGCTCGACCTTGTCCACATATATGTTGCCCTGGTAGTACCTCTTGCCGGGCATGCCCTCTGCGTAGCGGTCGTGGAAGTCGGAGATCATCATCTCCTTGGCCAGCGGGCTCATCAGGTTCTCGGAGGCGATCATGGGGAGCGACCGCTCGAACCAATTGGTGTGTTGCTTCACCTGCTCTCTAATCCAGCATGCATCCTCTTTCATGAATGTTACCGCCTTGACATAAAGCAGCTTCTAATAAAACATGTTGTTACCGTCTTTCCTCGGGCTAATAGGGCTTCGAGGGCGGACGCGACGCGGCATCATGCGGTCGAAGCGCTACCGCCGGGACTTCAGCTCGTTTATGGACGTCACGGGTGTGGGGTCCACCTCCCTGAGCATCGCCAGATAGTAGCTTACGAAGTCGCCTAGCATGATGCCGTGAAGCGCGCTCTCCAGCGGTGAACCGCCTTCCAGATCTGCTACCACGGTATCGATGCCGTGCTCCATCAGCAGCTCGATGGTGGTGCGCATCAGGCTGGTGGCCTGGCATTGACCGGAGCGGGGGAGGAGCATGACCGGGCGGTTCCGCGGGTCCCTATCCCCATCGATCCATCCTACGATCTGGTTGTGGTCCATCTCAGGGGCCTCGCCCGAGAGGCACAACATCTTGGAGTTCTCGTTGATCTGGGTCTGCCAGCGCGTCGCCGCCGAGCGCAGGGGGCGGGGAGCGTACACGAACGGGACGGAGTCCAACAGGCGCCGGGCGATCTGCTTGGCCGCGTTATTCGATTCGGGAGAACCGGGCAGCAGATCGCGCATGAGAGATTCCAGCTCCGGGACGAAGGGGCGGATATCGCTCGCCATGGGCGCCAGGCCAGCTGATTCCACGACCCCTGCCGCCGAGCCTAGCAGGTAGCCGAGCGCTGCCCGCGGCTGAAGCCCCGGAGGCACATGGACCACATCCCGTCCGTCCTGTTGGGCCATCTCCATGATGCGGCCGCCGGACGTGATCACCACCGTAGGGCAGCCGCGATCCTTGGCGGAGCCGTACATGGAGAGCGTCTCGCGGGTGTTGCCGGAATAGGAGATGAGGATGACAAGCGTGCGCTCGTCCGCCCAGCGCGGCAGGGCCGTGTCCCTGACAACAAAGGTGGGCGCACTGGAGTTCATGGCCATGTACTCGGCGAGAACGTCGCCTCCCATGGCCGAGCCGCCGAGGCCTCCCACCAGGACCGTATCTGCTTCTATGTCCCTTCGGCCGGTCGCTCGAAGGGAGGAGGTCAGCTGGGAGGGAAAGGATGTCATCTGGTCCAGCATGCCCGATGTATCTATTCGGGTGAGAGAGGCCAGGTCATCCAGTTGCGCTAGCATGCCCTCCCCATTGTCGAAAGGGCATAATTATAATTGCTGACCTGAGTGGCGTCTTTGATGCTTTCCGGGGGCCGATAGGTACCATTTTTCTTGTACTTACATTCAAAAATAAATACGGTCGACAATATGGCCATAGGACACAATGACCGCGAATCTAGAGGAAGCTATCAAAGCCCTGCGTGAAGGCAGGTTCGTACTCATCTTTGACTCGGACAGCAGGGAGGCGGAGACCGATATGGTGATCGCCTCGGAGAAGATGACGTATGAGTCGGTCCGCAGCATGCGCAAGGATGCGGGAGGTCTCATATGCACGACCGTTCCGGCCGAGACCTGGCAGAAGCTTGACCTCCCGTACCTTGCCGAGCTGTTCGTGGAGGCATACAACAAGCATCCTGGCATTAGATTGCTGGCTCCCACCGACCTGCCGTACGATACCAAGTCGGCGTTCGGAATAACGATCAATCACCGCCGCACATTCACTGGGATCCCGGACAATGACCGCGCCCTGACCATCTCGGAGCTCGCCAAGCTCGGCCAAAGGGTGGAGGGCATGACACAGGACGAGGCGAAGGAGGCGCTGGGGAAGGAATTCAGAGCGCCTGGCCATGTCTTCCTGTTGAACTCTCAGCCGGGCATGCTCAACGACCGCAAGGGCCACACCGAGCTCTCGTCCTCCTTGCTCACGATGGCCGGGATGTATCCCTCGGCCACGGTATGTGAGATGCTGGGCGAGGATGGCAGGTCCCTGCGCAAGGAAAAGGCTCAAGAGTATGCCCGCCGTTCCGGACTTGTATACCTCGACGGCGCCGAGATCATCGACGCCTGGAAGGCCAGCAAGTGGTCCAGATGACCAGGGTGATGGCAAGCGGAGTGTTCGACATACTGCACAGCGGGCATGTGCACTACCTCAGCGAAGCGAAGAACCTCGGCGACGAACTGGTGGTGGTGGTGGCGACCGACGCTACCGTCAGGAGGAGGAAGCATATGCCCATCACGCCGGAGAAGATGCGCTTGGAGCTGGTGAACAGCCTCAAACCGGTCGATCGCGCGGTCCTCGGGAGGGAAGGGGACATGTACAAGGTGGTCGAGGAGATCCGGCCGGACATAATTGCCATCGGATACGACCAGACGTTCGACGAGAAGGTAGTGGAGGCCGAGCTGAGAAAGAGGGGGCTTGATACCAAGGTGGTCCGGCTGTCCCACTACTCGGCCGATCTGGACGGCACCAGAAAGATCATCCAGAGGATCATAGAATGGCACTCCTCCAACTGCCACGGGGGCGACTCATGAAGCTTATCGGCATCGCCGACACCACTTTCGCCAGGGTGGACATGGGTGCGGCAGCGATCGATGAGCTGCAGCGGACGGGCACCGGCTTCAAGGTGGTCCGGTACACCGTGCCGGGAGTGAAGGACCTGCCGGTGGCGTGCAAGAAGCTCATCGAGGAGCGGGGATGCGACATCGTCATGGCGCTTGGGATGCCCGGCCCCAAGGAGAAGGACAAGAACTGCGCCCACGAGGCTTCGACCGGCCTCATTCGCGCGCAGCTGATGACCAATCATCACATCATAGAGGTGTTCGTCCACGAGGACGAGGCGACCGACCCCAAGACCTTGGCGTGGCTTGCCGAGATGAGGGCCAGGGAGCATGCCCGGAACGCCTACGACCTGCTGTTCCGCCCCGACGTTCTGATAAAGAACGCAGGAAAGGGGCTGCGGCAGGGATTCAAGGATGCCGGGCCAGCAAGGGAGTGAGTACACATGAAGAGATACAACATCGGAATAGTGGTATCGGAGTTCAACTTTGACATAACCTCCATGATGCTGGAGCGGGCCAAGGCGCATGCCGCCTTCCTCGATGTCAACGTTTCCAAGGTGATGACCGTCCCTGGCGTGTACGACATGCCCCTCGCCATCAAGAGGCTGTGCGAGGAGGGCGAGATCGACGGCGTGGTGACGCTGGGCTGCGTGATCGAGGGAGAGACCGAACACGATGAGATCGTCATTCAGCACGCCGCCCGCAAGATCATCGACCTCAGCCTACAGTACGACAAGCCGGTGACGTTCGGCATCAGCGGTCCCGGGATGACGAGGCTGCAGGCCGAGGAGCGCATCGAGAAGGGACGCGACGCCATGGAGGCGTGCGTCAAGCTGCTCAAGAACCTCAGTTGAAATCCATCCCGCCGAGCGCATCCTCCGCCGTCGGGGAGCGCTCGGCTGAAACATCATCTCAACATCATCGAGCGTCGCGATGTTCGTTGTGTCGACGAGCTGCCACGGTCACTGACGGCCATGACGTCCTTTTTCTACCCTGCCTTACGTGGTTCAACAGGTGAACGGCATGGATGGCAGGGATACTATATTCGTGACCGGAGCGACCGGGAAACAGGGACATTCGGCCTGCCGCTACCTTAGGGAGGCGGGATGGGATGTGAAAGGATTGACGCGACATCCCGACAGCGAGGGCGGGAAGGACCTGAGGGCGATGGGCGTGGAGCTGGTGGTCGGGGACCTCGACGACGTTGGCTCCTACCGGAGCGCCCTCGACGGCGTGTACGGCGTCTTCGCCGTGCTGACCCCCTTCGAGAAGGGGCCTTCCACGGAGGTCAGACAAGGGAAAGGCCTCGCCGATGCCGCCATGGATGCGGGAGTGCAACATTTCGTTTACAGCTCCACCGGCGGGGCGGACCGCCATACCGGGATACCTCATTTCGAATCGAAGGGGGAGGTGGAGAGATACATCATGTCCACCGGACTGACGTGGACGTTCATCCGCCCGACCTACTTCATGGAGAATTTCAACTACCCCCGGCGGTGCCGCATGATCAAGGACGGC
Organism: Methanomassiliicoccus sp. UBA345; assembly: GCA_002504525.1. GTDB lineage: Archaea > Thermoplasmatota > Thermoplasmata > Methanomassiliicoccales > Methanomassiliicoccaceae > DTU008. Next base: position 74,429 of record DATD01000002.1, read on the forward strand.
GAACTCATGTTCGCGCTTCCGCCAGATGTGCCGTTGCAGATGATCGCGCTTGACGACATCGGCTTCTTCGCCGCCATGGCGTTCGACCGCCTGGAGGAGATGGCGGGCCAGGGCATCGAGCTTGCCGGGGACTCGTTGACCATGCCCAAGGTGGCGGAGCTGCTTTCCAGGGAGCTGGGAATGAACGTCAGGTTCACCGAGCAATCGCTGGAGGACGTGGAGGACTTCGATCGCGATGCGTTCCTCATGCTTCAATGGTTCAGCGAGAAGGGCTACCAAGCCGATATCGCCGGGCTGAGACAGATGCACCCCGGCATGCTCACGTTCGAGAAGTGGCTAAGCAGCGGATACTGGCTGGGAACGGCAAAGAAAAGAGGGAAGAAGGTTATGGAAGGTATTCGCGCCTGACGCTCAGGCGACCTTGTTCATGTAGTCCTCGATGGAATCGAACGCCTTGGCCAGCGTCTCCACTGGGGGCAGAAACACCGCGCGGAAGTGCATGCTCCCGAACTGAGGGCAGAACCCTGAGCCGGGAACGAGAAGCACATGGGCGTTGTGCAGCACGTCGAGAACGAAGTCGTTGTCGTTCTTCCAGTGCTTCGATTCGATCTTCGGGAAGATGTAGAACGCCCCGTGAGGGGTGGCGGTGCTCAGACCCGGGATGGAGTTGATCCTCTTCACCACGTAGTCGCGGCGCTCCCTCAGCTTGCGGTTCGTCACCTCAAGGTGGTCCTTCGGCCCTTCCAGCGCTTCGATGACCGCCATCTGGCAGGGGTTGTTGGCCGAGATCCTTAACCGGAGCTGGCGCATCATGCCCTCCTTGATCTCGTCCAGCTTTCCCTGTGGGTCATTGAACACCGTGTAGCCGAGCCTCCACCCGGGCAGCAGGTCGACCTTGGAGAAGCCGTTGAAGAGGATGACCGGAACGTCCTTGGACAGCGAGGCGGTGGAATGGTGGGTGCCGTCGAAGGTCATCAGGTCGTAGATCTCGTCGGAGATGATGAACAGGTCGTTCTCGCCCGCTATGTCGATTATCTCCTTCAGCACCTTGTCCGAGTACAGCGAGCCGGTGGGATTGTTCGGATTGATGATGGTGATGTACTTCGTCCGCGGAGTGATCTTCCTGCGTATGTCGTCCACATCAGGCTCCCAGCCGTTCGATTCGTCGGCGCGATAGGAAACGGGGACGCCGCCGAAGAACTTGGTGAACTCGCTGTAGGTCGGATAGCCGGGACCAGGGACCAGGACCTCGTCGCCGGCATCGATCACGGCCGCGGAGATGGTCTGTATGGCCTCCGTGACGCCGTTGGTGATTATGCAGTCGTCGATGCCCACGTTGATGCCGTTCTTCTGCCTCTCCTTCTCCAAGATGGAGCGGCGAAGATCGACGTAGCCTTCCGAATCGGCATAGCCGTTGTCGTTCACTTCGACCGCCCGGCACAGCGCGTCACGGACGTGCTTGGGCGTTTCGAAGTCCCACTTGTTGGGATCACCTATGTGCAGCTTGATTATCTCGTGACCCTGCTTCTCCAGCTCCCTTGCAGGCAGAAGTATGTCGCGGATGGCGTAGGACACGTCCATCGAGCGCTTGGTTGCCTTCATACAGACCAGGGACGAAAAACAACTCCAGATATATAGGGACTTCTACCCTGCGGCGCGACATCGGTCGGCACGCGGCACGTTCCAGATGCTGTATCTTGGCAGCGGGAACGCGACGTTTCAATATAGTGCCTGGTCGGCTAGTCGTCATCGGTCATGCGCGACGGCAGGAAGGAAAACGCAGGAGCGCGATGCTCCCCGCAGCAGGGGCTCAGGGCCACCATCCTGATCTCGGTGGTGGGCTTTCTGGTCAGCTTCGGGTTCAGCCTGCTCACGCCGGTCCTTCCCCTCTATGCCCTTACGTTCGACGTGGGCCTGGCCATGGTGGGAGCGCTGGTGGGCAGCATAGGCATCACCAAGGTGCTGCTGGACATCCCCGCGGGAATGGTCTCGGACCGCATCGGGACCAGGAGGTTCATGTCGCTGGGGCTGCTCATAGTGGCCATCTCGGCGCTGATCTCCGCCGCGGCCGTCAGCTACTGGATGCTGCTCATCGGCCTGATCCTCCAGGGGGCCGGCTCGGCGGTGTACTTCACCTCATCATATCTGGCCGTCACCCGCCTGTGCCCGGCCAGCAAGAGGGGGAGGCACCTAGGGCTGTTCGTCAGCCTGCAGTTCCTCGGCTCGACGAGCGGCCCCCTGCTGGGCGGGCTGTTCGGGCAGAGCTTCGGCCTCGGAACGCCTTTCCTCATCTACGCGCTCTTCGCCCTCATATCGTTGGCGATGGTCCGTCTGGGCGTCGAACCCTCGCTGGTCGAGGGGACCGGAGGCCGCCTCGAGATCCGCCAGCTCACCCGCTCCCTGCGCAATCGATCGCTGGCGTCGATCAACCTCGGCCTGCTGGCGATATCGGTCGTCCGCATCGGACTGATCGCGACCATACTTCCCGTCTTCGCCGTTCGGAACCTCTCCATGACCCCCGTGGAGTTCGGAGCCGTACTTACAGCGTTCTCCTTCACCAACTTCATCACGCTGCTTCCGGCAGGGACGTTCAGCGACCGCCTGGGCCGGCGGCCGTTCATGTTCGCCAGCCTCTTCATCACCGGCATCCTGGCCCTCTCGCTGGCATTGGTCGGGAACGAGGTGACGTTCACTATCCTCATGATCGCCATGGGGGCGGCGTTGGGACTTACCGGCCCCATCGGAGCGTGGGTGTCCGACGTGTCCCGCCCGAGCGAGCTGGGCGCATCGATGGGGCTGTTCCGCACCATGGGCGATGTCGGCTCCTTCATCGGCCCCATCGCCCTGACATTCTTCCTGCCGCCCGGGGAGGAGGTCATCGGAGCGGCGCCTTTCGTTCTTGCGGGAATCATCGCCATCGCGTCTAGCGTTCCGCTGCTGTGGGCCCGCGACCCCGCGGCGGAGCGCGCCCGGGCCAGCGTGAAGCAATGAATGGCAGGCTAGAACCTTGCCGGCCCGTCCTGACAGTAGTAGTTCAGGGAGAGCCGTGAACGCAATGCCACGGAGCATTCGCCGCATTCGCAGCCGCGTCGGACTATGTCACATCTCGACGTTTGGCGGGCGCAGTACAGCTTCTCTCCGCCGGCTTTCATGCACTCGTGGTAGGTGGGGCACCCGGGGCAGTAGCAGTTCCTGAAGTTCTCCTCGGAGTCCTCGACCCACCGATCTCGTGTATCAATAGCGCAGCCCTTTGCCAGGTCCCTCACCCCCTTCCGCCCGAACCACCCGGAACACGTTTCCCTGCGGCTCCTTTCCGTAAACGTCGCCTTCCCCGTACAGGTCGGTGAAGTACAGCCCGTCATGGCCAAAGGCAAGGCCGACCGGCATCGCCAGGCCCTCTCCGGCGTACACGATGAAATCATCGTAGGAAGCCGCTCCGCCGTCCCTGCCCAGCTCCAGCTTGACGATCTTCTTGCCCTTCATCGCCGGGACCTTGTGCCTGGCCGGCCCGGCCAGCGCCACGAACAGATGGTCGTTGAAGAGGTCGCCGAACTGCCCGTCCTGCGCGAAGCCGAGGGCGGTAGGCGCCTGAGTGAAGGTCCACCAGAACAATGAGCCTTTTCGCATGTCGGGCGGCCACCCGTAATCGCCGCCGGCCTCCACCCGGGCGATGCGATCGTACGACTGCGCGCCGTTGTCGGTGATGTACAGCGAACGATCGCTGCGCCGCCACGCCGCGCCGAAAGGGTTGCGGAAGCCCTTGGCGAAGACGGGGCTGCCCTTCGCCGGATTGTCGTCCGGCACCGAGCCGTCGAGATCGAGCCTCAGCACCTTCCCTCTCCGGTCATCGTCCCGCTGCGCCGCCTCCGGCTCGCCATAGCCGTCGCCGAGGTTGACGTACAGCTTTCCGTCCGGGCCTATCGTCAGCGCTTGCACCTGGTGGGCGTTGAAGGTCGCCGGTATGCCGTCCACGATCGTCTTTGAGCTCGTCATGGTCATACCGTCGGCGGTGCTCATCCGCACCACCTTGGAGAACGGCCTACCGTCGTCGACGTACACCATCGACGCGAACACGTCCCCCGAGGCGGGATCGGCGCAGATGCCGGTGACGCCCGATTCCCCGGAACCGGGAAGGACATTGTCCGGCTTGTAGTTGAGCAGGGAGTCGACGAATGTGCTGACCTTGCAGTCGGAGGTGACGACGCGTATGCGGCCATACAGTTCGGAGACGTACAAAAGCGGCCCGCTTTCCCGCCTCGGCGCCATGGCAATGTTGACCGGCTTGTTGAGGCCGGTCGCCACCTGCTCGATCCTGAACCCGGGAAACACCCACCAACTGTCTACAGCATCCATCCGACCCTCCGAGCGTCCGATCGCGCCGGACGCATGACGATTACAATCCCATGCCGCCTGTTATGAATGTTTCCGCATCCGTCCTGAGCGCTCCGGCAGCCATTCTCTAGATGGCTTTCAGCATGACTGCTTATCTACCTCGAGGTACCAACGACCATTCACGGTGTTCACATGAGCAGGAGCGGTGCTATCGGAGCTATGAAGGAGAGTTCGAAGGAGAAGATGACGGTCGGGCTGGAAACGGTGATGGAAGGATTGGTCAACCCTGTCGCCATGGCATGCCCTCCGGACGGCAGCGGCAGGATATTCATCGTCGACCAGATCGGAAAGGTGCATGTCCTTTCAAGCGACATAGAGCGAAGCATGTTCCTCGACATCACCAGCTATGTCATCGACCTCGATCCCGGGTATGACGAGAGAGGCTTGCTCGGAATGGCGTTCCATCCACGGTTCTCGAAGAACGGGAAGTTCTATCTCTACTACAGCGCGCCTCCCGAGCGAGAGGGTTGGAACAACACCAGCCACCTGGCGGAGTACACCGTCATGGATGGTGAGGTCGATGTCCGCTCCGCCCGGACCGTTCTGAAGGTGCAGGAGCCGCAGATGAACCACAACGGCGGGCACATCGCCTTCGGGCCGGACGGCCTCCTGTACGTTCCGCTCGGCGACGGCGGCGCTCAGAACGACCAGGGGATGGGGCATAATAAGCAGACAGGCAACGGCCAGGACCTCGGCACCATGCTGGGAAAGATCCTCCGCATCGATGTGGACGGCCACTCGGACGGCAAGGAGTACGGGATCCCACCCGACAATCCTTTCGCCCGGGGCGGCGGCCTTCCCGAGATTTATGCATACGGGCTGAGGAACCCTTACCATATCTCCTTCGACCGGGAGATCGGGAGGCTGTTCGCGGCCGACGTCGGCCAGACCCGATGGGAGGAGGTGGACATCATCGTCAACGGGGGCAATTACGGCTGGCACATACGCGAGGGCAGGCATTGCTTCGATGCCCGGGACAATCGGGCGGAGATGGACGACTGCCCGGACCGCGGGGCCAGGGGGGAGGAGCTCATCGACCCCATCCTGGAATATCCGAACGCCGCCAACCGGCGGGGGGGCATAGGCACGGCGGTCATCGGCGGATACGTGTACCGGGGGTCCTCGATCCCCGGCCTCCGCGGAAAGTACATCTTTGGCGACCTGAGCGGAAAGAGCGGCTCTCCCCGGGGTAAGCTGTTCGCCGGGACCGAGCATAGCGACGGGCGATGGACCATGGAAGAGATGAGCATCGACGGGCGCGGGGAGCTGGGCGAATACGTCCTGGCGTTCGGAGAGGACGCCGATGGAGATCTGTACGTCCTGACGACGCTCACCGAAGGGCCGTCCGGTACGTCGGGGCGAGTGCAGCGGCTCATGCGGCCGGCCAGTGGATGATGCGGTCGTGACGCTACTCTTTCGACCATCTTCCCGGTGAGCATCTGGCTCGAGGAACCGCCACGGCCAGGCGGAGCATCGGTGCAAATCCATTTATATCAGCGCACTTACTCGCACACCGTGGCCCAGGTCAGGTTAGGCAAGATGCCCTTGCGATGGTGCGATCGGTGCAACGTCCCCGTTCTTGAGATCAAGGAATGCGGAAGCTGCGGAGGAAGCACCAGACCAGTGGAGATCACCCCGCCAGGCGATGCTCGCCCGGCATTCTCGCACGACATCGAGCTGGCCCGCCGCACGCTGGACGCCCAGTTCGGTGACGGGGTCGGACTGGCGGTGCTTCCCGAGGGCCACGTGGCCATAATGAGCAAGGCGCCGGCGCTGGACCGCATGGACGAGATCATCGCCGACGGCGCGGTGCAGGGCACCATGCGCTACGACGTGGGCAGGGGATGGACGTTCCTTCCCCGCATGCCTGCTGCGCGATCCATGGAAGGCGTGATGAGCAGGGGCCGCATCTTCGCCGATGACGGCGCGATACCGTTCATCCTCAAGGGCTCCAACATGCTGGCCCCGGGAGTGGTGAGCGCGGACCCCGGCATCCGGGCGGGCGACGAGGTCGTGCTGCTCGACAAGCAGGGACTCGCGTTCGCCGCGGGCCTGGCCAGGATGTCTTCCGAGGAGATGATCCCGGGCGCCAAGGGGATGGCGGTCAAGGTTCGCTGGGTAGAGGAGCACCATGACGATCCATCCCGAACGCCGGCGACCTGGGACCGCGTCGTCGAGGCGAACCGTCCGGAGATGGAGCGGATGACATCTGAGGCGGTGTCGTTCATGCAGAGGACGGTCCGGCAGCACGGGCTGCCGGCCATGATATCGTTCTCTGGAGGAAAGGACTCCCTGGCCACTCTTCTGCTGGCCAGGAAAGCGGAACTGGACATACCGGTGTTCTTCATCGACACCGGGCTGGAGTTCCCTGAGACCGTCGAGCACGTTCGTGACGTGGCCGCCCGCCACGGCGCTGAGCTGATCGTGGAGCAGGCGCCGCGAGAGGCGTTCCAGGAAGGCCTCCGGGTGTTCGGCCCGCCGGGCCGCGACTACCGGTGGTGCTGCAAGACCAACAAGCTCGGGCCGACCGTCCGGGCGATCATGAAGCACTATCCAAACGGCGTGCTGTCGTTCATAGGCCAGCGGCGCTATGAATCAGAGGCGCGGGCGTCCAAGCCAAGGGTGTGGAACAATCCCTGGACCCCCGGGCAGGTGGGCGCGTCGCCCATCCAGAACTGGACCGCACTCCATGTATGGCTGCTCATTATGGGCGAAGGCGAGAAGGGCAACCCGTGGTACGAGCGGGGGCTGGATCGCATCGGCTGCTTCATGTGCCCGGCCTCCGACCTGGCCGAGCTGGAGCGGGTGAAGGAAGGTTCTCCCCTCTACGAGGAATGGGACGCCGCCCTCCGCACCTACGCGGGCTCCAAGGGCCTGCCGGACGAATGGATCGAGTACGGCGCGTGGAGATGGAGGCGCATCCCGCCCTCATACCGCCAGGAGCTGGAGAAGGCTGGAGTGGACATCGGTCGGAGCGAGGCGAAAGCAGAGGAAACGACCAACCTCCGCCTGTTCCTGGCCAAGGGTGTCTCGCCATGCATCTTGGGGTACAGCATAGAGGAAGCGTTCTCTCATGGCCTTGATCTCGAGCGCGTCGCCAACGTGCTGAACATCATCGGGGCGGTCGAGATCAGCCAGGTTGAAGGCTGGTGCGCCGTGGACCAGGTCACGGTGTTCGACGAGGGTGCCCTCATCGGCAAGGACCAGGACCCCGAGACATTGAAAGAAAAGGTGGAAAGGGTTCGCCGGGCGGTGGTCAAGGCCGAGGAGTGCGTCGGGTGCGGCGTCTGCATCGCCAGATGTTGCGAGGGTGCACTAAGGATCGAGCTAGGCAAGATCGTTGTCGATGCGGCCGCGTGCATCCATTGCGGACGCTGCGCGGAACCCTGCCCGGCGGTCACCTTTGGCGACAGCGCCTTTGACTTCTGACCTCTCTCCATAAAGAGGAGAAAGGGTTTCGACGGGTCCCCGAGTGCCCCCTCGCTCAGCGGACGAAGTCTATGCCGTCGTCATACGCCGGAGCCTGCCTCATGGGCTGCGGCTCCCTGGGCTTGGGCTGGCCGCCGAGCCTCTGAGGAGCGGATTCGAACCCTCCGGCCTTGGCGGTGGGAGCTCCTCCCTTCCCGTACATGTACTGGGACTGCGCGCCGGTGACGATCAGCAGGATCTTGATGGTGCCCTGCAGCTCGGGGTCGATGGAACAACCCCAGATGATCCTGGCGCGCTCGTTGACGGAATCGTTGACGATCTGCGCGGCCCTCTGAGCTTCAGCGACGGTCATGTCCGGTCCGCCCACCACTCTGATCAGGCAGCCCTTGGCATCCTTGAGGTCGATCTCACCCAGCAGGGGAGAGCTCAGCGCCTCGTGCACGGCCGCCTTGACGCGGTCGTCATCGTCCTCGGACGCTTCCCCGATGCCGACGAACGCCACCCCGCCTTCCTTCATGACGGTCTGGATGTCAGCATAGTCGAGGTTGACCAGGCCAGGCTTGGTGATGATCTCCGTCAGACCCTTGATCGTCTGCATGAGCACTTCGTCAGCGACCTTGAACGCCGCGTCCACCGGCAGCTTGGGAACGAGCTCCAGCAGCTTGTCGTTCGGCACCACGATGGTAGTGTCGCAGACATGACGAAGCTTGTTGAGGCCGAGCATGGCGTTCTCCGCCCTGACCGTCCCTTCGGCCTTGAACGGGAACGTCACGACACCGATGGTGAGCGCACGTATCTGCTCCTTGGCGATCGACGCCACATAGTGCGCGGCGCCGGTGCCGGTGCCGCCGCCCATGCCGGCGGTGACGAACACGATGTTCGACTGCGCGAGGAAGTCCCTTATCTCGGCGTCGTTCTCGCGGGCCGCGGCCTCTCCGTTCTCCGGAAGCGCTCCAGCGCCCATACCGCGGGTGGTGCTCTTCCCGATGAGGATCTTCCTCGGTGCCCTGATGGTCAGCAGGTGCTTGGCGTCGGTGTTAATGGCGCAAAGCTGCGCGCCGTCCACGCCGGCGTCAACGCAACGGTTGATGGTGTTCGAACCGCCGCCCCCGCAACCGATGATCTTGATACAAACGTCCAGCCTCTTGGCGAACTCCATGAGCTCCTTGTCCACCGCGGATAGCTCTCCCCCTACGGCGGGCTGTTCGTCAATAGCGTACTCGCTGCCTAAAGCGTTCCTTACCAATGAACTTGGCATTAGTGCATCCCTCGCCAGGAAGAGCGGTTCGCGGAGATATAAATGTTGCGAGATGAATGGTCCAGGTTTTAATTATCCGTTGCGATATTATGCCTGCCCCTCATCTGTTGCCGCGCTCACAGGCTCCTCCCGATCAGGGGGCGAAAGGCTGCTGAGAAAGTGTTCAGGCCACATCACCAGATGGATGCTGGGCACTCCCACCAGAGAACGAAGCTCGGTCTGATAGAGGTCCTCGGCAGCGTCGGGTAGCACGACCGCGGCGAGCTTGACGCTCGCCAGTCCCACCAGGAACAATGTGAACAATGCCGACGGGTCCTTCACCTCCAGCCGGCGCCTCCACGCCAGCAGGGACGGGTTCGCTTCGGGCGAACTGAGATGCTCCAGGAGAATGGAGACGGCCTCGTCATGGCGACCCACCAGCACCAATGACGTGAATCGTTCGATGAGCGCCTGCATGCGGGACAGCAGTTCGCGGTCATCAGCGGCCAGCTCATTGGGCGGGTCAGGCCGCTCGGACATGCTGTTCCTCACCGACCTCTCCAGCCTCCCTAAGGCCGCATACAGCTGCGACTCCCTGGTCCGGAGTTGCACGATCTCCTTCGTCTCATCGTATTCGCGGTAGCGCGATGCTCTCATGACCTTGCGCAGCGGTTCCTCGATGGTGCTCCTGTACACGCCCATCTTGGTGAGGTCAGGCGCCATCTTCAGCAGGTCGGTCACGTACTCCTTGTACTGCTCGGAGGTGCGATAGCGGTGCTTCATGTGGTCCAGGCAGTAGCCGATGTCGCCCACCGCCTTCATCACCTCGCCGTTCAGGAAGGTGCGCTTGGACTGGTTCGCCAGGGATATGATGTCGTCCGCCGGCACTTCCTTGCGTTGGGACATCGCCACCAGCAGCATGGTCTGCTCGTACAACGATGCGTATGTCGCCGCGTGGAAGCCGATGTGGTCACCGAGGAAGGCGTGGAGCCCCTTTCGCACCGCATTGCTGGGGTTGCACATCTCATCGATCACAGAGCCCATGCCTGAGTTCGTGGCCACGATCCGGGACAGGACTTCGCGAACCCCCTCGCGTACGCGGTCGTTCTTATTATCATAGTTGCGCAGCAACGCCGGGATTATGATGTGGGGCATCTCCTCCGCTTGGCATACCAGCTTCTTGCTCGCCATCCGGACCTCGAAGTCCAGCGGTGAACGGAAGGATTCGATCATCCTGCTTTCGATGTTCTCTGCCTTTACTCCAAGGCCCAAGCGCCCTTTAAGCCACAAGGCGATCTCCAGGCAGGGACCGTCTGGTCGCTACATCAACCTTTGCCCTGCGTGCCGGGCATGCCGCATGGCCGTTCAGCCGCATGAGAGGGCGGCAACGGTGCGAGATGCCAGACCGCAGGCGGGCCCTCATTTTTATCACAATCTATTTATTGCGGCTAATCATTTGACAATACCCATCCTGGAAGCGTGGTTGAAATGAGCGAACTCACTGCTGTAAAGAACGCCCTCGACCAGATAGAAGCGATAGACCATGTCAGGAACGTCGCTCTCATCTCCCGAGGCGGCATGTTCGTCATGGGCACCACGCCTGAGGAGGGGCACAGGGAGACATTCGCGGCCATGTGCGCGATCGTCCTGGGCGCCGGGCAGACCGTCACCACGGAGCTCCGGGACCGCCTGAACGAGGTGAAGGTGATGATGGGCGAGAAGGACCTCGTGCTCGTCAGCCTCGGCCCGAGATACCTGATCGCGGTGACGGCGGACCGGCAGGTCGATGACGTGGCCGTCGTCCAAGAGGCCCGTTCGCTGGCCGATATGATCGAACGGATGCTATGATCACAGCCTCTTGAAGCCCCTGCCCGCCCACCGGGCTATGCTTTTCGTGCCGTAGGCGATGGTCTGCCCGATTCCCCTGCCGCGTCCCTCCGCCGACGTGGCGCCCGTCCGTATCGCCTTCACCATGTCCTCGGCGTTCTGGCAATCGTCCGGGAAGACGGTCCACGCTCGCCCGATGTGAGCGGTGACGTGGGCGTCGCTCCCGCCCACCTCCGATACGCCGATGCTGCGTGCCAGACGAGCGGCGCGGCGGTTGCCGAGGCCCATGGAGCGGGAGTTCAATGTCTCCACCGCGTCGAACTTCCTGCCGCGTACGTTCTCCTCGCCCAGGCCGGACCACCACCGGTACGGATGCGCCGCGACCGCGATCCCTCCCTGGTCGTGTATGAGGTCGATGGTCTCATCGACGCTCCTGCCTCTCGGGACCGGCTCGCCGATTAGATATGCGAGTACGTGGCCGTCGGCGGTGGTTATCTCCATTCCCGGCAGGATCATGATGTCCTCGGCAACGGACGGATAGCAATCCATGTTGTTATGGTCGGTTATGGCCAGCGCGCCCAGGCCGATCTCCCGGCAGGTGCGCAGGATATCCTCCAGGCTTTGCCGTCCGTCCCCCGAGTGGTCGGAGTGGACGTGAAGGTCGGCCTTCATCGCACCGTGGCCCCGCCAGGCATGGCATCGTCGACGGTCACCGGCCCCTTGTCGGTGGATAGCACCAGCGCTTCGTCCGCGTCCGGCGTCGGGAGGTATGCGACGACCCTCTTGGCCTTCAGCTCCACCAGGCCCTTGGCCCTCACGGTCCTTCCGACGTCGAGCTCGTTCCCGTCAACAGCCGCTACGCGGAGGGTGAGCTTCTGGAAGTCCTTGAACTCGATCAGGCGGTCCGACTGCCTCAGCCCGCTGCTGACGGCATCGCCCGGCACGGAATCCTCGGGGGGCGAGGCCAGCTTGACCAGGTCGCCGGAGTCGGCGGCTAGGAGCATCCCCTGCGACTGCTCGCCGCGCAGCTTGGCAGGCTTGAGGTTGGAGACCACCACCACCTTGCGGCCCTCCATCTCCTCCTTGGTGTAGTAGGCCTTCAGTCCCGCTACCACCTGGATCGTCTTACCGATGTCAACCTCCAGCAGCAGCAGCGAATCGGCATTGGGATGGTCCTGCGCCTTGACGATGCGGCCGACCTTGAGGTTGAGGGTCTCGAAGCCGCCGTACACCGGATCGCCCTCGTCCTTCTCCACCTCGATCTTGGAGAACAGGGGCTTCGGCTCATTGAGCTTCTGATGAGCTTCGAGGTCCGAATCCACCGCCGACCACCCGGCCTGCTGCAGTGTGCTCTCTTGCCCCAGGAATGTCCACGCCTTCTCCGAGGAGCTCGGCAGGTACGGTGATGTGAGCGTCGCCAGGGCCTTCACCAGCATGAGGTGCAGGTGCAGCGCGGAACCGCATGCCTGGCGGTCCTTCTTGATCAGCGCCCACGGCCCCACCGAATCGAAATGCCGGTTCCCGAACTGCGCCAGGTCCATGATGGTCTTGAGCGCCCGCTTGAAGTGGCACCCATCCATCGCTTCGGCGACAGCGTCCCTGGCCTCGCGGATGGCGTTCATCATCTCTTCCCGCTCCTCGGCGGTCCCGACGAACTCGGGCACCTCCCCGAAGTGCTTGTATGTGAAGCTGAGCACACGGTGGTAGTAGTTACCGAGGGTCGCCACCAGCTCGTTGTTGATCTTGACCTCGAAGTCCTCCCAGGAGAAGTCGGCGTCCTTGTTCTCCGGCATGTTCGCCGCCACGTAGTAGCGGATGATGTCCGGGTCGAAGCGCTTCAGCAGCGAGGGTATGTCAATGGTGGTCCCCCTGCTCTTCGACACCTTGTCGCCCTTGAAGGTGAGGAACTCGTTAGCCGGCACGTCGTAGGGAAGGTTCAGTCCTCCGCAACCCATGAGGATGGCCGGCCAGATGATGGTGTGGAATGGTATGTTGTCCTTTCCTAGGAAGTAATAGCTCCTGACCGCGGGATCGGTCCAGTAGGCCTTCCAGGCATCAGGGTCCCCAGACAGCTGGGCCCATTCCTTGGACGCGCTGAGGTAGCCGATGACGGCATCGAACCACACATAGATGACCTTTCCTTCCTGGCCGGGCAGCGGAACGGGGATGCCCCATTCCATGTCCCTGGTTATGGGGCGGTCCTCCAATCCCGCCTCCAGCCAGTTCTGGGTGAACAGCTGCACCGAGGGGCGCCAATGTTCCTTGTCCTTGATCCAGTCGATCAGCTGCTCCTGGAACTCGGACAGTCTGATGAAATGGTGCTTCGTCTCCCGCAGCTCCGGCACGGTGGCGCAGTGCACGCACTTCGCCTCGACCAGCTCTCCGCCCTCGAAGGTCTTGCCGCACTTCTCACACTGGTCCCCTCTCGCCTTCTCGTTTCCGCAGGAGGGGCAGGCGCCCTCGACATAGCGGTCCGGGAGGAACTTGTCGCAGGAGGGGCAGAAATATTGCAGGGTGCTCTTCTCGTACAGGTAGCCCTTCTTGAGCAGTTCGAGAAAGACCTCGCTGACCACGCGGAAATGGTTCTCGGTATGGGTCTTGGTGAACAGGCTGAACTCGATGTCCAACCCCTCGATGGCCCTCTTGTTGATCTCATGGTAGCGCTCCGCTACCTCCAGGGGGGTGGTCCCCTCCTTCTCGGCCCGCACCGTGATGGGCGTCCCATGCTGGTCGGAGCCGGAGACCATCAGCACTTCGTCGCCGCGGAGGCGGCGGTAACGGGAGTAGAGGTCGGGAGGTAGCAGCGAGCCCGCTACATGCCCGAGGTGTATTGGTGAGTTAGCATAAGGCCACGCGACGCACACGAGAACTTTGGCCATGGTATCGGACGGCCATAGTGGAATGAGGATTTAAGGCTTGACCGCGACCAGAACGCCCGTCCCGTGCAGTGGCGGACAATCAAGTTTTTTAACAGGGGGTCCATTGAGCACCTCATGCGTATCGCGGTCCTGCTTCGTGACCACTGCCAGCCCAAGAAGTGCAATGCGGAGTGCAGGAACTATTGCCCCAAGGTCAGAACAGGGGTGGAGGCAGTGGTGATGGGCGAGGGGGGCAAGCCCATCATCTCGGAGGAGCTGTGCGCCGGCTGCGGGATATGCATCAACAAATGCCCGTTCGAAGCCATCAAGATCATCGGATTGCCGGCGGAGATCGAGAACGAGCTGATGCACCAGTATGGCCAGAACGGCTTCCGTATCTACCGGCTGCCGGTGCCCAAGACGGGACTGGTGACGGGCATCCTCGGTCCCAACGGGATCGGCAAGACGACCTCGATCGGGCTGCTGTCCGGAAAGGAGGTCCCCAACTTCGGCGAGTTCGACAACCCCCCTTCCAAGGAGGAGGTCCTCGATCGGCTGTCGGGAACGGAGCTGGGCGACTATCTGGTGAAGGTCTACGCCGGTCAGGTGCGCACGGCGCTCAAGCCGCAATACGTTGACAAGCTGCCCGCCGTGGTGAAAGGGGTCGCCCGCGACCTGCTGAGCAGGGTGGCCGAACGCATGACCGTGGACGAGGCCGCGTCCCTGCTCGACCTCACTGGAGTGATCGACCGCCCTCTGGAAAAGCTGTCCGGGGGAGAGCTGCAGAGGGTCGCCATCGCCGCCACCCTCATGAAGGACGCCGATGTGTACTTCTTCGACGAGCCGTCGTCGTACCTCGATATCTATCAGCGCATACGCATGGCGAGGCTCATCCAGAATCTTGCTGCAGAGAAGCAGGTGGTGGTCATCGAGCACGACCTGGCCATCCTTGACTTCATGGCCGACAACGCTTACCTGGTATACGGCTCCGAGGGCGCATACGGCGTGTTCGCCCAGCCCCGCCAGGTGCGGACGGCGATAAACACCTACCTGGACGGCTACATGCGGGAAGAGAACATCCGCTTCCGCGACACCTCCATAAGGTTCGAGTCGCACCCTCCCCGGGACACCGTGGAAATGGTGACCCTGATGGACTTCGGGGACCTGGAATGCGACTACAAGCAGTTCCGGCTGAAGGTGGATGGAGGCTCCATTAAGATCGGTGAGTCGGTCGGCGTGGTCGGACCGAACGCCATCGGAAAGACCACCTTCGTCAAGATGCTGGCGGGGGTGCAGGAACCGACCGCTGGGAAGCTGGACAAGAGCGCCAAGGTCTCATACAAGCCGCAGTACATCTCGCCCGACTTCGACGGCACGGTAAGAGAGCTGTTCGAGACCACCGCGTACGAGTTCTTCCAATCCGGCTTCTTCGAGAGCGAGATCGCACACCCCCTGGCCCTTCGCCGGCTGTACGAGAAGAACGTCATGAACCTATCCGGGGGAGAGCTGCAGAGGATGTCCATCGCCCTGTGCCTGTCCAAGGAAGCGGACATCTATCTGCTCGACGAACCGTCCGCGTACCTGGACTCGAACCAGCGCATGGAGGCGGCTAAGACCATCCGCAGGGTGATGGAGAAGAAAGGCCGCAGCGCGCTCATCGTCGACCATGACATCTACTTCCTGGACATGGTATCGGACAGCATGATGGTGTTCCGCGGCACGCCTGGTGTGGAAGGAACGGCGGGCGGACCGTACGAGATGAGGCACGGTATGAACATGTTCCTGGAAGACATCGACGTGACGTTCCGCCGCGACAATGACACCAACCGGCCCCGCATCAACAAGCCCGGCTCCCGGCTGGACCGTGAGCAGAAAGAGAGAGGGGAGTACTACTACAGCTGAGCCTACCTCATCAGCCTCGTAGCGCCTCTCGTATCCTCCGAAGATGATACATATCTTGTGGGGCGATACAAACCCGGTGAGTCATTGGAGGCAATAAGGGTAACGGACAACATCTACTGGGTAGGGGCGATCGACTGGAACATCAGGAGCTTTCACGGTTATACCACTCCGCGCGGCACCACTTACAACGCGTACATCATGACCGGCGAGAAGAACATTCTGATCGACACGGTCAAGCGGCCCTTCCTCGACGAGCTCCTAGCCCGCATCAAGAGCGTCATCGATCCATCCAAGATCGACCTCATAGTGTCCAACCACACCGAGATGGACCATTCGTCCTCCCTGTTGGAGATGCAGAAGCTGACCGGCGCCAAGGTCCTGGCGTCGAGGAAGGGAAAGGAAGGCCTGGCGCTGCACTTTCCCGAACTGAAGGTCGACGCGGTGGAGGACGGGTCGGAGATCCGTTGCGGGGGCAAGACCCTCCGCTTCATCGATACGCCCATGCTGCACTGGCCTGACTCCATGTTCACCTACGTCCCCGAGGACAAGCTGCTGTTCAGCATGGATGCCTTCGGGCAGCACTATGCCACCAACGCGCGCTTCAACGACGAGGTGGACCAGGGCATCCTATTCCACGAGGCGGCGAAGTACTACGCCAACATCATCATGCCGTTCGGCGCAAGGGTGGTGAAGACGCTCGAGAAGGCTAGCGAGCTGGACATCCAGATCCTCGCCACCGCTCATGGAGTGATCTGGCGGAAGGACCTCGGGAAGATACTGAAAGCGTACTCGGACTGGGGCTCGAACGTCACCAAGGAGAAGGCAGTGATCGTGTTCGATACGATGTGGGGCTCCACAGCCACCATGGCCCAACACATCGCCGACGGCATCGCCTCGCAGGGTGTGGAGGTCCAGGTGCTAAAGCTCGGCGACACCGATCGCAGCTGGGTGATCAAGGAGGTGCTGGACGCCAGGGCGATAGTGGTGGGAACGCCGACGATCAACAATACCATGTTCCCGAGCGTGGCCGACCTGGTGTTCTACATGAAGGGGCTGCGCCCCAAGGGCCGCATCGGAGCGGTGTTCGGCTCCCACGGCTGGAACGGAGGTGGCACCAGGGCGGTGCGGGAACAGCTTGAGGTCACAGGCCTGGAGCTGCCGCTGGAAGACCTCCAGGTGAACTATGTGCCGCATGAGGCAGAGAAGGAGAGATGCCGGGAGATGGGCCGGCAGATCGCCATGAAGATAAAGGAAAAGAAGTAAGGGATTTCAGGCGGAGGCCTTGGCGCCCTTTTTCGCCTTGGCCTTCGCCCCGCTCTTCGCGGCGCCGTTGACACCCGTGGCCTTGCGGAGCTCGTCCACCTTGTCGACCTTCTCCCACAGGAAGGTTTCCTCCTTGCGGCCGAAGTGGCCGTAGGCGGCCGTCTTCTGGTAGATCGGCCGGCGGAGGTCCAGGGCCTCGATGATGCCGTCGGGGCTGAGGTCGAAGACCTTGGAGACCGCGGCGGAGATGGCGTCGTCCGGTATGGCCCCGGTGCCCATGGTGTCGATCATCACCGAAACGGGGTGGGCGACGCCGATGGCGTACGCGACCTGCACCTCGACCTTCTTGGCCAGGCCGGCGGCGACGATGTTCTTGGCGATGTGGCGGCACATGTAGGCGGCAGAGCGGTCCACCTTGGTGGGGTCCTTCCCGGAAAATGCCCCTCCTCCGTGGCGGCCGGTGCCCCCGTAGGTGTCGACGATGATCTTACGGCCGGTCAGGCCAGAATCGCCGCAGGGCCCGCCGATGACAAAACGTCCGGTGGGGTTGATGAAATACTTGGTCTTGGCGTCGAGGAGCTTTCCGCAGACCGGCTTGATGACCTTGTCCTTGATCTCCTTCTCGATGATGGCGTGGACCTTGGCGTCGTCCGTCTCGCCATCGATGACAGGAGCATGCTGGGTGCTGACGACGATGGTGTCGAACCTCTTCGGCTTGCCGTCCTCGTACTCCACGGTGACCTGGGTCTTCCCGTCCGGGCGGAGCCACGGCAGGGTGCCGTCCTTACGTAGCTTGGCAAGCTGGAAGGCCAGCTTCTGCGCCGTGATCAACGGCAGCGGCATGTACTCCGGCGTCTCGTCGGTGGCATATCCGAACATCAGCCCCTGGTCGCCCGCCCCGGTGGCGAGCTTCTTGCCCTTGGAGGTGCGGCACACTCCCATATCGATGTCCGCGCTCTGATCGTGGATGGACGACATCACTGATATGGAAGATGCATCGAAGCCCATCTCCGGGCTGGAGTAGCCGATCGCGCGGACTGTGTCCCTAACCACGCGGTCGACGTCGATGTGAACGTTCTTGCACGGGTCGGTCTTGACCTCGCCCATTACCATGACCATGCCCGTGGTGGTGACCGTCTCCACCGCCACATGGGCCTCGGGGTCCTGCGCCAGATAGGCGTCGAGCAAGGCATCGGAGACCTGGTCGCAAAGCTTGTCAGGGTGACCTTCGGTCACCGATTCGGAGGTGAACAGACACTTTCCCATCGTGATTACCCAACGGTGCGATTGTTCAGAGGGTATATATATTTTGGAGCATTGTTTTGCTCATAGAATTATAACTAGAGGTTATAGATGGACATATCGGACATCAAGCGGCTGCGCATCAAGGTCGGGCTGAGCCAGACGGCTCTGGCGAAGAAGGCGGGAGTGTCGCAGGCCCACATAGCCAAGATAGAGAGCGGCAAGGTCGACCCCAGATTCTCCACGGTGGACCGGATATTCCGCTGTCTCAAGGAAGAGGAGAAGGACCACTGCCGGAAGTACATGACCGCCGGGATCTATGGCGTCCAGCATGATGATTCGATCGCCTCGGCCGGAAGGATAATGCGCGAGAAGGGAGTGTCCCAAGTAGTGGTGTTCAGGGACCGCTCGGTCATCGGGATGATCACCGAGGAGGACTTGCTGCGATTCTCCGGCGACCTCGGCTCCCATGCCGAAAAGGCGATGAGCGAGCCGCCCCCCAAGGTATCCGGAACGACGTCCGCCGACAGAGTGAAGGACCTGCTGCTGGAGTTCCCGGCGGTCATAGTGATGGAACAGGACCAGGCAGTGGGGATCATCACTCGTTCCGACCTTATAAAAAGGTGAGATTCTCTGAATCGTCCAAGGGGCCATAGTCTTTTTAAGGAAGGATAGGTCTCCGATTGGCGTGCAGGGAAAGGCGGACGTTCACGTCCATACCAAATATTCGGGCCTCCACCGCATGGGAGTCCTGCGCTTCCCGGAATCGGTGTCCGATCCCGCAGATGTCGTTAAGAAAGCGAAGAGCGCCGGCATGGATGTGGTGTGCATCACCGACCACAATTCCATGCGGGGGGCGGAGGTGGCCGCACAGGCTGCCGCTCAGATCAACGGCATCGAGGTGGTCAAGGGCGAGGAGATCACCACCGCCGAGGGTGAAGTGATAGCGCTATTCATAGAGGAAGAGATCCCTGCCGGCCTGAGCGCGGTCGAGACGATCAGCCGTATCAGGGAGCAGGACGGGCTGGTCATAGCTCCGCATCCTTTCAGCCTCCACTGCCCCTGCCTGAAACAGAGGATCGACCATTTGGACCTGGACGGCATCGAAGTGCTCAACGGGGGCCACATCGACGATTATTCCAACGCGGAGGCCGAACGTGCTGCGATGTCGGAGAGATGGGCCATGCTCGGCGGGTCCGATTCCCATTACCTGAAGACGGTCGGATACGCGTACACCAATTTCGAAGGGAGCACCGCGGAGGACCTTAGGAGGTCGATCCTGAGCAAGACCACCTCGGCGGGAGGGATCCAGATCCCCATGACGGATGCCATCGCATGGAGCATGCAGGTGGTGTACCGCTCCGACGTTCTGATCCTTCGCTCCGCGTTCGGACTGGACCGCGGGGAGACCGACGACCCCATTGTCCTGAAGGTGCGGGGCATGAACGGCGCCCAGCGGTTCGGCGCCCTGTTCGGTTCGCTGGTATACCTGACGCCTCCGATACCGTTCCTGGCCGCAATGACCTCGAGGCAGCTGTTCCGCAAGTGGGCGCTTCACGAGCGTACCGACGCCACGAGAATGGGCCCCATCTGGCATCAGTGATGGTGGTGCGCTCCCGGCTCTGCGAGATGGGCGAAGGCGCCGGCCACCACCTCGCTCAATGACGGATGTATCACCTGGCTTCTCGCCATCGGCAGGTAGCTCTCATCGCCAGCGTTCATCAGGTACACGATCTGCTGCACCAGCAGGTCGGCCTCCGGGCCGGCGATGTGGGCGCCCAGTATGCGGCGGGTACCAGCCTCTACGAGCACCTTCACCACCCCATGGTCGTTGGCCATCGCCGTGCCCTTGGCGGCGTTGGAATAGAAGTTGTAGCCCACCAGGTACTTCAGGTTGCCTCTCTTGGCCCCCTCCTCCGACATGCCAACGCTTCCGACCGTCGGATAGGTGTATACAGCGTGAGGTATGGCATGCTCGTCCACGAACGCCTTGTCATTGGATGACATGTTGTACCAGACCACCTGGCTCTCGTAGTTGGCGGTGTGGCGGAACATGTGGCGGCCGGTTATGTCGCCGAGCGCCCAGATCCCCGGCGCGGTGGTCTCCAGATGCTCGTTCACCACGACATAACCGCGCTCGTCCAGCTCCACTCCGGCCGCGGCGGGGTCCAGCCAGTCCGCGTTGCTCTTCATCCCTGTAGCTACCATCAGCATCTCCGCCTCATTGCTCACCTCCTTGCCGGTGGTACGATCCCTGCTGATGACCTGCACGCCTCCGTCGGTCTTCCGTATCTCCAGCACGTCGTGGGCGGTTCGGACGGCGACGTGCTGCCCAAGCTTTCGAGTTACGGCCGAACTGATCTCCAGCTCCTCGTTCGGAAGCAGCCGGGCGGGGCGTTGCAGGATGGTCACATCGGTGCCGAAGGCAGAGAAGAAGTGCCCGAACTCGCACCCCTTGAACCCGCCTCCCATGATGATCATGCTCTTCGGCAGCTCGGCGATGTCGAATATCGTCTCGGACGTCTGATACTCCACCTCATCGATCCCGGGTACGTCGGGAACGGCGCTTCGCGCTCCTCCCGCGAGCACGATGCGGGGGGCGTGGATGGTGCGGTCCGATGCCTTCAGAGTCCGCTCCCCGACAAAGCTGACGGTGTCCCGGATGGACGTGACCCGCGGGTCCTCCTTGACCGCCTCGGCTATGTTCTCCCGCTCCTTCAGAACGGTATCCCATGTCCTCTCGCGCACCACCTCAAAGTCGGCCTTCTCGATCTTCGCTTCGATCCCGATGCGGGCGCCTTCCTCGATCTGCCGGATGACGTCGGCCGGGTAGATCCACATCTTGCTCGGTATGCATCCCCGGTTGAGGCATGTGCCCCCCATGTCCCCGTTCTCCGCCAGTGCCACCTTCATTCCTGACTTGACCGCTGCGTCCACCAGGTTCAGGCCGGCGCCTGACCCCACGATTATCAGATCGAATTCTTCCACGGCCTTACCGTCCGATGATGGGGGACAATGTGATGGTCCCTCTAAATATGGTTCGCCATTCAGCCACATCTTCTACTCCGGCCGCTCCGCCACGGCGCTGCGGAAGGGGATGACACGCGCTAGATATGGGACGTAAGTGACAACAGACGATCGCCGCCGATGCAGGAGCGGTGCGTCCATATGCGGGCCTGGGAGATGGAGAACGCGGCGCGACGACCTGACCGCTTTAGACGCCTTCCCCTTCGTTTACTCGGCCATCCTTTCCCAGGCCCCGCAGAGAGCGCGGTCAAACACCATATACGATGGTCTACCAGCCCGCCTCAGGACCGAGAGGTTCTGAAAGAGGGATGAAAATGGCAGAGAAGAGCCTACATCAGAAGAAAGTAGAGGCGGGGCGCGCCGGCGGATTGGCCGAGCACGAGTGCCGCGGAAGAGAATGTACCCACCCTAGTCACAGGGAGGGAGGTTCCGAATCGGAAATGACCACCCATGAGAAGAGAGTGGAGGCAGGAAGAAAGGGAGGTCTGGCCGAGCACGAGTGCCGCGGGAGAGAGTGCACCCATCCGAGCCACAAGGGCGGCTCCGGATCGAAGTGAGACCATTAGGCAATCTGAAAGAGTTCCAAACAACTTTCATTTTTATCATTGAGTCGTACCTGTCTCGCTGTCGATGGCATCATCGTCGATAACCTAGACGAGCAGGTCAAGGTCACCCGCGTATGGGGCCAGAAAAAGGGGAAAGCGGCCAAGACCGACCGGGGGCTTGATCTTGAGGAAATAGACGACACTGGCCTATTAACCGAACGGTGGCATCAGAACAGCGCCCGCGATGATGCCCGCGACCGCTGCCACCCGAGCCACCACACAGGCATACGCTGCCTGAGTTCCATCTGCAGATGGGGGCTTTAATCGTCTCGTTGTGCCGATCGTCCTTCTCGTTGGCGGTGCGAGAGAACTCCCCCCATATCCTCCACCATATTCCGAAGCCCTTCAGCGTCATAATTAGGGGTGAGCGTTGCTATTGCATGGCCAAGGTCAATCGAAGAGCCATTGCACCAGTGTAGGTGTAGGAAAGTGCGCCCACTATAGTCTATATATATCTCGTCACATATTTTGAAAGGATGACGGGGAAGGTTGCATTATATCTGGATTTTGAGAACTTAGCCATACCGGCGCGAGAGAAGTACCCGTCGCTTGAGAAGCCTCTCGATGTGAGCAGCGTGCTGGACTATGCCACAGGCCATGGCAATGTTCTGATCAAGAGGGCGTACGCCGACTGGTCCAAGAAGCCCTGCTCGCTGTACGTCCAGGACCTGATGGAGCTTGCATTCGACCTCGTGTTCATTCCGCACATGACCTCGAATGGCAAGAACGCCGCCGACCTCCGCATGGCGATGGACACGCTTGATGATCTCCAGTCAAGTAGCTGCATAGATACATACATCATCGGCTCCGGGGACACGGACTTCATCCACCTCATAAGGAAGCTACAAGCACGCGGGAAGACTGTAGCGGTCGTTGGCTTCGAGGGGTGTGTAGGCCACATCGTTCAAAAGAACTGCAACGAGTTCCGCTCGATCGAGGATCTCATGGGGGACCTGCCGAGCGAGCCAGAGCCCCGGAAGCCTGAAGGGCCCGAAAAACAAGACGATAGCGGAGAGGAAGATCTGGATGAGGGCAGCAATGGGAGAGACCTCATCGTCCGATACATCAAGTCGAAAGACATTCGGAAGCCAGTCCTGCTCTCGACGATGAAGCAGGACCTGCTCCGCCTCGACCCGTCGTTCTCAGAGCGAAAATATTGTTTCGGCTCATTCATGAATTACATCGTCTCGTTTGAGGGGGACGTCCTCGTTAGGATAGACAACGACCCCCATACGGGCCAGCCATTAGCGGTCCTCAAGAGCATCGACGACCTTGCCAGCGCCGTTAACGATGTTGAGGTTACCCAATATCTTCATTCCAAGCTGATGTACCAGCATGACCAGGGGCTTAGGAGGAAGATCTATGCCGAGGCCCTCAGGGCTTTCAAAGAGAAGGACAAGCCGTCCATTGAGGACATCATCAACGAACTCAAGGAGCGAGGCATAAAGCTGTCGAAGGCCAAGCTGCGTAAATTCCTTTATGCTCTAGGTGAGGGGAGGCTCTTCCGGTTCCCAGAAGGTGCTGAGTGGAGTGGTAATAAAAACACGATGCCTCAGGTCCTGATCGAGCCCACTCCGTCGGTCGAGGACATCGACCCCATCTACATACAGCGGGTCGTGGACTTAATAAGAAATAAATTCCCTGGAATCAGCGTCGATCGCGCATTAAGAATTATGGAAGGCGTGGCTTTGTAGAAATCACCCCTCGTGAGCGAGCGTGACCGCTCGCTTGGCGTTGTGCGCGACAGCGCGCAAGGCCAGCTCGTTCGCCTGGCCACGCTCGCTGCGAGAGCGAGCTACCGACGATAGACGCTTGAGCATCGAGTTGACCGTCTCGACCAACGCTCGTCGACGATAGAGCGAGCGATCGAAAAACATGAGCTGGCGGCGTCGGTAGAAGCCCTTCCGATCGGCCGCCCGCCTGTTCACCTTGCGCAGCGGTATCTGCGCCTCGGCGCCAAGCTCGCGAACGACGAAGCGCCTGTTCGATTCCGAATCGTAGCCAGTATCGCCGATGACCGTCCCGATCACAGCCCCGTGATCGACCGCCTTCTCCAGTACCGGCCGCAGATGTTGGAAGTCCGGCCCCGGCCCTCGCGTGGCCAGCACCGACAGTATCGTCATCGTTCTCTCGTCGACGACGAGCGTCAGCTTGATGTG
>DATD01000002.1:98684-99141 GCA_002504525.1 Methanomassiliicoccus sp. UBA345
TCACGCTCGAGGCGAGCGTGAACAGCAGACCGTCAAGCACGTGCGTTTCCAATCGAAACGCAAACTTCTGCAGCGTGGTGAAGTGTGGCACCGTCACCAAATGAAGACGACGCAGCAGCGGCGTCATGAGCGAGACGACGTCGATCGTCTCGCGATACGACTTGGCCAGCATCTCTCGTGCGACCAGTAGCACCAGCAACTGGTGCTGCGAGTACGTGCGCTTCGAGCGAGCGCACGAGTACAGCGGCAGTCCTATTCGTCCGGCCCCTTTCGCTATTTGGTCGACCGCACGCATTATACCGTTGTTGTGCAATAGAACATCGTTCGGCACGAGGTCATCCCTTCCCGAGGCCAGGTGTCTCGCGAAAGACGTTCTCCTGACCTCGGAGGAGGCCATTTCGTGCCCGACGCTACATCACTCTTTCGACGTCAGCCGAGATGAATTCTACAAAGCCGA
>DATD01000002.1:99335-111225 GCA_002504525.1 Methanomassiliicoccus sp. UBA345
GAAGGCGTGAAAACGGAAAACAGGCAGTAAGGTTTGCTCACTGCCTGTTAAGATAGACCTTATGGCGGATCATGTCTTGGACCATACCCTTTTCTTGCAGATAGTTCAATGCGAACACACAAGTGCGGCAGTCGCCGGAGATACCCCCCTGCGAGTACCTCAGGCGGCACTCGATTTTCAGTATCTCGCAGGTGCCCACCACGGCCCCGGTCTCATCCCTGCGGCGGTCATTCCTGAAGAAGCTCTCCGGGGTTAGATCAGACATGACAATCCTCTGGATTGCCGAATGCATTGTCCCTGATAAAGCTTTTCGGCCACTTTCTGCTGGCCATCTGCTCGCCGTATGCGCTGCGCCTAACCATTCAGGCGTGTTGGTGCAGCAATAATCTAGCATACCCGTCTACGAAGTCCTCGACCGCTTGAAGGCCAAGGCCATCAGAGAACGTGGGAAGGCCGAGGCTCAGATCCGGGTAAGAGAGTAGAAGGGAGGGGCGGGGATGCAGATCATGTTCTTCGACAAAACGCCGCCCATGTCCTTCTCCCGGAGGCGGAGGCGATGAAGTACGAAACGGTGAAGCACCGCGGGAGAACGTTGCGTATCCCTGTCGATGATGACGGTTACGTTCCCCAGGATGCCCTTCTCGGCCGCTTCGAGGAATGGGCTGATAAACGCGACCATATACAAGCGGACGGATCCACACGCCACGACCCTAGACAGTCCAGCCGCGGGTGGAAGGACTACACGCACCGCTCCGAGACCGTCCTTCCGGCCAAGGTGACCCCGAAACAGGCAGCGTTATGGTGGCACAATCCAGGGAATTGTGACATAGAGGGCATAGATACTCCGGGCAGGCCAAAGCGCAACACGCAGGGCCACGGTACCAAGGCCCAGCGGGCGGCGCTGGCCAAGATCCCGGTCACGGCCATCGAGTTGGAGGAGGCAACCGTAAGGCGCAACCTCCTGCAGTCATTCACGAACGATGAATTGACCAGACTCGGCAAGGCCAGGGTCAAGATACACGTGTATCCGCGGACACATACGGCGGTAGGCACCTATGAATCCAGACGGAACCTGGTAACGGTCGATAGGAAGCACTCCATCCCCCAGACTACTATCACGCATGAGGTCGTGCATGCGCTCAGGGACAAGGACCGGTCGCGCAGGGGGATCCTAGCGAAGTCCAACATCCCAGGGATCGAGGAGAGCCTCACGGTGGCCGAGCAGGAGGCCCGTAACGACTCGCCAGGATTCTCTGGTTACTATTGGGACATCACGGTTTTCGATGAGAAGACGCGCCGATGGCGAGGCCCGACCAACAAGGAAGCGAAACGGATGGCCGAGGAAGATCACAAGCTGTTCACTGGGGGCAGAGGAAAGGGATTGCGAGGAGCGGCAGCGATGGAGTCGGTATCGAGCAACTGGTCCAAGTCGCACATCGCACGGCTCTCGTACAAGTCCAAGGGCAAGATGGCCGTCAACCAGGCCACCGGGATCTACCTCGGCATAGAGCCGGTGAGCAAGGCGCAGCCTCGGACATCGAAGAAGAAAGCCGCGGGAGGCGTTTCCGTGCCCGTCAGCAGGCCGACGGCGGTGGCGGCGGAGAAGAGGGTTCCAAAGCGTGTAAAAGGCCAGAAAACGGTCAAGAGGACGTCTAAACTAGCATCAAATAAAACTAGCAAGCCCAAAGTGATGAGGACCGCGAGATAAGAGGCCCCACATCGCCGCAGCGTAGCGAGCGCGCCACGCAGGACAGCCACGAAGGTGAAGGGGGGCAGTGAGGTGTTGCAGGCAACCGGGGCTAGATGCCCTACCTCTTTCTGCCTGGTGGCCCGCGAGGTCATGCATCTGACCGATAAAATAGGTCGGTCTCAGTCCCGATCTTTCATAATCTTGAGGAAGTCACTATTTTCAGCCTTGTAGACAGCTAGGTCTTTCTCCTGGAGCGCGGCCTCGAATTCTTCCCAGCTGATATCCTCATACTTATCACTAGGATTCTTTCGTATCTGCACGACCTCACTTCCCTTGATGCGGCAGACGTGGAGGTCATACTGCTTGGCCAGCGCTTTCAGCTCATCTATAGTGATCTTCTTCATCGTCATGATAACGCCAGTGAACTTGAAATCATTACACAGTTATATAATAATAGTTTGTGCACAACGAATCTAATAATACTGCCCTTCGACCTCTAAGGTAATGAAATCTTGCGCAATCCCACACAGAACCTCGTGACCTATAATGTTCAAAGCTCTGTCGTTGTACCTAGGGAGATTTCTTTTTACACTTCCTCAACGGCCTTGGCCGTGAACTCATCGATGAGCGATGGTTTTTGTTCATCTTCTTCGAGATTCAATCGAGGCAGGCTCTTTATGATTTCCATTGTCTTCACGCTAACGGTGATCAAGGAGCATAGCAGTTTCAATACGTAGCTTCCGTCAACGTACTCGTTTGGATCGCTGACTATGCCTGAATTCTTATCCACAGTGTATTGATATTGGTCTGCGATCCATCCAATAGCACTGCGGCCATTCAAGGTATATTCGAAAGCCTCTTTCGGAATGTTGCTCACGATGATGCGATTGTTATACTCGACCTTTCCTTCATCAGGGAGGACCTTCATTTTGGTCACTCTGCATCTGGCCTCATCGGCAAGTAAGCTATCAAGGGATTCCCCATTGGTGAATGTTAGACCTTTGAATGGCTCAACTTTCTCGTAATTAGTGTGAAGATCCGCGAGCCGTCTCCCAGCCCCGGAGAACACAAGGAAATCTTCCTTTGATTCGACCAGATTGATGCGCGGAAGCGACATCTTCAGATCGTCAGAGAAGAGTTCCCTATATTCCGGCGAGTGAAGGTACCCGTAGACGTAATAGAAGATGTCTTCCTTGGTCACGTCCTGGCCGTACTTCATACGGGCGACGCCTAGGATATAATCGCTGATGCCGTCATGCCGGACGAAGCGCTCTGTATCGTCGCCGAACAAGGAAATCTGCTTGTTCTCACGTCTGATCTCGGACTTGTCCTCGTACCAATACAGAGGGAAACACTGAGATGTTCCTATTATGTGAAGATCAGTCATGTTATCAGTCATTAGGCATGAAAAGTTCGCCCTATCGCCGACTCCTGCGACACAGATCAATAGGTTGTCAACTGAAGCAGCTGGGAAAATGTATGACATACTTGCGATCTCGTGAATTGTCTTTTCACTATGATAGAACCATTTGGTAGTGAATGGACGATAGGAGGCCCTTGTCACTAGCTCAGAACTATATTCTATTTTTTCTTTTCTATTAAATAATTGTTCTAGAGTGCTATTCCATGCAATTTTCGTCCTGTCATACTCTATTTTTCCATTTGACATTTGAATATTATATTCTCCAATCATGGAGGACATATTCTTTTCAAGTGCCTCTTTGGAATAATTATATGCCCATGGATCGCGAGATGTTCCAAATCCCCTAGAATATCCAACAAAAACTGTGTTTTCGTTATGCTTTTCAAACTTCTTGTAGGCTCCCCCTGCGAGCGGGATGAGTGATTTAAACGTCTCGTTTCGCTCAATGAGCCAGTCACCGTTAGGCTTGGGCTTTAATGTTTCCAACTGTTTCTTATCACTCATCACTACGAACGAATCGGATTCATTCAACAGATTGAGCTTGTCTATGCGTTTGGCGTAATCTGGAGTCTGGAAATATCGAATCTTCGCTTTACCAGTATGGCCTTTTCGCTTGACTAGGAGAGTTATTGCGATACCAACTTTGGAGCCTTGGCCGAAGATTTTCTCGCCTTCCTTTCTCCAATTTACACTGTTTTGGTCGCCCCTCAGGTCCAAAACGAAAATCGTCGAGAACTCTTTCTCGATGGTCTTCCTGAACCCCTCAAACGCTGTGCCTACGAGCCAGCCGCTAGGCGTAACGAATGCAATTACTCCATCTTCATCGCCAATGCGATCTGTTGCCCAGCGGAATGCACGAACGTAATTGTCGTAGACAGAAGTGACATTAGGCTTGCTATCATGGAACAATTCATCTTTGAGATACTCATCAGCGATTCTTGAATCGATTCCATCCTCATATCTTCTTTTCTTGGCATCATCACTCGCCGATTTCTGGGCGGCTCCATACGGAGGATTGCCGATGATCAATGTGATCGGAGTCTCATGCTCCCTCCTGATCCTCTTCTTGTTACCGGAGAAGAACTCCTTGCCGGTCAGGTCTGTCTGATTGAACGTGCTGCCAGCTCTGCATATCTCCTCGATGTTGAACGTATCTGTCAAAAGAACATTATCGAACGGAACGTAGGACTCGGGGTCCATCACACGTGAATATGCGTTCTCGATGTTTACCGCAGCTATGTAATACGCCAGAAGAGTGATCTCGTTGGCGAACAGTTCGTTCCTGTACTTACGTTCGAGGTTATCCTTGTCTATCATTCCAGTCTCGATCAGTCTGGCGATGAACGTGCCCGTTCCAGTGAACGGATCGAGGATGTTTACGTCCTCGTCGTTGATGTCTATGCCAAATTCATCTTTCAGGACATCTGCTGCGGACCTAAGAATGAAGTCCACGACCTCAATCGGCGTGTAGACGACGCCGTTGATGGCTTGGTCCTTGGGGAAGGCGTTCTTGAAGAACTTCTCATACAGGGCGGTAATGACCTTCTGTTTCCCTTCCTTAGTATTGATCCTCGACAGTGTGTCCTTCACGTTCTTGTAGAATCCTTCCAGCTCTATGCCTTTCAGAGCGTCCTTCTCATTGATTTCGTCCAGCATCTCGTTTATGGCGCTAGAGACGGGGTTCTTCTGCACGAACGTGTCGTTCCCGAACAGCTCTATGAATATCGGCTTCGTGATGATCTGCTGAGCCAGCATCTTGATGGCATCATCTTCCGTGACGTTGCCGTTAATGTTCGCTCGCAGACCCCTCATGTATCGATTGAATGCTGGCTTGTATTGCTTGTAACCGTATTCCTCGTGAGAACATATCCTTGTTAATTGCTCGATCAGATCGGGCATTATGACGGCGACGTCCTTCGCCCAGTTCTCGATGTAATCCTTGTCCCCGACCTTCAGGACCAGTCTAGCCATCAATGCCGTTTCGAACTCATCGAGGAGGTATTGTCTGGGCACCCTACCGATGTCATAGTCGTCTCCACTATAGTCTCCACGCTTATCGAGACGCGCCAGTAAGACCCTGCCAGGGATGTTTTTGCTGTACTGGATGGTGTTCACTTCGGCTTCCAGGCGTTCATCGTGCGACCTCAGGGCACGAAGGACCTGCCAGACCGCTTTGTATCTTTCGTCGTCGTCCAGGGCTTCGTTGACGTCCTGTCCTTCCGGGACTATGACGGGGACGATGATATAGCCGTACTTCTTGCCCGGAGCCCTTCTCATCACCCTTCCGACGGACTGTACGATGTCTATCAGCGAGTTCTTGTTGCTGAGGAACATCACCGCATCCAGGGCTGGCACATCGACGCCCTCGCTCAAGCACCTGACGTTGGAAAGGACCCTGCACTCTGGGTCGCCGCCCTTCAGCCAGCTCAATAGCCCGTCCCTCTTCAAGGCGTTCATGGAGCCATCGATGTGCCTCACCTTCAGATCGATAGGTGACATCGGGGACTGGGCCAGGTCGTTGAATATGTCGGTGATGTCCTTGGAGGATGCGATGGTCTTGCAGAAGGCGACAGCGGACGTCATCTTCTCGGGGTCCGTATGTTTCACCGTCTCATCATAGGCGATGTTCTTCGCCAGAGCGTTCATGCAGCCCCAGATCTTGCTCACTAACTCGGTGTCGACCTCAACTCCGTACTTGATCCTCTTTTCCAACTGCCTTCTGAGCAGATCTGGCACTTCGGACTCTTCTACTGTCAGAACGAGAACCTTGTAATCGGAGAGCAGATCTCTATCGACCGCCTCCCCGAAACCTATCTTGTAGAACTCTGTGCCATATGTCTCGGCATCGTCCATCGAACAAAGTGTGATCGCTTCCTTCTTGGCGTCCTCTTTTCCCTTGACACCGTACAGTCGGGGAGTGGCCGTCATGTAGAGGCGCTTTTTGGCCTTCACGTTGTCATCGCTATGGACCTTCGTGAAATGTTTTTCATTCTGTCCGTCGACGATCACGCCGGTCGTTCTGTGAGCTTCGTCGCATACGATGAGGTCAAACGCAGGGAGTCCTAGTTTCTGGGCCTCCATCACTGCATCAATTGACTGGTATGTGGAGAATATGACTGTGAGTCCTTCACCGCTCTTATATTGTTCTATTATCTTGTTAGGATTGGTCGTGGCCGGAGCGCCCAGGTCCTCAACATGCTCTCCAAGGTCGTCATCGGACCTTTTTTTCGTCACCTTGGGATCCGAACAAACGGCGATCGTGTTCAGATCATTCTCTGCGTTGGAGGTCCATTCCCTGAGGGTCTGACCTACCAAGGAGATCGATGGCGCTAGGAACAGAACGCATCGGTCACTATCGGCCGAGAGAGCCTCGGCGATCCTCAGCGAGGTAAACGTCTTTCCAG
Source organism: Methanomassiliicoccus sp. UBA345 (assembly GCA_002504525.1). Taxonomy (GTDB): domain Archaea; phylum Thermoplasmatota; class Thermoplasmata; order Methanomassiliicoccales; family Methanomassiliicoccaceae; genus DTU008. The sequence goes on from DATD01000002.1 coordinate 105,853, forward strand.
TGCCACAGGCCATTATCATCTGGCCCCGGTCGTTCTTCCTGTAATGCTCAATCGCCTTGTCGAATGCCTCTTGCTGGTGTTCTCTCAGTTCGTACTTCTTCTGTCTGGCACTAGTTCCATGAACTCCTTCCTCGATGGCAGCCCAATCCACACGGGCCTCCCTCAGGATGTCCAAACCGACCCTCATGACCGGAATGGCTTGGTTCTCGGTCGCTTTGACAGCTGTCTCGGTCCAGTCGTTGGTGGTAGCGACGATCATCCTATAGGAGAAGGTCCTGCGCTCGCCCGATTCATCACGGAACTGCTTACCTGATGTGGATAGGAAAGTGTCCACATCGTCCTTGGAAACTCGGTGCTCATCAGAATAGAACTTGCACTGTATGGCCCAATATTCTCCGGCCTTGGTCCTTGCTACCAAGTCTATTCCAGTATCATGATCGCTAATGTCCTTGCGATGGGGGAAGTTGTTCCAGGACCATACCTTTTCAAGCTTGGATGAGTAAAGAGGATCTGTCATCAGATATCTTGCTATCAGCTCTTCGAAGCGTGTTCCGAGATCCGATCCGGAAAAGGCGATCTCACGATATTTGTTCAAAATATCTTCAAACTGCATATTTTATATTCCCACCATAATTTTGATGCCCTGGTATAGGGATTTCAGTTAATAATATTCACGTAAATAATCTGATTTATACGCTCGAAGAAAATCTACCAATTATTGCTAGATTGTCGAATGTCGTCTACGATCTATCTCTAATCATCTCTTCAAACTTGGCAGCTACTGAGCCGATGTCTCCTTCATCCCTTACACCAGTGATAATGAACTTGCCGCTAGAGAACAATAGGAAGCTCACTCCCCAGTCCTTGTACAGCAGGCCGGGGAACTGTTCCGGCTCGTAGCTAGCCTTCCCTGTATCGAGCATTCGGATTATACTCTCAAGGCTCGCTGGGAGATCGAGCTTTCCCTCAAAGACAATATTGTTCACTCTGACCGCTGTGACAGTAACTTCAATGCCATATCTCAGCAGCTCGTCGACCACCTTGTCCACGAGTAAATGAACTTCCTCCCGGGACCTGACGCCAGTGATGAGGAACTTGCCGGACTTGTAGAACGCGATGTACTTATTCTCAGGGCCGAGACGATACTTGAGCCACCTGGCCGCACTCTTGCACTGCTCGGAGTTGGGAAGCATATTTGCCATTTCTTCGAGGTCAAGCGGGGCGGAAAGAATGGCCATTGCCACTATATTGACCATCTTCATCTCGGTCATAGATTCAGTCCCATGTTCATAACGATGATGGGATGGAGCATCATAATGCTACTGGTGCTTCTGTTTTCTTGATGACATGTCATCAACAAAGTGGATAGCACGTACTAATCGAGAATATGCTTTTCATCTGATCTGGAACACGCCTATCGGGCGGCGCGGCGAGATCTTGCCCGGAACCCGCATGGAAGCTTCCCGCCGCCCATGTTTGAATCCATCCAGTAAAAGATAACCCGAGCAGTTACTTGAAGGGTACTTTCGGTCCGCTACTGTAGCGTTATTAACATAAATATTCCGGTGAAAATGGAGGTAGCCAGCATATTTTATCAATCGGGCGATTATCCGAGGATAACAAGGTGATATTCGGTGACCTCCTCCCGGACCGGTTATAACGTCGCTTTGCTAGCACGACCAATATGGAGTATGGCATCCGTCTGGAGAAGACCATCAGAACGGCACGCGATCGCCTGGAGCAGTGGGTCGGTACGGGGAACCGTGAGACCTGCCTAGGGGTCTACCTGCTTGATGAGATCCTCGACAGCGTGGAGTCGGCCACGGCGGCCGAGATGTCCATGTTGCTGAGCATCCCGCCCGAGCCGCCGAAACGGGATTGGTGCAAGAACTGTCGGGGGTGTGGGAAGTGATGGGACAAATGGCGTTCATGGATTCAGTTCTCGATAGTATGGCAACATAGAGTATCTATGCAGGGGCTGTTTCAAAGAAGTGATGGAGCCCAGTTACTTGTGGGAGTTACTCGACAATGATGTACTTTCTACGACCCCCTGAACTATTCCTTATATGTGGAATGAAGTAATTTATCAAAAATTGGAGATGGGAATATGATGCGCCAGCAGATACTGGATTCAGAAAAGCCTTTAAAGGTGCACAATGTACCAAACGCCAGCAGGGCGGTCAGTGATTTGAAGGTCAAGATGGAAGAGTATGAGAAGCTTGATGGATCCACGGAGTGTATGGTCGCCAGGGTCGGCGATGGATCCATCATCACTCGCTTCGACAGAACTCCTGTTCCGAAGGAACCATCAGACGTTGTATGCCCTCACTTTCTGGAGCTGAAGTGGGCAACTGGTTGTCCATACAGTTGTGCCTGGTGCTACCTTCAGGGCACATTCCGTTTCCAAAAATATAAGAAGAGTCCTATGCCAAAGAGTTACGATCGGATCAGTAAGAGCCTCCTAGCATTCTTCGAGGGTGACGGCGTCAGGCCCGAGCTCCTGAATGCTGGTGAGCTATCGGACTCAATGATCACGGAGCACACTGAGGAGCCATTCTCTATCTTCGTCATGGATCTGATTTCAAAACAAGATCTACACAAGATCCTGTTCGTCACCAAATCCAATAACATCGATAATTTACTCAATGTACCTAACAAGGAGCAGGCAATAGTCAGCTTCAGCCTGAACGCTGTGGAGGTCGCAGAACAGTGGGAAAAGGCCCCGGCCGTCAAGGACCGCATTGAGGCGGCCGGCAAGCTTTCCGATGCAGGGTTCGAGGTCAGGGTGAGGATAGACCCGATGGTGCCGATCGAGGGGTGGAAAGAGGGATATGCTACTCTGCTCAAGATGATCTTCGACCGCTTAAAGCCGTCGAGGATCACCATCGGCTCGCTGCGGGGACTTCAAAGTACCATCAATAACTCGAAGGATAAGAGCTGGGTGCCGTATCTCGAAGAGAGATCGAACTGGGGCCGGAAGATCGCCACTGAGGCTAGGCTGGAGATGTATAAGTTCGTGATCGACAAGCTAAGGGATGACCATGGCTATTTGAACGTGGCCCTTTGCAAGGAGACGGTGGATATGTGGGAGAGGGTCGGGCTAGACTATACGAATATCAGGTGCAATTGCACGTTATGATCTGAACGTGATGGTCGAGCCTTTCGGATAAGTCCATTTCTTGCGTTTCGTCATGTCCCCTTTAACGACAGATTGGATCCTGCCTTCCTCTTCAAGCTTCTTCAAGCAGGCCTTACGGAACAGATACGGCGTCTCGAGGACCACATACCATTGCACGTCCTCGACCGACACCGTCTGTCCTTGGAATCTTAATCCTATCAACTCAGCAGCCTCTGGTAACCAGTACTTTTCTTCCATGAACTGAACTAAGGTCGCTTGACAGGGGTTGGTAATATCCGAGAAGCTATAGGTCCCTTTGGGATCCACCCTCCACATAGCCTCCTTCATCTGCTCCATTCCTGTCTTGTTGTTAGTCGCGTAGACTAAATCGTAACACACCTGATGGTGATGATTCTTCATCTCGAAGTCCCTTATGTAGCGCGCCCCCGCCAAAGATCTCAACTGAGATTTGTACAAATCAAGGAAAAATTTTCTCCTTTCTGCCGGCTCGTCGATCGATCGAATGTCCCTCCACCTTTCTGTGCCAAAAAGGGCGTCGAACTTACCATCATTCTTAGGGTCGACCCCGGCGAACCTGTTCACAAACCCGGACATGTAATTAACCATGATCTCGCACCGCTCGTTGTGCATAATCTCCGACATGATCGAAATCGGTAGTGAGTATCCGAAAGGGTCGATAAAGGCAAAAGTGGGAGGAAGACGCCCTCTCGATAATGTCAAATGCGATAACATCTCGTCTTCGAAATCGCCTTGCACAATGTCGATCTTGACACATGGTGGCCTAGCTGGGAACTGTTCCTCTATCGCTTCCCTCAGGAGGTTCACGCGATTCTTGTTCTTCTCGATAAACACGAACCGATACTCCACGTCTCCCGAGAGGAGTTGATCCTTGAGCTGATGGTTAAGCAAGGAATCAAGTGCGACGATGGGAGAACCGACCTCTCCTGTTTTATACTCGCCTGGCCCAGCAAACCCATCGATGTACTGGATTGGGTGCCCACTCATTCTAGCAAGGCCCGCCATGATATTAAACCAGGGGTGCAAGTAATTCTTGAGAATCTCGTGCTTCACCTTCGTGTGGGGGGCCATTGTCAAGAGGTTCTTACGATCTTCTTGATTAGTACCCAACTTCATCTGAACCATGCTCTTCATTCCTCCCTAGAATCCCCTCGATTTCCGCCAACTTCTCAGCCACCGCCCTTCCCTTCTCAGTCAGTTGCACGAACTTGCGGAACGGGCGCTGCTGCTCTTGTTCCTCTATAACAAGGCCAGCGTCTTGAAGACCTTTAATTCTGTCAGGAACCGTCCTTGACCCAGTCGATAGAACTGATGTTAAAACTCCCTTTATGTAGGGTTCCTTGGCTTCCAGTAACGTTATCAGAATGCTGACTGCATGGCGATCCTCCAAGATTTGCGCCTTGTACGTTACACGGTCCACACTCCCATTATTATGTGTGAAGTCATAATATTTGCATCGTACATATAACATAGCACAAACCGCAACCATTAAAACGTGTTAGTACTATGTAGGTCGTGCCTAGCAATATCTGCAAGGCTTTAGGCAGTATGCTACCACGATACGGCTGCCGGAGACTGAGAGCATCCAACAGCGAGCGTTAACGCTTCACGGCCAGGGAGGTGTTCCGCGGTCCCCGGGGGTGTGTGGTAGCGCCCCCGGCCTACGCGCTCCCTGGCAAACATCACGAGGTCATGAAAAATGGGACGGACTCCGACACACAATGCGGAAGGAGCAGCCCCAGCATTCATTGACCGCATCATTCTGACCAATGGCCAGGCGGGGCTTCGACCGACTAGCGATTTCTTCCCCACCATCCGCCCCGCTGGCCTTTACCCTCTCTTCTGGGGGTCGAACTAACTATGACTGCCCGCCGCAATACTCGGTCCGGAGGTAAAAATGCCAAGAAACGAAAGGCAATCCCCGACCAGGGGGTGGGGTCCTTGAGATTGGGACGCTATCCCTTCGCCGCAGGCATACCATATTTCGTTGAGAAGAAGAAAGGCGTCTGGCGTGGGAGAACCACGATCCCGGCGAGAACGAGGGACCTGAAGCTCATGGCCGAGACCATGGAGCGATTGAAAGACCAGGGCGATGTTTTCACGACCGACCCGCGTCATATGAGCGAGCCAGACATGCGCGCCTATGCCGATGAGATCAAGCGGCTCGATCCCGACACTCAGGCATTGCGCCTGAGGCTCTTGAACGACTACCTATG
>DATD01000002.1:111473-189955 GCA_002504525.1 Methanomassiliicoccus sp. UBA345
GGGCCGAAGCCCATCCGGACCATCAACCCGGAAGATCTGGTCAAAATATTCGAGTCTGTTAAGGATATCGAGGGCTGGCATGGCTCGGTGGGCAAGGGCATGGTGTCGATATACTTCGGCACCGGCTTCCGGCCGTCCGAGCTGCGCCTGGCAGAGTACAGGGACCTTGACCTGAAGAAGGAGCGCCTGTTCGTCAGCTCGCCCAAAGGCGAGGGTAACTGGGCGACCAAGGTATGGGTGGACTTCATCCGCCCGGACGTGATGCCCATGGTCCGAGAGTACGACCATGAGTGGAAGGACTACCTTGAGGACAACGGGATCGAGAACGCCCGGTACCTGTTCCCCAACCTGCACTGGCACACCGGCTATTACTCGGAGGCCAGCTTCCGCAGGATCAAGGCCAAGATCTCCGAGGCGTCAGGTGTGGACTTCTCCCTCAAGATGTTTCGGGCGACCTTGACCACCTTGACCGTGAACGGCGACCTGTCGAGGTTGCCGGCCATGGGCATGCAGCTCCGTCAGTCGAACTCGGAGACGATAAAAAAGTTCTACGCCGACATACAGCGAGCGAACGTAGGCAAGCAGCTCAAGCCCGCGTGGCAGGAAACGCCGGTAATTAGGCGCGTAGAAACAAACCTCAACGAAATCCGCAGAAATGATCTGGACGCTTTTGCTCACAGACCCCCTGCTATTGACTTTGATAATACATCATCTGGAAGAGAAGTGTGGCGCACACGGAGGGATTCGAACCCCCGACCTGCAGCTTAGGAGGCTGCTGCCATATCCAGTCTAGGCCACGTGTGCATCGTTGTCGAGTATGGAAAGGGGATAGAAAAGGTTTGCTGAAGGAGTTTACTCCTTGTCCTGAGGGATCTCCTCGGGAGAGATCTCTTCGGACTCCTCGGCCTCTTCAGGAGCGGCCTCTACGGCCGGCTCGGCCTTGACGTACTCCTCGATGAAGCGAACGTTGGATGCGGCCATGGCCTCGCGGAGGTCGGCGACCACGCGGTACTTGGCGAGGATCCACTTCTGATCGTACTTGCAGACGTCCGGAAGAACGATCGAGATGACCTTGTCCTCAACGGTGATGCCGAAGCCCTCGGAGGTCCCGTAATCCATTTCCAGGACGCCCTTGACCTTCTCCTCGTCGCCCTCCATCTTGGAGACGATGGTGAACTTGTATCTCAGTTCCTTTCCGGCAAGGGGACGGTTGAAGTCCACGCGGACGCGGCCGGGGGTGACAGCGGTGACGGTGCCGGGCCGGTTCCTGATGTTGAGCTCCATGCCCACCCGGGGCTCGATGTCCTGCTTGAGGAACTCGCGCATCGGGATCATCTCGACCAACTTGGGGTCCCTCTGTCCGGCGGCCTTCTCGGCCGGGATGACGACCTCGGTCTCCTTGCCTACCTCGGCGGACTCGAGGGCCTCGTCGAGGCCTTCGAATATCCTTCCGCCGCCGATCAGGACGGGCATCGGCTTGTAGTCGATCTTCTCGTTGAAGACGTTGTTGTCCTGGGCGGTCTGGGCGTTGGTAGTGTCAAACAGCTCATTGGTGTCCGCGATCCAGCCCTCAAAGTCCATCAGGACGATGTCCCCCTTGGCTATCTTGACCGCATCATTGTTATCGTTCGCCATGAAGTTCACCTTGAATCCATTAATCAGGATATGGCTCTTCGTCATTAATTGGTTATTTTTATAGTTTGTGGCTCAGAGGCCGCACCTCAGCCCGTCGATGGAGGTGAGCGAATCGACCGTAGGGCGGTCGAGGGCCTTAACCAGTTCGATAAGGAAACGTAGGGTGTCGTCAATGTCCTGCAGGTCGGCGATCGCCACGTGCGAGTGCATGTGCCTGATCGAGGGGCCGACCACGATGGACGGCACTCCCAGACGGGAGGAGTGGATGACGCTGGCATCGGTGGTCGCCCTGGCATGGCTGAGCTGGTATGGAATGGCGTTCCTCTCGCAGATGTCGATGCACAGCTCCTTCAGCGCCTGGTTGGGCACCATCCTCGAGTCCCAGGTGGTGATGGCGACGCCTTCGCCCATGCGGGTCGGCGCCACCTTGCGGGAGGTTCCGGGCACGTCGCCCGATATGTCCACGTCCAGCGCTATCGCCACGTCCGGCCGGACCATGTGCGATACCGTCATGGCCCCCTGCGCGGCGATCTCCTCCTGCACCGTAGCCGCTCCCACAACGGTGTTCGGATGGTCCGTCCCGCTCACCGCCAGACTGCGAACCAGTTCGGCCGACAGGAACGCCCCGATGCGGTTGTCGAGCGCCTTCCCGAACGCCATGGTCCTCTCTTCCTCCCGCTGCCCGTTCCGGATGCGCGGCCTGGTGACGGTGAAGAACCGAGAGTCGGGGACCGCAGCGTCGCCCACCCTGACGCCCATCGCCTCCGCCTCCTCCCTGCTCGACGCGCCGATGTCGATATACATGGCGTCCTGCGGGACCGCCTTGTCGGACGGCCTTCCTTCCATGGCGAACGGGAAGGCGGTGGTAATGACGCCCCTGACCTCACCTTTACGAGTCAGTACTCGCACCTTCTGAGATATGAGGCTCTGATCCCACCAGTAGCCCAGCGGGTTGAAGGAGAGGAATCCTTCCTCGCCCACGGAGCCGATGGAGAACCCGATCTCGTCGATGTGCCCCGGAAGCAGCACCACCGGTCCGCCCACGGGTCCGCTTCGGGAGAAAACCAGGCTTCCGAGCCGGTCCGTGCACATGTCGGCCAGGCCGTCCAGCCGCCTCTTGATGACCAGCATAGCCTCTCTCTCGTACCCCGAGGGGCCGGGGGCGTTGCTCAGCTCTTCCAGGAATCGAAGCGAACTCTCGTCCAAGATCGTACCCTCCTGACGCGGCGGAGCGTGCTGGAGCGGTAAATAGCTTGTCTCCCATAAAGGCTAAATGCTAAATCGAGGTTACGAAAAGGCACGCCACCATAGCTCAGCCCGGTAGCGCGGCTGACTTGTAATCAGCAGGTNNTACCCCGAGGGGCCGGGGGCGTTGCTCAGCTCTTCCAGGAATCGAAGCGAACTCTCGTCCAAGATCGTACCCTCCTGACGCGGCGGAGCGTGCTGGAGCGGTAAATAGCTTGTCTCCCATAAAGGCTAAATGCTAAATCGAGGTTACGAAAAGGCACGCCACCATAGCTCAGCCCGGTAGCGCGGCTGACTTGTAATCAGCAGGTCGCGAGTTCGAATCTCGCTGGTGGCTCCATTTGTGATCATCATGTACGAGGACGAGATGGATACCAACCGGCGGTGGTGGGACGGCGCCACGCCCGTCCACTACAGGTCCCGCTCCTACGACGTCGACGGCTTCCGCCGCGGCGCCTCCTCCCTACTGCCCCTTGAGCTGAAGGAGCTGGGAGACGTCGGAGGCAAGCGCCTCCTGCACCTGCAGTGCCATTTCGGCCTGGACACGATGTCCTGGGCCAGGAGGGGCGCCATCGTCACGGGGGTGGACTTCTCCCCCGAGGCCATCGCCACCGCCCGCCGTCTGTCCGAAGAGCTGTCCATCCCGGCCCGGTTCATAGAGTCCAACGTCTATGACCTTCCGGAGATGCATGATGAGCGTTATGACATCGTGTACACCGGCTATGGGGCGCTGTGCTGGCTTCCCGATCTCGCTCGCTGGGCGAAGGTGGTGTCGCGGTCCCTACGTCCCGGAGGGACCTTCTATGTAGTGGATTCTCATCCGTTCTCCGACCTGATCGACGAGAACGTTGCTGACCGGATCGAGCTGAAGGGCAGGTACATCACCGACGGGAGGCCGGAGAAATGGGTATCGCCCGATACCTACACCGATTCCGATCGGCCGCTGGAGGAACAGACCACTTACGCATGGAGGCATACTCTCTCTGAGATCGTGGGCTCGCTGCTGTCCGCCGGCCTGCGGCTAGACTTCCTGCACGAGTCGGAGATGGGCTATTTCAACATGCATCCGCTGATGGAGAAACGCGATGACGGCCACTGGGTGTTCCGCGAGGGCACGTGCGGGCTGCCTCTGACGTTCTCCCTGATGGCTCACCTGCCTGATCACTGCCAGACCGTATCGTCCTCGCGGTAGTCGATCTTTAGCACCAGGAACGCGAAGTCCTCCTCCACCATAGGCATGCCGTGCATCTCCCCCGGCTCGCACACCGCCACGTCCCCTCGGTCCAAGCGCACCTCTCGGCCGTCGATGGTGATGCTTCCGGGCGCCAGGGCATAGAATATCTCGGTCTGTACGCGATGGTAATGGGGCGGCACCGTCGATCCCTTGGTGAACCGCACCTCCTGGAGCAGCGACACCTCGGCAGGGAGCGGCGCCGAATCGAGCAGCCTCTTCTTGCGATAGCCGAGGCCTTCGATCCATCCCAGCTCGTCGGCGCGAAGATGCTTCATCCCCTGACCGCCTCCCTCAGTGCCAGGTCGAGTATCTCGATGCCCTCGTCCAGGAAGTCCTCGTCGACCGTGAGGGGCGGAGCGAAGCGTATCGCCGAACGCCCCGCAGGCAGCAGGATGAGCCCGCGGCGGTAGGCGTGCTCGATGACACGGTCCCGCTCGGCCGCGGCATGCACCTTGGTGCCTCGATCCTTGACCATCTCCACCGCCTGCATCAGTCCCAGCCCGCGGACGTCGCCGATGAGCTCATGACGCTCCTGCAGCTCCAGCAGCCGGCGGTGCAGATGATCGCCGAGCGATGTGGCCCTGACGAGCAGGTCCTCCTCTTCGATGACATCAAGGGTGGCGAGCGCGGCGGCGCAGCCCAGCAGGTTGCCGCCGAAGGTGTTGGAGTGCGCTCCCTGGGCCATGTCGAGGCGGGCCGGGAACACCGTGGCGCCGATCGGGACGCCGGAGCCGAGCGCCTTGGAGGAGCATAGGATGTCCGGCACCACGCCATAGTGCTCGATCGCCCACAACCGACCGGTGCGCCCCATGCCGGCCTGCACCTCGTCGTCCACCAGCAGGATGCCGCGGCGGCGGCAGATCGATGCGACCTCCTTGACGAACTGCGGGGGCGGTACGATGTATCCGCCCTCTCCCTGCACCGGCTCGATGAACAGCGCCGCCACCTCCTCCGGCGGGACGTTGGTCTCGAAGTACGCCTCCTCGATGACGCGGGCGCAGTGGGCCCCGCACGACGAAGGCTCCATGCCGTAGGCGCAGCGATAGCAGTACGCGTAGGGAACGTGGACCGCTCCCGGAACGACCGGGAAGAAACGCTCCTGCTGGGCTGGCTTGCTCGCTGTCAGCGATAAGGCGCCGAGCGTCCGGCCGTGGAAGGCGCCCAGGAAGGCCATGAAGCGGCCCCGGCCGCTGTTCCAGCGAGCCAGCTTCATGGCGGCCTCGATGCTCTCGGTGCCGCTGTTGCTGAGGAACACCTTCCTTTCCTCTTCTCCCGGCACCGACGCCGACAGACGCCGGGCCAGGTCGACCTGTGCGGAATAGTAGAAGTCGGTGCCGGCGAAATGGAACATGCGTTCGGCCTGTTCCTTCACCGCCCTCACCACCTTCGGATGGGAGTGGCCGACGTTGAGCACCGCGATCCCGCTGGCGAAGTCCAACATGTCGTTGCCGTCCACGTCGGTGACCACCCCGCCGGAGGCATGGTCCGCCACCACCGGGGAGGTCTTGGTCGTCGTGGCGACGTACCTGCTATCCTGTTTCATCACCTCGCGGGCCTTCGGCCCGGGCGGCTCCACCACCATGTTGACGTATCTTGCCATTCCGCTTCCTTCCATTATCGCTCCGACATTATATCCCGTTTGGGGCATCGCCTCGAGTAGCGCCATTCAAATACCTCATGCTCCAAAATGGTAGGGGGAAGATGGTCGAGCGGTCCGCCGGGCTATGGGCAGTGACATTTCTAATACTGGGCCTGTTCGTGGCAGTGGCGGTCATATCGCCGACCACCATCCCTGACATCGATGCGCCCGGCGGCGATGGAGGGGGCACCGGCAAGATCATCGACTTCAAGGCGCCGATCCTGCGGGCGTCCGTGGGCGAGATGGAGGAGGGTGAGGCGTCGAAAGTGCGCGTCTCCTCTCAGCCGGAACGCGCCTTCCTGGAGGAGGGGGGCAGCTGGGTATGGACGTTCAGTCTTATCGGCAAAGAGCTGGGCTTGGACGACGCCACCCTCCGGTACGGGGACGGGAGCTATGTAGGATGGATGTCCGTCCCTGGCTCTGGAGTCATAACCGGGTACGGCCCGCGGTTCATGCAGGGTCCCAGCTCGGCCACCTCACCCGCGGAGGTGGAGTTCGACCTCACGATCTTCGCGTCAGGCTCCTTCACCCTCAGGGCATGGATCATGGACCAGAAGGCCATGTCAGAGGCGGGCCTGCCGGTGCCGACCTCACCGCTCGCCAGGAGCGCTGACCTCATCGCCCCGCTGACCGTTAAAGAGCCAGAGGATCCCTGGGTGAAGGTGGAGCAGGGCCTCTCCGGACCTTCGGGGGTCCAGAAGCGCAATAGCACCGTCGATGTGAAGCTGACCGATGAGGTCGACCGCGGCGATACCGAATGGGAGGGAACGGTCGTCGACTACATCGCCATCGAGAGGGATGGCATAAGAGCCTCCGACGTGTCGGGAAGGGTCACCAGTTCGCCCCGTTCGACCATAGTGTGGGAAGAGGATGGCGACCGACTGGTGGGCCGCGTGAAGAGCACCTCTCCATTCTCGGGGAGGATCGATCAGACCGAGTGGTCAATCGATATCGAGCTGCGGTTCGCGATCGGAGGGACCTACAAGATCACGACGTGGGCCGCCGACGGCGTCGAAGGTGACGTCGTCTCGGGCATATCGTCCATTGACATCAGGGTGGAACTGCCTGAACCGGAGCCAGAACCGGAGCCGGTGCCGGATCCGGACGACAACTCCACCAACAGCTCTGCCCTGCCGCCCCTGCTCCGCGCCGTCTCGCCGTCGGCGATGACGCCGGCGCCGCCAGATGACGTGGCCGCGGCCGTCAGGGAGTGAGGTCCGAGCATCGATGGGGCGATCAGTCGCCGACGGTCATCCTCTCGGCGGACTCGATGCACTTGGCAAGAATGGAGTAGGCCTGCATCATGTCCTCCTCCTTGACGATGAAGATGGTATCGGTGAACACGCTGACCGACTCCACCACGTTGATGCCTCCGTCCGAGAGGTTGTTCGCCAGGTATGCGTACACCCCGCTCGTCTCGGTGATGCGCTCGGGCGAACGGACCGATATCTCCACCAGGTCCAGGCGGGTCTTGAGGACGTTCTCCCGGCCCACCAGCGACACCACCTCGCTCTTGAGCTTCTCGTCGGAGATGATGGTGATGGCATGCGTTCCCTGGATGATCTGCATGATGCTCTTCTCGTTGAGCAGCTTCTTGAAGATGACCTCGAGACGATGCAGCACCGTCCAGTCGTTCTTGGCGGTGATGATGGCGATCTTGGTCTTCAGCTCCAGCCGGGAGTCCCTTAGAACACGGAGTATCTCTCCCTCGTGGTCCTGCCGTCCCAGCTTGACAGCGTATCGGCGGCATGCGATCATGACCGCCTCTTCGTTCCCGATGCCCAGGTCCTTCATGATCAGGCGGGCCAGGGACGAATAGTTGATCAGGTCCTTCGAAATGCAGTCCTTGACGCTGGGGTGGGCATCAATGTACGACCTGGTGCGTTCGGCAATGCTCTCCCGAGGGGCGTCCTTCTTCATGCGTTCCGACGGATGCCCGACAGGGTAATTAAAGACTTTGACCGCAGCCCCCTTGCTGGACAAGCAGGGCGGGGCCGTTCTCGCAACGCGGTCAGCATGGCCGCCCAATGTTCTGATATAGTACAATGCCTTTTCAAATGGGTTGATTTGAGCACCGAACAAGGCCTCGGAAGGATGGGCGGAATGGCGTCCAAGGCAGCGTACATCGTGCTGCTCCTGCTGATCGGCGCAGCGCTGTTCAAGGCCCTCCTCACCGGGTACCTCTTCTGGTCCATCATCGCGACCTGGATCCTGCTGATCGTGATGACACCGGAGTTCGTCAGCGCGATACTGTCCCGGGGACGGCCCACGGCCGCCACGGTGTTCGTCGCCCTGTTGTTCGTCATATACCTGTTCCTCGGACCTGCCCGGGCCAGCGTGACGGACCTCAACAGCATGCTATGGGCCATACCGGGCAACATGACCGTCTTCGGCCTTGTCGTGGTAACGCTCCTGGTCGTGAACGAAAGAGGTCACGGCCACATGGTCAGGCAGTTCCTCATGGTGGTGACGCTCATCTCGTACATGACCCTGGTCCTGATCCAGGGCCCCATCGATCATTACCTCGGCCTGATGGTCGGCGCCATGCGGGTGCCGGGGAACACCGAGTTCATGCAATACTACATGCTCAGCACGGCGGTGGGGATAGCATTGTCATTTGCCATGGCTCGGTACATGAGGAGGCGCTCGTACAGCATGATCAACCCGGGCGGCGTGGACTGGGGGAGCTGACATGCGCCTGAACAGGATGTCACTGCTGGTGGCGTCGGCCGTCGCGCTGGCCATCATGTTCGCGATCAGCATGATGTCCGGAGACAGCTACGCTTACAACACCGAGTTGTTCAGCATATTACTGCTCGCCATCCCCGCCTGGTGCATCGCCCGCGGCGTCATCGTCCTGCCATGGCCGATACTGCTGGGCATCGGGCTTTCGCTCGTGCTCCACAGCCTCGGGCTGGTGACCAATCTGTACAACAGCACCGACTGGTGGGACAACATCACTCACTTCATCTCCGGGATCACCGTCGCGTCCCTGGCCGCGGTGGTACTCATCGTGGTCATCGTGTCGTCGAAGAAGATCAGGGTGCCCACGCCCTGGATACCGTTCCTCATTTTCGCCTCGGTCCTTGCCATGGAAGGAGTGTGGGAGATGCTGGAGTTCACGATGGATATGATCATCGGCACGAGCATGCAGCATGGCCTGAGCGACACCATGGGGGACATCGTGGCCAACTCCCTGTCGGGAGTGGTCGCCGGCCTGGGCTTTGCCTACTACATATCCAGGGCATCGCTCCGGGAGCTCGTCGACGACCTTAGGGTGGAGCGGATCGTGGAATGGTCCCGTCGCACCTTCCCCGACTGACTCAGGACAGGAAGTCTTCCAGAACGGTGTTGAACGCCTTCATCGAATCGTCGCTCAGAATGAGCGGGGGGATCAATCGAACCACCGCTCCGGCGCACACGTTCACCAGGATGCCTTCCTTCAAAGCCTTCGACTGCAGCTTCTTGGCGTCCTCGCCCATCTCCAGGCCGATCATGAGGCCCTGGCCCCTGACGTCCTTGATGCGTCCGCCCGAGCTGGCAGCGATATCACGGAGCTCGGTCATCCAGCGACCGCCCTTCGCGGCCGCCTGCGCGTCCATCCGCTCCTCCCGCATAACCCCGACGACCGCCCTGGCGGCCGCGGTCCCGAGCGGGTTGCCGCCGAAGGTGGTGCCATGGGAGCCTGGAGTGAAGGTCGACGCCACATCCTTCGATGCGACGATGGCGCCGATGGGGACGCCGTTGCCGAGCGCCTTGGCCAGGCTTATGATGTCAGGAACGACGTCATAATGCTGGAAGCCGAAGAAGCGGCCGGTGCGGCACAGCCCGGTCTGCACCTCATCGCAGATGAGCAGCGCGCCGCGCTCGTCGCATAGGTCGCGGGCGGTCCGGAAGAACTCCCTGCCCGCGGGAATGACGCCGCCCTCCCCCTGGATGGGCTCCAGTATAACGGCCGCGGTGTCACCGTTGACGGCGTCCTTTAGCTGCTCGACGCTACCATAGCGGACCAGGTCGATGGCCTCGGACAGCAGCGGCTCGAACCCGCTCTGGTACTTCTTCTGGCCAGTGGCCGACAGCGCTGCGGCGGTCCGTCCGTGGAACGAGTTGTACGTCGAGACGATCTTGCCGCGGCCGGTATGCTTCACCGCCAGCTTGAGCGCCGCCTCATTGGCCTCGGCGCCGCTGTTGACGAAGAGAACGGAGGACAGCGGAGGCGGACAGATCGATACCAGGGCGGCAGCGGCCTCGGCCTGCTCCCTCACCAGATACAGGTTCGAGACGTGGACGAGGCGCTCCGCCTGATGGCATATCGCCCTGGTCACGGCAGGATGCGAGTATCCGAGCGAGTTGACAGCGATGCCGGCGACCAGGTCGATGTACCGGCGGCCGGCCAGGTCGTATAGGCATTCCTTCTCGCCGTGTTCAAAGCACAGTTCCTGCCGCCCGTAGTTCTGGAACAGGTAGGCCCGGTCCAGCTCCTTCACTTGATCGATGTCCATATCATCCCTGGGTCACTGTGGTACCTATGCGCTCGTGTCCGATGAGCTTACGCGCCATCGAGTTCGGTTCCCGACCGTTGAGCATGTGCACGACCGGCACGCTATGCCGGATGGCGTCCCGGCATGCCTCCACCTTAGGGAGCATGCCTCCGGTGATGACGCCCTGGGCGATGAGCTCGTCGATGCCCTTAAAAGTGATATCGTGAACGACCTCCGAGGACGTCTCCCCTCCCCGAAGTATGCCCGGAACGTCGGTGAGCAGGACCATAGCCTCCGCCCCCGACGCCTGCGCCACGAAGGCGGCCATGGTGTCGGCGTTGACGTTGTACAGTAGTCCCGCGTCATCGGCCCCGATGGGGTAGATGACAGGGACCGTCCCACTGGCGACGGCTTCCTGTAGCCAGTTGCCGGCCACGTCGATGACGTCGCCGACGCGGTCCAGATCGACCACTGCCTCGACGCCGTTCTCGACGATGGTCACGGGAGGCTTGCGCGTGCACACCACCCCAGCCTCGGCCGCCGAGACGCCCACGGCATCGATCCCCCTGCCGCGAAGCATGTCCACGGTAGCGGCGTTGATGCCGGACAGCACCTCGGCGGCAACGGCGAGCGCCGCCTCATCCGTGATGCGAAGCCCGGCCGCCTTCCGCACCGCCATGCCGCGGCGCTCCATCTCCCTGCTGATCTCCGGACCCCCGCCGTGGACGAGGATCGGACGATAGCCGCGCTCGATCAGCCCCGCCAGCTCGGCGGCGAAGCGATCGAGGTCGCCGGGCCCGCTGAGCGAGTTCCCGCCGAACTTGATGAGGATGGTGTGCGCGGATGCCATTCTCCCACCTAGGTGGTGTACTCGGCGTTGATCTTCACGTACTCATAGCTGAGATCGCAGCCCCAGGCCTCCGCCTGCCCCTTGCCCACGCCGAGGTCCAGGGCCATGACGATACGTTTCTGGCTAAGCAGCTTCCGAGCCTCCACCTCACCCTCGCTGCACGGCTGCAGCTGGGGCCTGCCCCTCTCGAACAGGACTATGGACGAATCCCCCGTCCCTATGGTGAGGCGTACGCGTTCGATGTTGAACTCGCTTCCGGAGTTGCCGAGCGCGGCGAGGACGCGGCCGAAGTTGGGGTCGGCCCCGAACACCGCGGTCTTGACCAGGCTGGACGATATGATCCAGCGGCCCGCACGGCGGGCATCGGCGGTGTCCTTGGCCCCGATGACCTTGAGCTCGATCAGCTTGGTGGCGCCCTCGCCGTCGGTGACGACCTGCTTGGCAAGGGACTGCACGACCTTGGTGACAGCGTTCCAGAACTCGGCGTTGTCGTCGACCGGCGGGCCTCCGGCGGCGCCGTTGGCCATGAACACGGAGATGTCGTTGGTGCTCTGGTCGCCGTCGACGTTGATGACGTTGAAGCTCTTGTCGATCGCTTCCTGCCATTGCGGCTCGGGGGAGCGGGTCAGCACGGCATCGGTGGTGATGAACGAGAGCGTGGTGGCGTGCTGCGCCTTCATCGACGGCGAGATCATGCCGGAGCCCTTGGCCATGCCCGCCACCGTTACAACGGTGCCATCCTTGAGGGTTACCTGCATGGCGGCCTCCTTGATCACCTTGTCAGTGGTCAGGATGGCCTGGGCGGCGCGATGATTGGCCTTCGAGCCACGGGCCAGCTCCTCGGCGGCCATGGCGATGCCGGCCGAGATCTTTTCCATCGGTAGGTACCGGCCGATGACACCGGTCGACGATACACCGACCTCGGAGACATCGATGTTCAGGGCCTTGGCGGTCAGATCGGCCATGCGACGGGCGTCCTCCAAGCCCTGCTGGCCGGTGATGGCATTGGCATTGCCGCTATTGACGACGAACGCGCGGATGTTGTCGCCCTTCCTGGCGACCATGAACTCTATGGGGGCAGCGCGCATCCTGTTCTGAGTATACACACAGGCTCCCAAGGTGGGTTGTTCCGAGTAGAGCAGGGCAAGGTCCAGCCTCTCCCTCTTGATCCCGCAGTGCACACCCGCGGCCATCCAGCCGAGGGGAGTGGTGACGCCGCCGTTTATTTTCTTCATTTATCTTCTCCTTAAACTCCGAGTCCGGGGAAATCCAGGCCTGTGGCCTCGTCCATATGGAACATTATGTTGGCGTTCTGCACCGCCTGCCCTGCCGCCCCCTTGACCAGATTGTCCAGGGCAGCCATGGCCACCACGGTAGAGCCGACCAGCTCGAACCCTACGTCGCAGAAGTTGGAACCCACCGTGGCAGGTATGGCGGGCACGCTGGTGACACGCACGAAGCGCTCCTCTCCATACGCCGACATGTATGCCGCGGCAACATCCCCCCTTGTGACATCATCCTTGATACTGGCATAGCTTGTGGTGAGCATGCCGCGGACGATGGGAAGAAGGTGGGGAGTGAAAATCACATCTATATCCTTTCCGGTTATGCGGTCTAGCGTCGCCTTGATCTCCGGAGAATGGCGGTGGGCGCCCACCTTGTACGGCGTGATGGAGCCGGCGCAGCTGGGATGGTGGGTCGACCTCGTCGGCTCCTGCCCCGCTCCCGACGTCCCGCTCTTTGCGTCTACGATAACCTTTCCATCGACCAGGCCGTAACGCAACAGGGGCGCCAGGGACAGGATGGTGCATGTGGGGTAGCATCCCGGGTTGGCCACGAGGTCCGCGTCCACGATGTCCTCGCGGAACAGCTCCGGGAGGCCGTACACCGCCCTCGGCAGGTTGGATAGGTCAGTGTGCTGGTGCCCGTACCATTTCTCGTACGTCCGAGGGTCCTTCAGGCGATAGTCTCCGCTGAGGTCCACCACCCTGATGCCGCGCTCCAGCAGCGCCGGGGCGATCCGCATGGAGGCCGTGTGAGGAGTGGCCAGGAAGACCACGTCAAAGTCGCCGTCGTCCGGCAGACGCTCGATGAAGCTCAGATCGGTGAAGCCCTTCAGGAAGGGCATCGCCTCCGAAATCGGGATGCCAGCGTTCTGGCGAGAGGTCATCGCCTCCAGTGAGATCCCCGGATGTCGGCTGAGAATGCGGGCGAGTTCACCCCCGGTGTAACCGGAGCCTCCTACCACTGCTGCCTTTATCATCTAATTTGTTAGCTCCTTGCGTGAAGGAAGGACAGTAAAAACGGTTCGATATTAAGGATGATGACCCATTTGAGACAAACGGACCCTCGCATGTTGCAGAAGGGACGGTCTGGCCCGTCAGGGGTCAGGATGTCCGCACACGGACGCTAGCGGCCTCGTTTGTCGGAACAGGTTCAACACGGTAATATAATGAATGCGAAGTGGACTTGCGGACTCAAATGCAGCGCAGCAAGAGCAAGGTAAAGGATAAGGAGGCCGGCAAGGCCAAGGAGAAGATCGTTCTGGCATACTCCGGCGGACTGGACACCTCGGTGGCCATCCGATGGCTCGAGGAGCGCCATGACCTTGAGGTGGTGGCGGTATCCATCGATGTCGGCCAGCCCGGGGACATGAAGGCCAACATCGAGCGCGCCAAGGGCATAGGGGCGGTATCCGCCTACGCCGTGGACGCCAAGCAGGAGTTCGCCGAGGAGTACGTCTGGCCAGCTCTCAAGGCCAATGCCATGTACCAGGGCGCGTACCCGCTCAGCACTGCCATCGCCCGGCCGCTCATCGCCAAGATCCTTGTCGATGTGGCTCGAAAGGAAGGGGCCCAGTTCATCGCCCACGGCTGCACCGCCAAGGGCAATGACCAGGTCCGCTTCGATGTGAGCATCGGCGCTCTCGCCCCCGAACTGGGCATCATCGCCCCCATGAGGGAGTGGGTCATGACCCGAGAGGAGGAGATCGACTATGCCAAGAACAATGACATCCCCATCCCGGTGAAGAAGGCCTGCCCCTACTCCACCGATGAGAACCTTTGGGGACGAAGCTGCGAGTGCGGCATACTCGAGGATGCTTCCCAAGAGCCTCCGGAGGACTCCAGGGCATGGACCGTATCCCCGCAGAAGGCGCCCAACAAGCCGACCTACGTGGAGATCGGCTTCGAGAAGGGCATCCCCGTATCGCTGGACGGGGAGAAGCTCGGCCCGGTCGAGCTCATCGTCCGCCTCAACGAGCTGGCCGGCGCCAACGGCGTGGGCCGCATCGACCATGTGGAGGACCGCCTGGTCGGGATCAAGTCCCGGGAGACCTACGAGTGCCCGGCGGCGGTCACGCTGATCAAGGCGCACCAGTCCCTGGAGGGCATGGTGCTGACAAAGGATGTGCTATCCTACAAGAGGGGCGCGGAGCAGCGCTATTCCGAGCTGACGTACGATGGCTACTGGTTCTCGCCTCTCCGCGAGGCCCTGGACGCGTTCATGGACAAGACCCAGGAGTTCGTCACCGGCACGGTCAGGGTCAAGCTGTACAGGGGCAACGCCGACGTGGTCGGCAGGTCATCGCCCTACTCGCTCTACAATGAGGGGCTGGCCACCTACGCCAAGGGCGACGAGTTCGACCACA
The DNA here is from genome assembly GCA_002504525.1 of Methanomassiliicoccus sp. UBA345. Classification (GTDB taxonomy): domain Archaea; phylum Thermoplasmatota; class Thermoplasmata; order Methanomassiliicoccales; family Methanomassiliicoccaceae; genus DTU008. The sequence goes on from DATD01000002.1 coordinate 126,207, forward strand.
CCTCGGCCAAGGGCTTCATCTATGTGTGGGGCCTGCCGCTGCGCACGGTGGCGTCGGCGTACAAGGTCGAGGAGCCGGCCGCCAAGGCCGCTTCCAAGGCTCCCGCCAAGAAGCCGTCGAAGAAGGGAAAGGCCTGAACGGCCCCTCAAACCTCTTCCTCAATCTTTTCATTCATTGAATTATTACCATCAACGAAGGTGAACGAATGGGGCAGGAACAGAAGGTGTTGTGGTCAGGGAGGTTCAGCCAGGGAGCGGCCGAGGAGACGTTGGCGTTCACCTCCTCGCTGGCAGTGGACAGGCGGCTGGCTAGGTACGATATCCTGGGCTCGCTGGCCCACGCCCGCATGCTGGCCCGTCAGGGCATCATAGCAGAGGAGGACGGGGAGAGCATCGCCGCCGGGTTGAAGCAGCTGTATGCGCAGGCAGAGGAGGGGACGCTGCCCATCGATCCCAAACTGGAGGACATCCACTCCAACATCGAGTTCCTGCTGACATCGATGATCAAGGACGCCGGCGCCCGCCTTCACACCGGCCGGAGCCGCAATGACCAGGTCGCCACCGATCTGAGGATGTGGCAGCGGGACGCCATTCTGGAGACCATCGATGCGATATACGGCCTGGAGCACGCGCTGATGGAGCGCGCCTCCGACACCGTGGATGTCATCATGCCGGGGTTCACGCACGTGCAGCATGCCCAGCCCATATCGCTGGCGCACCACCTCATGGCACATTTCCAGCGCTTGACGCGTGACGCCGAGCGCTTCGCCGATTGCTACCGGCGCACCAACATCTCGCCGCTCGGCTCGGCCGCGCTGGCCGGTACGACGTACAACATCGACCGCCTGTACACCGCCGAGCTGCTCTCCTTCGATGCCCCGTGCGCCAACTCCCTGGATGGCGTCAGCGACCGTGATTTCGTGGCGGAGCACCTTTTCGCGGCATCGCTGTGCGCGGTCCACCTGAGCTCGCTGTGCGAGGAGCTGGTGTACTGGTCCTCTCCGGAGTTCGGCTTCGCGGAGATGGACGACGCCTATTCCACCGGATCGAGCATCATGCCCCAGAAGAAGAACCCCGACGTGGCCGAGCTGACCCGCGGGCGGGCGGGGGCGTCGATCGGCGACCTGGTGAACATGCTGTGCACGCTGAAGGCCCTGCCGCTGTCGTACAACCGCGATCTGCAGGAGGACAAGGCGGCGCTGTTCGCGGCCCATGACCGCACCGTCTCCTGCCTCCGCCTTGCAGCGGCCATGGTTGCCACCGTCAGGTTCGACTCGGAACGAATGCTGGCCGCCACCCGCGACGGTTTCCTCAATGCCACCGACCTTGCCGACTACCTCGTCACCAAAGGGCTGCCCTTCCGCAAGGCCCATGAGGTGGTGGGAGCGGCGGTGCGGCATTGCATCGAGCACGGGAAGAGGCTTGAGGAATTGACGCTCGACGAGCTGCGGTCGTTCAGCGAGCTCATCGGCGAGGACGTGTTCGCTGTCCTGCCAGTGGAGCGGTGCGTGCTCCGCCGGATGTCGGTCGGAGGCACATCGCCGAATGTCATCCCCATGCAGTTCAGCCAGGGCATGTCCGCTCTGCGGAGGCAGTCTGAGATGGTTCAGAAAGAGAAGGGGCGTCTGGGAAGGGCATACCAGCAACTGCTGGAATGAAAGGGTAGCGCCCATCCATCGGCTGGGAAGAACGAAAGGATGAGGCCTTTAATCAGCGCCGGCGCCCAGAGCGTTCCACTCCAATGAGTGCTTCACTCCGGCATTGGCGAGGATCTTGGAGAGCTTCTCTCCCATGCGGCCTACTTCGGTCGAAGCGGCCACCGACTTGATGTAGAACTGATTGCTGCCGATGGGGAAGACCATCCGCATGCGGCCCTTGCGGTTGTAGCCCTCGGGCTTCTCGTTCTTATCCAGCGCCCTCTGGTTCAGATAGATGAACATCTGGAGGACGTCATCGTCATCGGGAAGCTGGTTCGTCTCTTCCAAGAAAGTGGTGAGCAGCTCCGGGAAGACCTCAGCCAGGTCCTTGTACTCGACCGTGTCGTCGAGAATAAAATGCCCACTGGTTGCCTTCATTGTTGATTCGAACGGGGAAAGGATATATAAACATTGTCGCGAGGATATTCTAGAGCTGGGCAGGTGGTCTTTAATTAATCCATGCAGATTGCCCAGCATGCTTGTGGCCATGACCATCGCCGGCTCTGACTCATCAGGAGGGGCCGGACTGCAGGCAGATCTCAAGGCGTTCGCCTCGGAAGGGGTGCACGGAGCTGTCGCGATCACGGCAATCACCGCCCAGAACACCAGGCGGGTCGCCGCCATCCATCCCCTGCCGCCAGAGGTGGTGCTCGGTCAGATCGATGCGGTGCTCGACGACATCGAGGTCTCCGCCGCCAAGACCGGCATGCTGTACTCCGGCACGATCGCCCGGGCGGTGGGCCGCAGGCTGAGGGGAGAGAACATCCCTCTGGTAGTGGACCCTGTCATGGTCGCCGGGGTGGGCGATGCGCTCAGCCTTGATGATCTGGCCGCCGCCATTCGCGATGAGCTTGCCCCCATCGCCGCCCTGCTGACCCCCAACCTTCCGGAGGCGGAGGTGCTGCTCGGCCGCAGCATCAGCGGCGATGAGGAAACGAGGCAGGCATGCCGCGATCTCGCCGCGTTCGGCAGCAAGGCCGTGCTGCTGAAGGGCGGACATGCCGAGGGCCCCACCTGCCGCGACATCCTATTCCATGACGGCAGTTTCAGGATAATGGAGCACACCAGAGTGCCGATCCGCGGCCACGGCGGCGGTTGCACCCTGGCGGCGCTGCTAGCAGCCAACCTTGCCAAAGGATGCTCGCTGCATGAAGCGGTCCTAAGGAGCAACGAGACGGTGAAGCATGCCGTGCTGGACAATTACCCCATCGGTCATGGCGTTCCGGTGGTGAGCCCCCTCTCCCGCATGTACCGGAACGCTGATAGCCATGAGATCGCGGAACGGCTGCTCAGCGCCGCGAGAGAGGCCGCATGCCTCGCTCCGGCCGAATGGATGCCGGAAGAGGGGAGCGAATTCGTATACGCATTGTCGTCCGCTCGGTCAGAGGCGGACATCTGCGCGCTGGAGGCGCGCATGGTCCGACAGAGAGGCCGCGCCCTGCTCCCGGCCGGGGTGGCCTTCGGAGCGTCTCCCCGCATGTCAGCCTTTGTCCTAGCCGCCATGGAAAGGGACCGCAGCATGCGCTCGGCCCTTAGCGTTCGCCACTCTCCGGAAGCCGTCGAGGTAGCGAGGAGGAAGGGGCTGCTAGTACTGCCGGTGGAGAGGGCAAGCGTTATCGATAGGGAGAACTCAACGGATACCGGCTTAAAGGCAGGGGGCTTCGTTCCCGATGCGGTGTTCGACCTCGGCGGACCCGGAAAAGAGGCGATCATCTGCCTCTTGGGCCATGGTCCCGAGGACGTCCTGGGCAAGCTTAGGAAGCTGGTTGAATGAAGATCGCGATGTTCACGGATTCGTACCACCCTGCCAAGGATGGGGTGGTCAACTCCATCCTGCTGACCAAGCGGGGGCTGGAGCGGCTCGGGCACGAGGTTTTCATCTTCGCCCCTGAACCATGGGACAAGGCGGATCGGGAGGGGGACGTGTACTATTTCCGCTCCACCGCTTTCAAGAGCTACCCGGGATACACAGTTCCGATCTATCCGACCAACAAGTGCGAGATATTGTCGAAGCTGAACGTCGATCTCATCCACACACACGGCCTGCTGTTCATGGGGGTCCGCTCCATGTTCGCCGCCCGCGCCCTGGTCAAGCCAGTGGTGGTGACGTTTCACACCATGGTCACCGAGGCAGCCCAATACTATGCCCGGCTTCCGATCCCGGAGTGGATGACCAACCGGCTGTTCTGGATATACCTTCGCCAGCTGCTCGAACGGGCCGATGCGGTGGTGGCGCCGACCGAGGCCATCCGGCAGGAGCTGCTGAAGTACGCCCCGGACATGCGCCGGGTCGACGTCATCCCGACCGGCGTGGACTGCGAGCGCTTCACCCCCCACAACGACGGATCGATGGTCCGACAGAAGTACGGCCTGAACGGTGAGAAGGTGCTCATGCATGTTGGACGCGTGGCGAGGGAGAAGAACATCGGTCTGCTCCTCGACGGATTCTCCCTCCTGGCGGACGATGAGCCTGACGCAAGGCTCATGATCGTTGGCGAGGGCCCGGCCAAGAAGCACTACATGCAGAGCGCCAGGGAGAAGGGGCTGGAAGGGCAGGTCATCTTCACCGGTTTCGTCCCCGACTCCGAGCTCGCGCAGTTCTACGCCGCCTGCGACGCCTTCACCATAGCATCCAAGTTCGAGACCCAGGGGCTCGCTGCGTTAGAGGCGATGGCCACCGGCAAGCCGGTGGCAGGGATCAACTACCGCGCGGTGGCCGAGATGGTAAGGCCGAAGGAGAACGGCTTCCTGTTCGAGGACGACCCGGCGTCATGCGCCGAGGCCATGAAGGACGCCCTGAACTGCTCCGCCGATGTCAGAAGGGCCGCCCGCGCCACCGCGGAGAGCTACTCGGTCGACGGCAGCGTGGCGAGTCTTCTCGACCTGTACGAGTTCGCCATCGAACGCAAGAAGCAGCATGGCAACGGAAGGATTTTTTAAAGCACAGCCATCTACCTGAAGGAATGAGCGACCTGGGCATAGGATATATCGTCGCGGACCTGTTCGGACCGCTCGGCGCCATAGGCGGCGTCCTATGCATACTGTTGCTATTCTACATCGACGCCGTGATCTTCCCTACGCTGCCGGAGCTGTTCACCGTGCTGGTGTTCGTGCAGGGATACGGCCTCGACCCTATCCTCCTGGCCGCCCTCCTGCTGCTTGCCATCGCCGTGGGGGAGGTCGCCGGGCTGCTAACCCTCTATGAAGTGGTCCGCCGGCTGAGAGTGCCTGCCCGCCTGCAGAGGGCGATCATGAGCTACCGGGACTTCCTGGTATGCCAGGATGAGAAGATGATCCTCATCAACCGCGTGGCGCCGGTGCTGCCGTTCATGGGCGCCTTCGTGGCGCTGTGCCATTGGGACCTCAAACGCTCAGTGCTGTACTTGTTGGTGGGCGGCATGACCAAGTACGGTCTGATCCTATTGCTAAGCGGGTTCTTCCTCGCCTATATGGAGAAGGGCACCGCTACCACCGTCACCATAATCATGGTGCTGGTGGTGATAGTGTTGAGCTTCATCGCCACCATCATACGCAAGAACCGCATGAAGAACAGGATGTGCGAGGATGCGAATCGTCCAGCTTAACCCGTTCCACTTCCCTTACATGGGAGGGATCGAGCATCGCAACCACGAGATAGCGAAGCGGCTTTCGTCGAGGCACGAGATCATCGTCCTGACGGCCCGGCTTCCCGGAACGGAGGAGGAGGAGGAGATGATGGACGGCTACCGCATCATGCGCCTTCCCTCCCGCTTCATCGGCGATTACAATCCTCCGTACGTCAACACGCCCGGCGTCCTCGAAGCGCTAGAATCGCTGGACGCTGACGTGGTGGACTTCCATTACCGGTGGGCGCCTTCGTACACCAGGGCGATGAGGCGATACAACGGCCGGTGGATGTTCACCTTCCACAACACCTACGGCGAGGGGAGCGGCGCCAGCAGGATGCTCAGCACCATCAACGATGCGCTGTTCTGCCGCCTGATCCACGACCGCCGCACCATCTGCGTCTCGAACTTCGTCCGCGACGACCTGCTGACCCATGGGTTCCGGGAGGAGCTTACCGATGTGGTGTCGCTCGGCGTCAACATGTACGACGGGGCGACCTCAGAGGAGGACTTCATACTTTTCACCGGGCGGCTGGTCGGCACCAAGGGGGTAAGATACCTGATCGAGGCCATGCGGTCGGTCGACAGCAGGCTGGTGATCATGGGGCAGGGACCTGAGGCCGAGCGGCTCAAGGCGCTAGCCAAGCGGTTCGGCGTCGAGGACAAGGTGATGTTCACTGGCCATGTCAGCGAGGAGGAGAAGGTCAGGCTGATGTCGTCGTGCAAGATATTCGCCATTCCATCGCTGTTCGAGAGCTTCGGCCTGGCCGTGGCGGAGGCGATGACGTACGGCAAGCCAGTGGTGGCGTCTGACGTGGGCGGACTGCCCGAGGTGGTGGGCGACGGCGGCATCCTGGTGCCGCCGCGCTCCCCTTCCGACATCGCAGCGGCGCTCAACCGCCTGCTGAAGGACGATGATCTGAGGCACGATATGGGGCAGCGCGCCAAGAGGCACATCGCCCGCTTCAGCTGGGACAATATCGCGTCGCGGATGGAGCAGATCTATCGGAACGAGGTCAACAAGTAGAGGAAGCGAGGCGGGATGCCTCGCTCCCGTGCGTTAATGGGTTCAGGCGACCGACACCAAGGTGACGGTGAAGGTCAGGACGCGGCCCTTGTGCTCGAGATTGTAGTTCATCACGAAGGTACCGGCATCGACGTCTATGTCGTCGACGTAGAAGTCATTGAGCTTTCCCTTTCCATACTGGACTCCCGCCTTGTCGTAGCCGCGAACCATGAACTCGTCATCCTCGGTCAGCTGATGCCTCACCGTGATGTTGCCGCCCTCGATCGATGTGACCTTGACGGTCCAACCACCGGCGTTCGCGGACGAGCATACCTGGTAGGTCTTGCCGAGCTGGGGGATGAATTCGACCACGACCTTGTTGGATTCCATATGGTACCTCGCTTCAATGCCCAGCCTGGCGTGGTTCGCATTGTTGACTCCGCTGGTAACAGGATCATGGCCGAACATCTGCTGGAAAGCCGCCTTGTCCAGGGTCTGCTTGACCGCGATGGTCTCCTCCAGCTGCATGGTCTTTATTAGGCTGGCATCCATCGGCCCATAGCCTTGAGCGACCGACACGTTGAACTGCTTGGTCTCTCCGACCTTCATTCCCCGGACGCCCTGGTCGAACCCGGTGATCATCTGATACCCGCCCACCGTGAACTCCAGGGGAGCGTATTTGGTCTCATTTCCCCGCAGTGTGAAGAACAGCGATTTGGGAATCGCGGAATCGTTCGCCACGCTCCACAGGGAGGTGTCGAACACCCGCCCGTCGTCGAAGCTGCCGATGTAGTTAACCACGACCTTGTCACCGGCCTCCACCCCCTTATCGGGCGAGCCGGCGATCAACACGGCATAAGCGCCCACGGTCGAGGTGATCAACAGGAGGACCACTATGACGGCCAATATCGGTTTGGCGGCTGAAGAGTCGCCGAGAATGGATCGAAAAGATCTCATCTGAACCCTGCCGGAGAACCTGATGGAGCGATTTAAAACTTGGTAGGAGGAACCCATGAGCGATGCCCAGTGGACTTCGGCATGAGCATCCTAAAAAACAACAAATATATGTCAGGCGGTACTTGCCCACCTAATGAAGACCCTTTACATTCATTCTGATTACTTGGAGTTCACTGTCAAGAAGGCCACCCCAGTTGCTGAACAGATCACCGACGAGCAGAAAGGAGGCCGCTTCGAGGATATCCTGATAGCGTTCATCAGCGTGGAGAAGCAGGACGAGGAGAGCCCCGACGCAGTCGTGCAGAAGGCCGTGGAAGACCTCGAGGACATCGCCAAGAAGGTGAAGTCCAGACGCGTCGCTCTCTATCCATACGCTCACCTCTCCTCGTCGCTCGGCTCTCCAGACACGGCCAAGAGGATCCTTCGCGCCATGGAGGAGGCGCTCGCCCAGAAGGACTACGAGGTGCACCGTGTTCCGTTCGGCTGGTACAAGGCGTTCAAGATCAGCTGCAAGGGCCATCCTCTCTCTGAACTATCTCGCGAGATAAGGATCGAAGGAAAAAAGGCCGAATCGGAGGACATCGATCCAGCGGCGCTGCTCAAGAGAATCTCCAAATCCAGGCTGAGCAAGGAGAAGCTCAAGGAGAACGATCACCGGATCATCGGGCAGAAGCTCGACCTGTTCTCCTTCTACGACGTAGCGCCGGGCATGGTGTTCTGGCACCCCAAAGGGCTGGTGGTTAGGAACGCGCTCATCGACCTATCGAGAAAGGAGCACCGCAAGGCCGGCTACCAGGAGATCAAGACCCCGCAGGTGATGAGCGACATACTGTGGAAGGTCTCAGGGCACTGGGCGCACTACAAGGACAATATCTTCCTAACCAAGTACGACGACCGGCAGTTCGCCGTCAAGCCCATGAACTGTCCCGGAGGCATCCTGGTGTTCAACAGCCGGGAGCGGAGCTACCGTGAGCTGCCGCTACGCATGCTGGAGTTCGGGGAGGTCCACCGCGTGGAGCTGTCAGGCGTGCTGTCCGGCCTGTTCAGGGTCATCCAGTTCACCCAGGATGATGCGCACATCTATTGCATGGAAGAGCAGATGGAGAAGGAGATCGGCGCGGTGATCGACCTCGTGGACCGGTTCTACAAGATATTCGGGTTCGAGTACCGCATGGAGCTGTCCACCAAGCCGGAGGGCGCCATGGGCGACCCCGCACTGTGGGAGAAGGCCGAGAGCACCCTGAAGAATGTGCTTAACGCCCGTGGCGTCAAGTTCGAGATCAACGAGGGCGACGGCGCATTCTACGGCCCCAAGATCGACTTCAAGATCAAGGACTCGCTGGGCCGGGAGTGGCAGACCGCCACCATACAACTGGACTTCCAGATGCCTGAAAGGTTCCATATCAGGTACGTGGGCGAGGATGGCAAGGAGCACACCCCGATCATGATACACCGGACCGTGTATGGTTCGCTGGAACGTTTCATGGGCATCCTTCTGGAGCACCTCAACGGCAACCTGCCGACCTGGATGGCGCCTGTGCAGGTCCGCGTCATATCGTTCCGCGCCGATAACGCCGAGGCCGCCACCAAGATCCATGATCGGCTGTTCGAGCTGGGGCATAGGGTCGAGCTGGACCTCAGCTATGGCACGGTGGAGGGCAAGATCCGTGACGCCGAGCTGCAGAAGATCCCCTATATCCTGGTGATCGGCGACAAGGAGGAGCAGAACGGCACCGTGGCGGTGAGGCGGCATGGAGAGAAGGCGCCCAAGTACGGGGTCAAGTTCGACGATTTCGTCGACCAGCTGAGGAACGAGACCGACCTCGGAAGACTCGCCTGAGCTTGCGGCGCTTGGTCAACGATTCCGTAAGAACGAGGGGGCGCCGGGTCAGCCCAGCTCAAAGCTGGTGTTGCCGAACATCCTGTGCAGGGGCGCAACAGGCGGCTGCTTGGTATATATGCGGGCGGTCCGGAAGGTCTCGGTAAGGCCGAGGTCGCGCGCCATTGCCATACCGTCGGCGTTCGGTTCGGGCACATCGAGGAAGTACGGCTCCCCCGGCACGGTCGACACGAGCCCCCGCAGGACCTTCTCGGCCGCAGCCCTGTTGTCGGCGAACAGCGGCCCTATCTTGTGGCCCTCCAAGCATCGCCGGATCGCACCATAGGCGTCGATCCTCCCCGCCTGTTGCGAGATGAGGACGGTGGTGTCCTCCTGCGCGAGGAACGCTCGGAGGAACCGCTCGCGGGGCGCTGGGAAGATGCTGCCATCGTAGCGCACGAGTTCCTCAAACGGCAGGTCGGCCAGCGAGGATAGGCCGCCCTCAGGCTCTCCCCCGCCCAGCCCTTTGAAGCGGTGGTTCCAATAGGCGAAGCGAAATCCTTTGCGGAGGTAGGTGGGCAACATTGCCGGCACGCCGTCCCCTCCGATGTTCCTATCCTTCCCGCATTCCAGCATGTGGCGGATGAGCATCGCGCCGATGCCCTGCCCCCTAAGGTCCGGCCGCACGACGAGGAAACCGGCGAAGCTCAGGTCGCCGGCGTAGGAGACCAGCGACACCGTTCCCGCCACGGCGCCATCCTTCTCGGCCACGAAGAAACCGGTGGGATCGGAGTCATAGAACGCCCCGGCGTCATGGACGCCGGGGTTCCATCCCTCCTCGGCGGCCCATCGTACGGCCAGGTCCATCTCTTCGCGGGCCATGGGCCTGATCATCACGTCTGGTGGCGCGGTCATGCTCCCTCCGATGACAATAAGGCGACATATCACCTTCGATGCTCGTCCCGAGGAGCCGGCCTCTGCATCCGATGCGCTCTCCGACGCTTTTCCCGATCGGTCCTCGGAATGGCATTCCAATGTCAGGGAACCCCGGCGGAGCATTGATTTATATATCCATCATTATGGATGGGCCAGGTGAGGTGGATAAGTTGAGGATATGCATGCTCGATCCCCTGTTCTTCCCTTACATGGGAGGGACCGAGAAGGTGGTGAAGGAGGTCGGTTCGCGCCTGGTGCGCAACCATGGCCATGAGGTACAAGTGCTAACCTCCATGATCCCCCAGGCCTACGGCAGGGAGGTCGAAGAGATCGACGGCATGGAGGTGGTGCGGTCGCCATCGTTGTATCTGGAACGTCTTCCCGGTTTCCTTCCCCCTCCCTTCACCATCTCTCCCCGGATCCGCAGGGAAATGCGGACACGGTGCTCTGGTGCCGACGCCTATCACGTGCACAACCGCTTCTGGTACCCCCTATCGACATATCGCGAGGCCAAACAGAAGGGGGCGAAGCTACTCCTGACCATACACAACGCCAGGCCGAGGGGCATCTCGAGACAGGTCGACCGGTGGGGCGGCCTGTTCGATGACATCTTCGGGCAGAAGGTGTTCGACCAGTGCGACCATATCAACTGCGTGAGCAAGGCCACCCTGGAGGGGACCATACCGGAGCGGTTCCGCGGCAGGTCTGGGGTCATCTACAACGGCGTCGACACCGCCCTGTACCGGCCGGGGCTGGACGCTTCAGAGCTTAGAGGGCGTCTTGGCCTGGGACCGGGACCAATCATCCTGTCCAACGGCCGGCTGGTGGAGCAGAAAGGATTCCCAACGCTGATCAAAGCGCTGCAGTTGGTGCGCGGGGAGATCGCCGACGCGCAGCTGGTCGTCATCGGACGAGGACCGCTGAAGGACGAACTGGAAAGAGGCGCGGCCGGCCTGGGGCTGAAGGACGCGCTACGGTTCGTCAGCGGGATCCCGGAAGAGGAGATGCCGTTGTACTACAACATGGCCGAGGTGTTCGCCCTTCCATCGTACTATGAGCCGAGCGCGGTCGCACTGTACGAGGCGCTGGGATGCGGCAGGCCCATCGTGGCGACGTCGGCCGGCGGCAACCCGGAGATCGTAACCCCGGAATGCGGTCACATCATTCCCGCCAGGGAACCAGAGGCCATGGCCGAGCGCTTGCTAGAACTGTTGTCCGACCAGGACCTCCGCTGCTCTATGGGCCAGGCATCAAGGCAGCGGGCAGAGACACTGTTCGATTGGGATGTCATCGCCCGGGAATGGGACCGGACATACCGCGCCCTGGAAGATGCAACTTAAAAAAGAAGGGGGGGTGTAGGCCCCCGAAAGAAAAGGGTTTCAGCACGCGTGGCGGTGGCCGGCACATTCCATATGGCGCAGCTGCTCACCATCGCAGACGCCGTCCTGCACGCAGGCACGATCGCGAAGCATGGTGCCATTACCGTCGCAGTTCTGCAGGCACTCCCCGTCGCAGGACGTGTTGCCGTCGCAGAGCATGGCGCGTTCACGATCGCCGTTATATGAGACGTTCGCATCGTTCGCATCCGTTTGGCCCGGCCCGGCCGCCAGGGCCGCTCCCGTAAGGAGAAGGGCGGCCACGAGGCCGACCGCGCCGATTATCAATACATTGGTCGTCTTCATCTGCATTCCTCCCGGATGGTCCGGGACGATTCACCATTGAGTGAAAAAGCACTTACCGTTTGCCGCTACAAAGCCTGCAAAGGGTGAGAAAGCACTTAACTGGCCCGGTCGACGGCGATCCGGACCACATTGCCCATTCCCCTCCGCTCCCTCTCCACCAGGCCCTTTCCCTCCAGCCGATCGAGGACCCGGGAGATCTTGGCATCGGAGAGCTTGGTCCCCTCCACGATGTCCCTCTGCAGCTGTTCCCCTCCTGCATCCACCAACGAACGGAACACCTCCCTCTCGTCGCCGTTGAGAAGGCGCAGGATTAGCCGCGAGTCGTCGGTCGGGACTTCCGTGGCCGGAGCAGGGGCCTCGGCGACCTCGGCGGCCTGCACGACCGATCGAACAGGGGGCGAGGGGACCATCGCAGGGACCATGTCCCGGACGAGCAGGAGCACTGCACTCCCGGCGGCCATGGCCGCGCCGATGACGGCAAGGACGATGTTTAGCACCTCGTAGCCGGAGCGGGTGGGGAACTCCCCCATGTGGCCGCCCCCTTGCGTGACGGGCGTCAACAGGGCGTATGCGATGAGCGCAAGTCCGCCGAGAAGGACGAGGAGCGCGATCAGGGACCACCTGTTCTTCATGCGCCGAGAATAGCGGTAAGGTCAATATAGCCTTGATGGAAGAAAGGATGGAAGGGGTTTAGCCGGACTGGCGGACCAGCTCGGCGATGGCGTCGCCCGCCTGAACGGTGTTGAGCGTTCCGCCCATGTCGGCGGTCACCAGCTTCTGCTTCATGGCCATCTTGACCGCGAACTCGATCATTCTCCCGATGTCGGGACGGCCCAGCTGATCCATCATGATCTTGCCGGCGAGGATGGCCGCGATCGGGTTGGCCTTCCCCTGCCCGGCGATGTCCGGGGCGGACCCGTGCACCGGCTCGAACATCGAGACGCCGCCGGGGCATATGTTGCCCGATGCGGCCACGCCCAGGCCGCCCATGATCTCCGCGCCTAGGTCGGTGAGGATGTCGCCGAACATGTTCGGACAGGCCACCACGCCGAAGCGCTCCGGCGCGCGGACCAGCGCCATGGCCATGGCGTCAACGTACATGTACTCGACATCGATGCCATGGGCGGCGGAGCGCTCGTCGAAGACCTTTCTCCACAGCCCGTACAGGGAGGTGCACACATTGGCCTTGTCGACCGCCGTGACCTTCTCCTTCCCCAGACGCTTGGCGGTCTCGAAGCAGTAGTCGGCGAACCGTTCGATGCCGCGGCGGGACATCATCCCGATCTCGAAGGCGAACTCCTGCTCCGACGAGGCCGATGAGGACAGCGTCAGCTCGACATCGTACAGCCCGCGCTTCAGCCCCATGGTCGCGCTGGCCTTCTTTCCATTCAGCACGCCGCCGGCCCCCATGTAGAGGTCCTCGGTGTTCTCCCTCAGGAACAATATGTCGAAGTTCTTCTCTCCCTTGAGCGGAGTGTACGGATGCCAGGCCTTGGAAGGCCGGAGATTGACGTACTGGTCGAAGGTTGTGCGCATCTTGATGAGGATGCCCTTCTCCAGCACCCCGGGCGCCACCCGGGGGTCGCCGATGGCGCCGAAGTACACCGCCTGGCGGCCGCGCATGAACTCGATGTCGTCCTCGGTCAGGAGCTCGCCGGTGCTAAGATACCGGTCGGAGCCGAGGTCCATATAGTCCAGCTGCAACGTGATGTTCTCCGCGTCGGCCGCGGCCTGGAGGACCTTCACGCCCTCGGCGATGACCTCCTTGCCGATGCCGTCACCCGGGGCTACCGCGATCCGATACATCTCTTGGCCTCCTTGATGCGGTTCATGAGCCCTCCGGAGCTGATGAGGTCGCGTATATACTGAGGATACTGGGGGATCGACCACTCCTTGCCATTGCTGTCGTTCCTGACCGTTCCGTGCTCCACGTCGATCGTGATCATATCGCCCTCGTCGGCCTCGATCTTGGCCTCCACCAGCACCAGGCCGATGTTGATCGAGTTGCGGTAGAAGATGCGGGCGAAGGACTTCGCCACGACCGCTCCGATGCCGGCGGCCTTGAGGACCAGGGGCGCCTGCTCCCTGGAGGAGCCGGAGCCGAGGTTCTCGCCCGCCACCACGAAGTCGCCGGCGGTGATCTCGTCGTAGAACCCGGGCCGGATGTCCTCCATGGCATGCTTGGCCAGCTCGTTCATGTCCAGCGTCTTGAACTTGTACTTCCCGGAGATGACGTAGTCGGTGTTGAGGTTGTCGCCGAACACGCGCGCTTTTCCGTTGAGCTGGCTCACTCCATCACCTCCCTGAGGTCGGCGATGTGTCCCAGCATGGCGGAGTAGGCGGCGGTCGCCGGGGAGGCGAGATAGATGTCCGCCTTGGTGTTGCCCATGCGTCCCTTGAAGTTGCGGTTGGCGGTGGAGAGCACGACCTCCCCGTCGGACGGCACGCCGTTGCAGGTGCCGACGCACGGTCCGCAGGACGGGGCGATGAGCGTGCCGCCGGCCTTGACCAGCTTGTCGATGTAGCCGGCGCGCATGGCGTCCAGCAGGATGGTCTTGGACGCCGGGGCGATGATGAGACGAACGTTCTTGGCGACGCGGTTGCCGTCGAGGACGGCTGCTGCCTCGCGTAGGTCCTCCAGCCGGCCGTTGGTGCACGTCCCTATGTACACCTGGTCGATCTCCACGTCGGTCACTTTGTCGACGTCGACCACGTTGTCCACCTCGTGCGGCTTAGCGATCTGGGGCGGCAGATCGGAAAGGTCCTCGCGGATGACCTTATCGTATACGGCCGACAGCGACGCCTCCACGCCCTTGAACGGGGCGTGGGTCCTTGCCTTGATGTAGTCGGACACCTTGCGATCGCAGGCCATCAGGCCGACCTTAGCGCCGACCTCCACGACCATGTTGGAGATGGTCATGCGGGCGTCCACCGACATGTCATCGATCACGCTGCCGTATATCTCCAGCGCCTTGTAGGTGGCGCCGCGGGACGACAGGTTCTTGGCCATATGCAGGACGACGTCCTTGCTGTAGGTACCGGCGGGCAGCGTTCCGTCGTACACGATCTTGATGGTGCTGGGGCAGCGGAACCATATCTGTCCGGTGACCAGCGCCGCCGCCAGGTCGGTGGAGCCGACCCCGGTGGAGAAGACGTTGAGAGCGCCGTAGGTGCAGGTGTGGGAGTCCCCCCCGATGACGACGTTGCCCGGAACGACGTTCCCGCTCTCAGGCACCAGCTGATGGCATACCCCCTCCCCGACGTCGTACAGCCTGGCGCCCTGCTCTTCGGCGAAGGAGCGCATCTCCTTGTGGATGTTGCTGACCGACTCCATGGGGGATGGAGAGTTGTGATCGATGACTATCGCGTACTTGTCAGGATGAGCCACGGCCTTGGCCTCCATCTGGCGGAATGCCTTGATGGTAAGTCCAGTGGTTCCGTCCTGCGACATCATGAAATCGACCGGAACGACGCAGATGTCGCCGGCCTTGACGTCGGTGCCGGCATGAGCCGACAGTATCTTTTCAGAGATTGTTCCCATTTATACTCACTCACCTGTTCTGGGGAGGGTGTCACTGACCCCCTCCATATAATCCTGATATATGTAGACGAGCTCATTTTCCGACAGGCTGCGCTTCAGCGAGACCGAGGTGGCCCGGACGGTTTCCAGGATCACCGCGGCCGCCTCGTCGCTAATGTCGATGCCCCTCGCGCCGAGCGTCTGCTTGATGGTGGACCGCCCGGAATGCTTGCCGATGACGATCTTTCGGCTCATCCCGACCTCCTCTGGAGAGTAGGGTTCGTAATTGGAGAGGAACTTCATGACACCGTCGGTGTGGATGCCGGCCTCGTGGGCGAAGCAGTTCTGACCCACGATCGGCTTCCACGCGGGGATCTCGCGGCTGGAGGCACGCGCCACGTACTCCGCGATCTCGCGCAGGCGGCGGGTGTCGATGCCCATGTCGATCTTGAGCAGATGCTTCGCTGCCATGGTGACCTCTTCCAGCGGAGAGTTCCCGGTGCGCTCCCCGATGCCCATCACGGTGGTGCTCAGGAAGCTGGCCCCGGCCTGCACGCCGGCGATGGCGTTCGCGGTGGCCATCCCGAAATCGTTGTGGGTATGCATCTCCACCGGCAGCCCCACCGTGTCCACCAGCTGTTTGATGCGGTCGTAGGTGTCGGAGGGAGTCAATATTCCCAGGGTGTCGCAGAAGCGGACCCTGTGGGCCCCCGCCTCCTTGGCGGTGCGGGCGAACTCCATCATGAACTCCGGATCGGCCCGGCTGGCGTCCTCCGCGTTCACAGAGATGTACATGCCGTGGGACTTGGCGTACTCGACCGATTCGATGATGCGGTCCAGCACCCATTGGCGGCTCTTCATGAGCTTGTGCTCGATGTGGATGTCGGAAGCGGACATGGAGATAGCCACCGAATCGACGTCGCAGTCGATGCTGTGCGAGATGTCCTCGACGTTGGCGCGGTTCCATCCCAGCACGGAGGCGCCAAGCCCCATGTGGGCTATGCGCTTGATGGACGCCTTCTCGTCCCCTCCCATCGCCGGAATGCCCGCCTCGATCTGCGGGACCCCGATCTCGTCGAGCAGCTTGGCGATCCGCACCTTCTCAAGATTGGCGAACACGATGCCCGCGGCCTGCTCGCCGTCCCTGAGGGTGGTATCGCAAATGTTCACCTTGCTCTTTCTCAACATGGCAAGGACCTCTTCAGCCTGCATCGCTCTATCATTGGTGCTCAATGGTGTCCTTCTCCCGCCGCCCGCATGCGCGATGGCCTGTCCTCGGTTCCAGACGCGGAGCGCCCGTTCAACCGATGCTTCCCCAGGAAAAGGCGTCGTGTTCACGCCACATCGGAATGATGGAGCAAACGTCTAAGCGACCTGTGGAATGAGCCAACAACCGTATGCGATTTGGCTTGAACACCACCTTATTAGGAGTGATATACTAAAGATTTGCGTCAGAAGAATGACATGGCCTGCGCCGCTCTCCGGTGTTCGCGACGCTCCGACACGAGCTGCAGCATCAGGATAGCTTGTACCGCAGCAGGGCGGCAATGCCGCCGATGGCCTCCAGCTTCTTCCCGGCCTCGAAACGCTCCGAAACGACCAGCACGTTGCCGCGGCCGCTCTCCACCGCCGTCATCATCCCCTCGACATTCTCCTTGCGGACCTCGGTGTCCAGCACCAGAAGGGTGTCGACCGCACCGGCCATTGTCGCCTTCTCCACGTCGGCCGGGCCATAGGCGACCGGACCATCCTTGGCGATCTGCTCCAGGACGGTCTCCACCGCCTTGGTCTCCTGCGCGGCCCGAGAGTCCTGGACCACCTCGGAGCCCATGCCGGCCTTCATAAGCTCCTGGATGCCGGCCATCCCCGACTGCCCGGTGTGGTAGACGAACGCCTTCCCGAACAGTTCCGGCTCCTTCTCCTTGCCCAGGGTGACCAGCGCCTCCTTGGCGAAGCCGGGGCCCAGTATCACCAGTGGCACGCCGGGCTCCGCCGACTGCCGCACCTTGTCCACGATCTCCGGGTAGAAGTCATCGTGGCATTTCTGCTCGTACATCTTACCCGAGCCGGAAGAACATATGCGCGCCACCTCCTGCATGCCGAACTGGCGGGCGACGGCGATGACCGCTTCATCGTTGTCGAGAGCGACGTACATGAGCTTGGGCCGGCGCGCGTCCTCCACCGAGCGGCGCACCCGCTCCAGCTTGAGCGGCGACCATTCGGTCTTGCGGACCGTGACGACATCACCCTCGGCCAGGTTGAGCGTGTGGTACGAACCGACGTCCTGCGGCCCCTCCTCTATCACGCCCAGTATGCGCAGCCGCGATTCGGTCTCGTGGAACTCGATCTTCTCGGCGCGAACGCCGAGCACCATGCGCTTCTTCTCGGCCCGCTCGGCCCGTATCTTGTCGGACTTCACCTCCTCCCGACGGAAGGTGACCGAGATTATCATGTCCCCCTCGTCGATGATGTTGTACAGATGCCAAAGATCGTCGAGCGTCTCGATCATCATCTTGATCTCGCCGGCACCACGATCCTGGTGGAGGACGCGCATGACCCATACGATGCTGTATCGATATATTAGGGTATCCTGCGCCTGGCATCTCCCCCATGGGGCATCACGCCCCGCCCGGACCGGTGCGGCGGAGCAGCGTGCAGTTGGCAAGCTCACCGTTCCATCATCCCCGGGAGGGGTCGTCGGCCCTAGGGCATGAGGCGGGCGGGCCGAGGCCGCCTCCTTCGACCTCGATTGTTCCAACAGGAACATATGCACGGCCGATTTGTTGATATCCTGCCATTTTCCGTGTGCCTCGAACGAGGGAACCTAGAAAGACTTAAGTAAAAAATACAAATACTGCAACTTTCTGATGCAACAGTGCCACCTCATCCTCGAAAACGGGACAATAGCTGAGGGCACTGGCTTTGGTTATGAGAAGACCGTTTACGGCGAGGTCGTGTTCAATACGAGCATGGCCGGCTACCAGGAGAGCCTGACCGACCCTTCCTACAGAGGCCAGATACTTATCATGTCCCACCCAGTCATCGGCAACTACGGCGTCAGCGATCGGTTCAAGGAATCCCCGCGGGTTCAAGTGACCGGCTACGCGGTCAGGGAGCTCTGCCGGAACGTGTCCCCCATGTACGGCGGGAAGCCCCTCGGCGAGTACCTCCTCAAGGAGAAGGTGCCGGGCATCACCGAGCTGGACACCAGGTCCCTGGTCATCGGCATCCGCGAGAAGGGCGTTCTGCGAGGCGCCATCGCCTTCGACGAGGACACCGACGAGGTGCTGGCCAAGGTCCGCGGCATGGAGTACCCGTCGGAACGGAACCTCGTGGCCGAGGTATCCACCCCGGAGATCGTGAGGTATGAGAACGAGGGCAAGAGGAAGGTGGCGCTGATCGACTGCGGGGTCAAGGCCAGCATCGTCAACGAGCTGCGCCGCCGGTTCAGCGTGGTCCAGGTGCCGTACGACACTCCGCTGTCGTTCTTCCGGGACGAGGAGCTGGACGGGGTGTTCATCTCCAACGGGCCCGGGGACCCGGCCCATCCGGGGATGATGAGCACCACGGTCCGGACCATCCAGTCCATCAAGGACGACCTCCCCATCATGGGGATCTGCCTTGGGAACCAATTGTTGGCCCTGGCCTTCGGAGGGAGCACCTACAAGATGAAGTTCGGCCACCGCGGCGTCAACCAGCCGGTCCGCCACAACGGGCAGGTGTTCATCACCTCCCAAAACCATGGCTACGCGGTGGACATGGGATCGCTGGACGGCACGGGCCTCATCGCCGATCACATCAACGTCAACGACGGCACCGTGGATGGGATGAAGCATACTGAGCTCCCGATCATGTCGGTGCAATACCATCCCGAAGCAAGATCGGGGCCGCACGACACCACCTACCTCTTCGACGAGTTCGTGACCATGCTGGAGGGATGCCGATGAAGCGGACCGACCTGAAGAAGATCATGGTCATTGGCTCCGGTCCGATCATCATCGGGCAGGCGGCGGAGTTCGACTTCTCCGGCTCCCAGGCGTGCCGCTCGCTGCGCGAGGAAGGCTATACTACGGTGCTCGTGAACTCCAACCCGGCCACCATACAGACCGACGTGGAGACGGCCGACATCGTGTACGTCGAGCCGCTCACCGCGGCGGTGGTGGCTCGGATAGCGGAGAAGGAGAAGATCGACGGCATCCTCTCCGGGATGGGCGGCCAGACCGCGCTCAACATATGCTCGGAGCTGGCGGAGAACGGGACCCTGGACCGCCTGGGGATCAAGCTGCTGGGCACTCAGCCGGATGCCATCGCGCTGTCGGAGGACCGGGAGCTGTTCAGGGAGATGATGATACGCATCGGGGAGCCGATACCGAAGAGCAGGACCGTGCATTCGGTGGAGGAGGCCAAGCGGGCGGCCCGGGACATCGGGACGTACCCCGTGCTGGTCAGACCGGCGTACACCCTGGGAGGGACGGGCGGAGGCATCGCCCACGACGAGGCGGAGCTGGAGACCATCGCCGGCCGCGGTCTCGCCTACTCGCGCATCCATCAGGTGCTGATAGAGGAGAGCGTGCTGGGATGGAAGGAGTTCGAGTATGAGGTCATGCGCGATGGCAATGACAACTGCATCATCATCTGCAGCATGGAGAACCTCGACCCCATGGGCATCCATACCGGGGAATCGATCGTCATCGCTCCTGCCCAGACCCTCAGCGACGAGGACCAGCAGCGGCTGAGGAACGCCAGCATCAAGACCATCCGCGCCCTGGGCATCGAGGGAGGGTGCAACATCCAGTTCGCCTTCGATCCCGACAGCCGGGAGTACCGCGTGATCGAAGTGAACCCGCGGGTGTCTCGCTCTTCCGCCCTCGCGTCCAAGGCTACCGGGTACCCGATCGCCAGGGTGGGGGCCAAGATCGCGATGGGCTACACGCTGGACGAGATCCCCAACAACATAACGGGGAACACCTTCGCCGCGCTGGAGCCGTCCATAGACTACGTGGTGCTGAAGGTGCCCCGGTGGCCGTTCGACAAGTTCCGCATGGTGGACCGCGTGCTGGGCACTCAGATGAAGAGCACCGGCGAGGTCATGGCCATCGGCCGTACGGTGGAGGAGGGGCTGCTGAAGGCGATTCGCTCCCTGGAGATCGACCAGGAGTACCTCGACCCGCTGGACTGGTCCGAGGACCGGATACTCGCCGAGCTGACGACCGCCACGGACCAGAGGATCTTCGCCATCGCCGAGGCGCTGCGGCGCGGGATGAACGTGGATGCCATCTCGGCCCTGACCAAATGGGACACTTACTTCCTTCACAAGATAAAGAACATCATCGACATGGAGAGGGCGCTGAAGGCCCCCGAGGTCGATGACGCCCTGCTGCGGCGCGCCAAGCGCATGGGCTTCTCCGATGACGTCATCGCCAGACTCACCGACGCCGCTGCCGGCGATGTCAGGGCTAGACGCCATAGGGCCGGCATCGTGCCGACCTATAAGATGGTCGACACCTGCGCTGCCGAGTTCAGCGCGGAGACGCCGTACTTCTACTCTACGTACGAGAAGCAGAACGACGCCGTTCCGAGCGCCCGCCGCAAGGTCATCATCGTGGGCGCCGGCCCCATCCGCATCGGGCAGGGCATCGAGTTCGACTACGCCTGCGTCCACGGTGTCCTCGCTCTCCAGGAGGAGGGCGTGGAGGCCATCATCGTCAACAACAATCCGGAGACGGTGTCGACCGACTACGACATCTCGGACCGACTGTACTTCGAGCCCCTGACCTTCGAGGACGTGCTCAACATCATAGAGAACGAGGACGCCGACGGCGTCATCCTGCAGTTCGGCGGGCAGACCGCCATCAACCTCGCTCTGCCGCTCATGAAGGCGCTGGAAGGGAAGAAGGCAAAGGTCCTCGGGACGTCGCCGACCGATACCGACGTGGCGGAGGACCGCAAGCTGTTCTCCGCCCTCATGGACCGCCTGGAGGTCCCCCAGCCGCTCTCCGGCACCGGACACTCGTGCAACGAGGTCAGGGAGATCGCCAACCGCATCGGGTACCCGGTGCTGGT
Source organism: Methanomassiliicoccus sp. UBA345 (assembly GCA_002504525.1). Taxonomy (GTDB): domain Archaea; phylum Thermoplasmatota; class Thermoplasmata; order Methanomassiliicoccales; family Methanomassiliicoccaceae; genus DTU008. Next base: position 147,491 of record DATD01000002.1, read on the forward strand.
GCGTCCGTCCTACGTCATCGGCGGACGGGCCATGGAGATCGTGTACTCCGAGGAGGAGCTGCAGACCTACGTGGAGACGGCGGTCAAGGTGTCCAAGGCGCACCCCATCCTCGTTGACAAGTACATCAACCACGCGGTGGAGGTGGACGTCGACGCCGTCTCCGATGGCGAGGACGTCTTCATCGGCGGGATCCTGGACCACATAGAGGAAGCGGGAGTGCACAGCGGCGACGCCACCATGACGCTGCCGCCCCAGACGCTCAGCCCCGAGGTGCTGGCGAAGATAGTCGACATCACCGGCAGGGTCGCCAGGGGGCTGCGCATAAAGGGGCTCCTGAACCTGCAGCTGGCCGTCAAGGACGGCGAGGTGTACATGATCGAGGCGAACCCCCGGGCGTCGAGGACCATACCGTTCGTGTCCAAGGCCATCGGCATCCCCCTGGCCAAGGTCGCCACCAAGGTCATACTGGGAAAGAAGCTCAAGGACCTCGGCCTGACCGGAGTGGCGAAGTTCGGTCATGTGGCCGTTAAAGAGTCGGTGTTCCCCTTCCTCAAGCTCCCCGGAGTGGACTCCATCCTGGGGCCGGAGATGAAGAGCACCGGCGAGGTCATGGGCATCGACAAGGACTTCGCCGGAGCCATGTACAAAGCGCAGATCTCGGCCGGGATGAAGCTTCCGATCGAGGGCGGGGTGTACATCACTGTCAGCGACGGCGACAAGCCGGAGATCCTTGAGACGGCCAGGCAGCTGGCCATAATGGGCTTCCGCATCTACGCCACCAGAGGGACCTCCACGTACCTCCGGAGCCAGGGGCTCCAGACCACCACGGTATACACCATCTCGCAGAAGATGGACCCCGACGCGCTGGGCCTGATGCGCCAGGGGAAGATCAACCTCATCATAAACACGCCCACCAACTCGTCCGGGGCCAGGAGGGACGGCTACATGATGCGCCGACTGGCAGTGGAGCTGGAGATACCGTTCATGACGACCGTGCAAGGCGCCCGGGCCACCGTGGCCGCGATGCAGAGGGCCACCTCAGGCGGCCTGGACGTCATGGACCTGGCGTCGCATCACCGCTCGGCCTCCCTGGACCGGCAGTGAGGGCGATGCCCGCAAGGACCATTACCGCGCCCAGGGCAACGGCGGGCGCCGGCACCTCGGCCAGCAGCAGGGCGGCGAGGATGCTCGCGCCGACCGGCTCGCCCAGCATGGACACGCTGACGAAGGCGGCCGGAAGGTAGCGCAACGACCAGTTCAGGACGGTATGCCCCAGCACCGTGGACACCAGGGCCAGGGCCAGGAACAATGCGATCTCCTGGATGGGGTAGGGCCACAACGGAGAGCCGTTCAGGAGGGCCATCACGAAAAGGACGGCGGTGCAGGACGAGTATACGATGAGGACATAATTGATCAGTCCGACCCTCTGGCGAACGACCCTTCCGGCCAGCAGGTACGCTGCCGCCGCCGCCATGCCGATGAGCGCCAGAACGTCGCCCTCCAGCCGCCCGGCGCCCAGGTCGGCGAAGGATATGACGACGACCCCACCCAGTCCGATGATCAGCCCCAGGCCGTTATTGCCGGGCCTCTCGCCGAGAAGGACGAGGCCCAGGATGCCGACCAGCAGCGGGTGGGCGGTCACCAGTACGGTGGCCGATGACACCGACGTATGGTCCAGCGAGGCGTTGAAGGCATAGAAGTGAACGGCCAGTATGGCCCCTATCGCGAGCATGATGGCGGCCGTCCGACGGTCCAGCGAGGTCAGGTCGGCGCGGTTCCGAGAGCGAAGGGCGAAGGGTGCGAGGATGAGCGTGGCGAACAGCATCCGGTAGAAGGCAATGACCTCGGGAGGCGCGTCGCTCCAACGGATGAATATCGATGCGAAGGATATCGCCGCGATGGCCACGGCCACGCCGCCGTACTGGACCTTGAGGTCGTTCAGCCGACCACGCTCAATGCAGAAGGATGCTCTTCACGCCGTGGCACCTCTTGATGCGGGGAATCATCTCCGGCGGCACCGCGCTCTCCGTGATGACATAGAGCCGGGGCTCCTCCATCAGCATGGGATCGTCCACCAGAGCCTGGCGGACGCTGATGCCGCCCTCCGCGATGACGCCCATCACATCGGCCAGGATGCCCGAGGTGTGGGCATCGGTGGGGATTATCTCGATGCACGACCATCCCATCACCGGCGCGACGTCGCGAAGCATGGCGGTGGAGTGCAGCGCCTCGAATATCTCGCGCAGCTGCTTATGCTCCTCGATCGTCTCGATCGTGGCACGGACGATTCGCCGGTCGACCCCCGCGGCACGCGCCAGCGCCATGTCCGCTATCTCCACGCCATCGCAGTGCACCTTGCCGTTCTTGACGCTAAGGCCGAGGGACAGGAGCAGCCTGGCCACCTTTCCCTGGGAAGGATACCGGCCGAAATATTCGGAGAGGAGAAGCCACATCGACCGGTGAACGTCATCATGGCTATTAGAGACTTACAGAGCTGTGCATCAGAGAGCATAAACGGCCATCGGCATCGCCCCGCCCTGCTGGCCGCGCGCAACGGCCATTGCGTAAACGGTATATACGTGCTAGACATTGTCACGCACGGAGAACCTGATATGTCGGGAAAGGACATCCGCCTGGAGCGGATCATGGACAGGAACAGGGGCCGGGCGGTCATCGTGCCCGTGGACCATGGGATCACCATGGGGCCGGTGGCAGGCCTGGTGGACATGAAGGCGACTATAGACCACATCTCGGAGGGCGGCGCCACCGGAGTGGTCATGCACAAGGGCGTCGTTCCTTATGGCCACCGTTCCTTTGGCCGCGACATCGGCCTCATCGTCCATCTGTCCGCTTCGACCAGCTTGTCCCGCGACCCCAACGCCAAGGTGCTGGTGACATCGGTGCAGGAGGCGATGAAGATGGGGGCGGACGCCGTCTCCATCCACGTGAACATCGGCGCTGACACCGAACCGGACATGCTGAAGGACTTCGGCAACGTGGCGAGGGAATGCGAGGAATGGGGCATGCCACTGCTGGTGATGATCTACCCGCGCGGCAAGGACATCAAGGAAGGCTACGACGCCGACCTGATCAAGCAGTGCGCCAGGGTCGGCATGGAGCTCGGCGCCGACATCGTCAAGACGTCGTACACCGGCGACATCGATTCGTTCCGAGAGGTGGTGAAAGGGGCGGTCATACCGGTACTGATCGCCGGCGGGCCCAAGATGGGCTCCGACCGCGACCTGCTACAGATGGTCGCCGACTCCATCGAGGCCGGCGGCCGCGGCGTCAGCATAGGAAGGAACATCTTCCAGCACCGCAATGCAACAGGAATGACGAGGGCGGTCGCCGACATCGTGCTGCGCGATGCGACGGTGGACGAGGCCCTCGCCCGATTGCGGTGATGGTCATGGACAAGCTCATCTGGGTCAGGGCCGACCTCGGCGGCACGTACGAAGAGAGGAAGAACATCGTGACCGCCGCCCTGGAAGCGGGATTGACGGACATCATGGTAAGAGAGGACGATGACCCGCTGCGGCGCCTTGGTAGGTTCAACGCCCTCATCGTCCGCGGCGACGAGGTGCTGAGCGATGGCAGCCCGGTGGCGCGCATCGTGACCGTGGCCGGACCGGATGACCTCGAAAAGGCATATGCCATGAAGGGGGCGGAGCGCCTGATCATATCGTCCCATGACTGGAAGGTGATACCCCTGGAGAACCTCATAGCCGCGTTCCAGGGCTCCGGCACCGCCCTGATGGCCGAAGCTAACGGAACAGAGGAGGCGAGGCTGTTCCTGGAGACCATGGAGGTGGGAGCCGACGGCATCGTGATCACCGCGCCCCCGGAACAGCTGGCCGCGATCGCCTCGCTGCGCTTAGCTCCCTCAGGAACGGAACTGACGCCGTTACCGGTCACCAGGATCGTTCCGTTGACGATCGGGGACCGCGTGTGCGTCGACACCTGCTCCATAATGTATCCTGGAGAGGGGCTCCTGGTCGGCTCACAGTCCTCCTGCCTGTTCCTGGTCAGCTCGGAGAGCGTCTGCTCCGAGTACGTTGCCTGCCGTCCATTCCGGGTCAACGCGGGAGCGGTACACGCCTACGTCCTCACGGCCTCCGGGCGGACGAAATACCTATCGGAGATGAAGGGAGGGGACGAGTTGCTGGCCATCACGCCGGAGGGCCGCTCCCGCACCGTGGTGGTGGGCCGCGCCAAGATCGAGCGGCGGCCGCTGCTGCTGGTCGAGGTCGACGGCGGGGAGCGAAGGTTCAGCACCATCGTGCAGAACGCCGAGACCATACGGCTCGTCACCCCTGACGGCCCGGTCTCGGTCTCGGACCTCGTCCCGGGCCAGGAGGTCATGGTAAGACTAGAAGAAGGTGGACGTCATTTTGGTCATAGTATCGAAGAGACAATAACGGAGATATGATGACCATTTGTGTATCCGTGGCGGCAGCCACGATCAAGGAGGCGGTCGAGGCCGTCAATGCAGCGCGGGAGAAGGGCGCGGACCTGGTAGAGGTCCGCTTCGACCTCATGGCCGAGCAGCCCTCGGACCTCACACCGCTCAAGAACATACCCATCCCGAAGATGGCCACCCTTCGCAGCAAGGCCCAGGGAGGCGCATGGGAGGGGGACGACGAGGCCAAGGCCCGATTCTTCCGCCGCGCCATCAAGGCCGGGTTCACGCTTATCGACCTGGAGGACGACTCCCCCCTGCTCCAGCGGCGAGAGAGGGACATGAAGAACGTGGAGAGGGTGATATCACATCACGAGTTAGACGTGACGCCGTCCACCTCCCGGATCATCGAGCTGATGCTCCTGGCCGGCGCCAAGGGGGAGCTGCCCAAGGGCGCATTCGCCGTGAACAGCGTGGAGGAACTTCACCGACTGGTGCATGCGGGAAAGATGCTCGCCCTCACCGGGAAGAAGTACGTGCTGCTCGGAACCGGGGACTTCGGACCGATCACCAGGCTGCGATACCGCCGGCTCGGCTCATCGATGACCTACGCGTCGCTCGAAGCAGGAAAGGAGACGGCCCCCGGACAGGTGGACGTCGCCACCCTGAAGCGGATGGAGAATGGCATCATCACCGGCATCACGGGCATGCCGCTCGGACACTCGTACTCGCCAGCGATGCACCGGGCGGCGTTCGCGTCGCTGGGGATCGCCGGAACATATCTTCCCTTCCCGGCAGAGAAGAACGAACTGCCGTTGCTGATGGAGATCGTTCGTGAGCTGGACATCGCCGGCCTCAACATCACCATACCGCACAAGGAGAGCGTGATGGAGCACCTCGACGAGATCGACGCCACCGCTCAAGAGGTGGGCGCCGTCAACGTGGTGGTGAACCGCAAGGGCCGCCTGATCGGACGTAACACCGACGTATCCGGGCTCGGGCAGGCGTTCAAGGCCGCCGGCGCCGACCTCGGCGGGAAGAGGGCGCTAATCGTCGGAGCGGGAGGGGCGGCGCGGGCCTGCGCCGCGTTCCTTCGCCGCGAGAAGGCCAACATCGTCATAGCGAATCGCACCCGGTCGAGGGCTGACGAGGTAGCGAAGAGGTTCTCTGCCCGGGCGGCCGGCCTCGATGACGTTGCAGGCATGGAGTTCGATGTCGTGGTCAACTGCACGCCTGTCGGCATGGAAGGGTTCCCGGCCGAGCTTCCCATCGATCCGGCGGTGCTCCGCCCTGGACAGGTGGTCATGGACGTCATCTACAATCCGGAACGGACCCCGTTCCTTGCGGAAGCCGAAGAACGAGGCTGCCAGACCATCCCCGGCAGGGAAATGTTAATCTATCAAGCAATGGATGCTTTCGAAGCCTGGACCGGCCAGCGTCCCTCCTACGAGATCATGGCCGAGGCGGTGAGGAAGGAACAGGGATGAAGGGGCACGGGACCAGTCACGGAGCGGCGACCATCGTCAGCGCATTCGCCACCGGCAGGGGCGCCGCCTTCGGGATCGACCTCACCACCACGGCGGACGTCGTTCTCGAGGAAGGGAGCGGCATCGAGGCGCGCATCGACGGCTCCCCGACAGAATCCATCGCCCTGGCCGAGGAATGCGCCCGGGCCGTTCTTGAGAAGTACGGGGACGGACGACACTACCACGTCAGCATCGTCACCCGTTCCGAGATACCGATCTCCAAGGGCCTCAAGAGCAGCAGCGCGGCGGCCAACGCCATCATCGCCGCCATGCTGGACGCGCTATCCGTCGATTACGATGAGCTGGACGCCATCCGGCTGGGAGCGAGAGCGGCGGTGCGGGCCGGGGTGTCGGTCACCGGAGCGTTCGATGACGCCTGCGCGGCATGGTTCGGAGGGGTCGTTCTTACGGACAACTCACGCGACGCCGTCCTGGCCCGGGACGTCATGCCAGAAGACCTCGACGTCCTGATCCACGTTCCCGCCCCCCAGATCCGCAAGTCCACCCTTCCGCTGGACCGGATAGCGGCGATGCGAGGCATCGTCGACGTCGCCTTCCGGCTGGCGGAGGAGGGCGACTACCTCAGGGCGCTCACTCTCAACGGGATGTGCTACTCCGCCGCGCTCCGCCTCGACACCGATGTCGCGGTGAGGGCGCTGCAGAACGGCGCAGTGGCCGCTGGCCTGACCGGCAGCGGGCCCGCCACCGTCATGCTGGTCGAGAGGTCCCGGTCGAACGAACTCCTCCGTGAGATGGAGGGCCTCACGCTCATGAGGGCGAACATCCATAACGGCAGGTCGATGACATGAAGCTAGAAATATCCCGTTCCGCCGCCAGGGGGGTCGTGAGGGCCCCTCCCTCGAAGTCGTACACTCACCGCGCGATCATCCTGGCCGGGCTGGCCAGAGGGGAGAGCGTCATCAAGCGGCCGCTGCTGAGCGGCGACACCCTGGCCACGCTGCACGGCATGGAGGCGTTCGGAGCGATGACTCGGCGCGAAGGGGACGATCTGGTCGTCCGCGGGGGGACCCTTCGTCCCCCCTCGGGAGAGATCGACTGCGGGAACTCCGGCACCACGCTTCGGCTGCTGGCCGGCGTAGCGTCACTGCTGCCGTCCACCGTCACGTTGACGGGAGACGCGTCGCTTCAGCAGCGGCCCATGAAGCCCCTGCTGGCGGCGCTCGGCGAACTGGGCGTGTCGGCGGCATCGGCGCGCAAGGACGGAACGGCGCCGCTCATCATCCGCGGCCCGAACAAGGGGCGGTGGGCGCACATCAAGGGCGACGTCTCCTCACAGTTCATCTCATCGCTCTTGATCAGCTCGGCCCTCAAGGATCTGGACACCGAGATAGTGATCACCACTCCGCTGCTCTCCAAGCCGTACATCGATATCACCATGGACATTATGGCAAGGTTCGGCGTGAGGAGCTGGGAGACCAAGGACGGCTACCACGTGCCGGGCGGCCAGACCTACCGGCCCCTCACCATGGCCGTTCCGGGCGACTACTCGTCGGCCGCGTACCCGCTGGCGGCCGGCGCGCTGACCGGCAAGGTGACCGTCTCCGGCCTCGATCCGGAGGACCGCCAGGGCGACCGCAGGGCCGTGGACATCCTTGCCGGCCTCGGCGCCAAGATAACGAGGAAGGGCGACCGCGTCACCGCGGAAGCGGCGCCTCTGGTCGGCTGCGACATCGACCTGCGGGACAACCCCGACCTCTTCCCCATCCTTGCGGTCCTCGCCACCCAGGCGGAGGGCGTCAGCCGGCTTCACGGCGCCGGGCACCTCAGGCACAAGGAGAGCGACCGAATCCGCGCCACCGTGACGTTCCTGAAGGCCATGGGCGCCGACATCGAGGAACGGGATGACGGATGCGAGGTGCGAGGCCCCACGCCCCTCCGCGGAAGGAGCGTGGACACGTTCGGCGACCACCGCATCATGATGGCAGAGGCGGTCGCCGCGCTCGTGGCCGACGGAACGACGGTCATCAGCGAATCGGAGAGCGCCGCGATATCGTACCCATCGTTCGTCAAGGACCTCCGCGCCCTGGGGGCGAGCATCGGAGGCAAGGGATGAACACCATCGGGACGCTGCTTCGCCTGACGCTGTTCGGCTCCAGCCACGGCCCCGGGGTGGGATGCGTGCTGGACGGCGTGCCGGCCGGGCTGGAGATCACGGTGGAGGAGATCCAGCGGGAGGTGGACCTGCGCCGGCCCTCGATGTACATCGGAACGCCGCGGGCCGAGGCCGACATGGTCGAGGTGCTCGCCGGGGTCAATGACTCTCGCACGACCGGCGCGCCGGTGGTGCTGTTCATCGCCAACCGCGATACCGACAGCTCGAAGTACGAAAGATTCCGGACCGTGCCCAGGCCCGGACATGCCGACCTGACCGCGCGGAACAAGTATGGCGATGCCGTCGACCTGCGGGGAGGAGGGCAGTTCTCCGGCCGCATGACAGCGCCGGTGGTGGCGGCCGGCGCGATCGCCAAGGCCATGCTGGCGACCGCCGGCATACAGATCGCCGCATACACCCAGCAGCTGGGCCGGCTGGTCGACGAGGAGGAGCGGTACCTGAGGGATGTCCGCCGGACTTCGAAGGAGAACCCCGTCCGCGCGGCCGATCCCGGCCTGGCGCTGGAGATGGTCAACGAGATCATGGCCGCCAAGGAGGAGGGGGACAGCTTGGGAGGGGTGGTCCGCTGCCTCGCGGTCGGACTTCCCATGGGCGTGGGAGAGCCGTACTTCGATTCATTGGAGAGCGAACTGGCCAAGATGCTGTTCTCGATCCCCGGCGTCAAGGGAGTGGAGTTCGGCTCCGGCTTCCGGGGCGCGGGGATGCGCGGCTCGGAGAACAACGACCAGTTCATCATCGAGGACGGGGAGGTGCGCACCATCACCAACAATGCCGGCGGCATCCTGGGAGGGATCTCCAACGGCATGCCGGTGGACATCAGGGTCGCGTTCAAGCCTACCGCGTCCATATCCCGGGAGCAGAAGAGCGTCGACCTTGAGCGGATGGAGGACACCACCATCAAGATCGAAGGGAGACATGACCCATGCATCGTCCCCCGTGGCGTGATAGTAGTGGAGGCGGCCACCGCCCTGGTGTTGGCCGACATGTGCCTAAGAGGTGATTTCATTGCGCGAGAGCATCGATGACGTTCGGAAGAGGATCGAGAAGATAGACTACGAGATCCTTCGCATGATGGCCAACCGCACCGCGGCGGCGGTGGAGATGGGCAAGATGAAGGCGAGCGAGTCCATCCCCCTGAGGGCCCCGGCGGTCGAGGAGAGGGTCGTGGACAGGTACATCGGCAGGGCGAAGGAGTTCGGCATGTCCGCCGCCTCGGCCCGGCAGATCGCCAGGCTGCTCATCAGGGAGTCGATCGAGCAGCAGGGGCACATCCCGAGGCCCTCGCTGTCGAAGAGGATGCTCATCATAGGCGGCAACGGCAAGATGGGGCGGTGGATGGCCGACTTCTTCGAGGCGCGCGGCCACCGCATTCGCGTTTACGACATCAGCGACAGCGACAAGTTCCCCATGGAGAGGGACCTGGAGCGCGGGGTGCGGGACGCCGAGGTAGTGGTCATCGCCACTCCGATCTCCGTTACGGCCGGGGTGCTGGAGAGGATCGCCGAGCTTAGAACGGAAGCGCTGGTGTTCGACATCGCGTCGATCAAGAGCCCGCTGCAGGCCGCCCTGCGCCGGGGAGCCTCGGAAGGACTGCTTATGTGCTCCCTCCACCCCATGTTCGGGCCGGACACCTACAGCATCATCGACCGAAACGTGGTGCTGTGCAACTGCGGCTCCTCCGAGGCGGTCGACAAGGCCAGGGAGCTGGTGGACGGCGCCAACATCATGGAGATGGATGTGGAGGAGCACGATCCCATCATGGCGTACGTGCTCGGCCTGGGCCACGCGGTCAATATCGCCTTCTTCGAGAGCCTTCGCGCCAGCGGGAGGTCGTTCGAGGAGCTGAACAAGGCCGCGTCCACCACGTTCCAGCGACAGGTCGAGACGTCAAGTGACGTGGCATCGGAGAACGCCCAGCTTTACTATGAGATACAGAATATGAATCCTTACAACGCCGAGGCGCTCGCCTACCTGCAGAAGGCCCTGGAGGACATCAGGGCCGCCGGCGACAATGGCGACCGCGAAGCGTTCGAGCGGATGATGACGGACGGAAGGGAATATTTCGGAGGGAGCGAATGAACAAGATCAAGGTCGCGGTCCTCGGCGCCACCGGCATGATAGGGCAGAGGTTCGTGCAGTTGTTGGAGGACCACCCGTACTTCGAGCTGTCGGGGCTGTATGCATCGGAGCGCTCGGAAGGAAAGATGCTGCGGGAAGCGCTCAAGATAAGGGACCATGAGTTCACCGAGGAAAGCCTGGACATGAGGATCTCGGCGATGGATGTCAAGGAGATAGCGCGCACCTCGCGCATCGCGTTCTCCGGCCTGCCGTCGGACATCGCCGGGGGCATCGAATCAGAGCTCGCGGCGGCCGGAACGGCGGTGTTCTCCAACGCGGCCAACCACCGCATGAGGAACGATGTCCCGCTGCTGATCCCTGAATGCAATCCAGACCACCTCGATATGGTTAGGTCGCAGAGCACGTTCGCCGACGGCGGCTTCATTGTCACCAACGCCAACTGCTCGACCACCGGCATCGCCCCGCCCCTGAAGGTCCTGGACGACGCCTTCGGCCTGCAGTTCGCGGTGGTGTCCACATACCAGGCGATATCCGGGGCCGGCTACCCGGGAGTGCCGTCGCTGGACATCCTCGGCAATGTGGTGCCGTACATCAAGAACGAGGAGGAGAAGATGGAGGCCGAGCTGGCCAAGATCCTGGGCTCGATCGACGGCGATCGCTTCGCCCCCTCCCCGGTGCAGGTGCTGGTCAACTGCGCCCGCGTTCCGGTGGTGGACGGGCACCTGGAGTCCCTCGTGCTGAGGACCGCGAAGGATGCCTCGGTCGATGACGTGATGGCGGCGATGGAGAACTTCCGTTCCGCGCCTCAGGAGCTGAGGCTTCCATCGGCCCCGGTCCGCCCGATCATCGTGCGCCGCGAGGCCGACCGACCGCAGCCAGCCCTAGACGCGTTCGCCGGGGAACCGGCGAGGGCGAGAGGGATGAGCGTAGTGGCGGGACGCGTTCGTAAGAAAGATAATTACATCAAGATGTTCGTCCTCTCCCACAACACCCTCCGGGGAGGGGCGGGAGGCTCGGTGCTGAACGCCGAGCTCGCCGTTTCCCGGCGATTGCTGTAGGTGAGACGTTGAAACGCACGTACGAGGAGATTAACGCCAAGATCCAGCATGGCGACGCCGTCGTGATGACGGCCGAGGAGGCCATCAAGCTGGCGGAGAGCAAGGGCATCGAGAAGGCGGCCAAAGAGGTGGACGTCGTTACCACCGGCACCTTCGGCGCCATGTGCTCCTCCGGCGCGTTCATCAACTTTGGGCACTCAGAGCCGCCGATCCGCATGAAGAGCGTCTGGCTCAACGGCGTTCCCGCCTATACCGGCATAGCCGCGGTGGATGCCTACATCGGCGCCACCGAAGAGCGGGAGGAGGATGGCGCTCCATACGGCGGCGCCCACGTCATCGAGGACCTGGTGAGCGGGAAGGCCGTCCATCTGAGAGCGAAGGCCCCCGGGACCGACTGCTACCCGAGGAAGGACATCGACACCTACATCTCGCTGCGGACCGTGAACCAGGCGTACATGTTCAATCCCCGGAACGCGTATCAGAACTACGGTGTGGCGACGAACTCGTCGGAGAGGGCGCTGTTCACCTACATGGGGAAGCTCCTGCCTCACTACGGGAACATGACGTACAGCAGCGCCGGGCAGCTGTCCCCGCTGCTGAAGGACCCGCATATGAGGACCATCGGCATCGGAACGAGGATCTTCCTCGGCGGCGGGATCGGGTACGTGTCCTGGGAGGGAACGCAGTACAAGACCTCTCCACGCGAGAAGAACGGCGCCCCGGTCGGTTCGGCGCGCTCGCTCGCGGTCATCGGCGACCTACGCGGCATGAGCCCCGAGTTCGTGCAGGCGCTGTCGTTCACCGGCTACGGCATCAGCCTGGGGGTCGGCATCGGCATTCCGATACCGATCCTGGATGAGAACCTCATGCGCACCGCGGTGCTGCGGGACGACCAGATCTTCGCGCCAGTGCTCGACTATGCGATACAGTCGAGGAACCGCAAGCCTATCGCCGAGTTCTCCTACGCCCAGCTGAGAAGCGGTTCGGTGGAGCTGTTCGGAAAGAAGGTGCAGACCTCCTCGCTGTCGTCCTACTACAAGGCAAGGATCATCGCCCAGAGGCTGAAGGGCATGATAGAGGAGAAGGAGTTCACCCTCACCAGTCCAGTGGAGCAGCTGCCGGAGGAGAGGATGCAGCGCTCTCTTGACGTATGCTCCAGGGAGGATGTGCTGTAATGTCCAAGAAGAAGATCAACCTGTACTTCCAGCCCGAGCGGGTCAACGAGCCGATCACCTATCACCTGGTGAAGGAGTACGACCTCAAGTTCAACATCCTGCGTGCCGACGTCGAGGAGAAGGGGGGCCGGCTGCTCATCGAGGTGGAAGGCCGACCGGCCCAGATCGGCAAGGGCATCGCGTACCTCCAGTCGATAGGCGTGGAGGTCAAGGAGCTGAACGAGTATGTCGAGAAGGACAGTTCCCGGTGCACCAACTGCGGGATGTGCGTGTCCATCTGCCCGGCCGACGCCATCGAGATGGACCGGAAGACCTGGGAGGTCAGGTTCGACCAGGGCAAATGCATCGCCTGCGGGCTGTGCGTGTCCGGCTGCCCTCCCCAGGCCATGAAGCTCAAGGTATGAGGAGACGGCACTTCGAGGTCGAGGAGACCGCGGTCACCATCCTGGCCGACGGGTCGTTCTTCAGCGTGGCCGAGGAGTCCATCTTCCGTTCGCGGGACGTGATAAAACGGTTCATCCGCAGCGAGCCGCTGTTCGGCGTCACGCTGGAGCCGTACCGCCCGGGGCCGGACGCCCCTCCGCTCGTGGTGAGGATGTGCGATGCCGCCGAGGCGGCTGGAGTGGGGCCGATGGCAGCGGTGGCCGGGGCGATCGCCGAGAGGGCGGTCATGGACATGCGTGATGCCGGGGCCGAGCAGGCGGTGGTCGACAACGGCGGGGACATAGCGTTCCTCCTCAAGGAAGAGACGACCGTGGCGCTGTACGCTGGCGAGAGCGTCCAGGGCCTGGGGTTCATGATCGCTCCGCGCGACGGCGTGTTCGGCATGTGCACCTCCTCGGCGACCATCGGACCATCCATATCGTTCGGGATGGCCGACGCAGCCACCGTCATCGCCGAGAACGTGGCCTTGGCGGATGCCTGCGCCACTCGCCTTGGGAACCTCGTTACCGATGCGACCGATGAAGTGATGAGCGCCGCGGTGAGCGAGATCGTATCGGTGAAGGGCATCGACGGAGCGCTGGCGGCGGCGGGCGGCCGCATCGCCATGAGGGGGCGGATGCCCGAGCTGATACGCGTCGCGGCCGATCCATCCAAGATCACGAAGGTAGAGTTCCTTCGGAACCGAGAAGTATGAACTGAAGATTTGATAGCCTAAGAGTGATACCGATCCAGTGCGCTCATGGGCAGAAAGGGAAGAAAAGTTCTCGTTGTATTGGTGGTCGCCATCATCCTGCTGGCGGCGGTGTTCGCATATCAGAAGGGACTGGTAAAGCTGCCGTGGGAGGACGATGCAACGAGGTCGGCCGGCGGACCGGCGGCTTATGACGTTACGGTGAACGGCACGGCGGCGAACATCATTCTCAGGGACAACATGAGCGACGCTTCGCTGTCGTCGGTTCGCATCATCCTGTATGGTCCCGGCCTCGGCCAGGGGCAGTGGGCCTTGCATGGCGGCAACTCCTCGGAGGAAGTGCTGCCCAACGTCGAGATGAGCTACGTGGACGTCGATGGGGACAGTACCGTCAGCGCCGGCGACAATATGATCGTATGGTCCGAGGCTGGCCTAGCCTTCGGCGTGTGGCACCTCAACGTCGTGCAGCCGGATGAGGACGGCGAAAGGAACGAGAGCATGCGCTTCCAGGTGCTCCCGCCGGGCGTGGGGCCGTTCGATGATGACCTGGAGATACACTTCCTCGACGTCGGGCAGGGAGACGCCACGCTGATAAGGACCAGCGACAGCCGGTGGGTCCTGATCGATGCAGGCCCGTCATCGAGCGCCGGCGACCTGCTGGAGCAGCTCGATGCGAAGGGCGTTGACCGAATCGACGCCCTGGTGATCAGCCACCCGCACACCGACCACTATGGCGGCGCCGACGAGGTGTTGAAGGCCTACGACGTGGGCCGCGTTTATCACCCTGGCCTGGAGAGCGGCATGATGTTCGATTCGCTGCTCGATGTCGTCGAGGAAGAAGGCTGTCCGGTGTACACCGACGAGCATCTGGATCCCGGCGACTACCTCAACATCAGCATGACCGAGGACTTCAGGGTGATGTCGATCGCCTCGTCCGGCGATACGAACGAGGCCAGCATCGTCATGCTGGTCGCCAACCAGGGAATGAGCGTCCTGTTGACCGGCGACCTCGGCCTTGAAGGAGAGGCGCTGTTCGTCCAGAGATGGGGCGGGGCCGATGTCGACGTCGATGTGCTCAAGGTGGGCCACCACGGCTCGCGATCCTCGTCGAGCACAGCGTTCCTGGAACTGGTCTCGCCGGAGCGCGCCGTGATCTCGGTGGGCGAGGACAACAGCTACGGGCATCCTCACGCTGAGGCGCTGGAGCGATTGGCTGCGCTATCCATCGAGGTGAGCCGGACCGAAGAGGGAGCGATCACCATTGCTCAGCACGAGTTCTCATGAGCGCCTCCGCTCCCCCGTGCTGAGCGGTCTCAGGCTTTTTTCGAGCCTTTCCTAACATGCTCATTTCGGCGTCTTACAGCCAGGAGCACAGGGTGCAGGGCCTGGTCCGCCTATCGCCGTCTCGGACCCATCATCGCGAGCCCTCTGCGGCCGAATATCGAAAGCTTATTGGGCCGTGATAGGCTTCTACGCCCATCGAGGTTCGCAGGCTAGAGCATGGAGGACAGGGACCGCTTCTTTTACGGGCTGAGCATGGCGGGAGCGCTGGCAATTCTGAGCTCCACCATGTCCAAGAACCCCATCCTGCCGCTGTTCGCCCAGGACCTGGGGGCAGAGGGAGCGGCCCTCGGCCTCATCGCGGCTGCGTCGACCATTCCCGGCATCCTGGTCTCCCTCCCGGCCGGCTCGCTCTCCGACCGGTGGGGCTACCGCCGGGTGATGTACCTCTCCGCTCTGATCTTCGCCACCGCTCCGTTCCTCTATCTGTTCGTCGACGGCCCGGAAGCGTTGTGGGCGGTGCGGTTCTACCACGGCTTCGCCACTGCCATCTTCGGCACGGTGGCCAAGGCGGCCATCGTGGACGCGTTCCCAGATCAGAAGGCCTCCAGGCTGACGTTCTACTCATCGTCGACCATCGTGGGAAGGAGCGCGGCCCCCTTCCTGGGCGGCTTCCTGCTGGTGCTCACCAATTACGGCTACAAGGACGTATACGCGCTGATCGGCGTGGCGGGCCTGTCCGCCCTGCTGGCCATCGTCATGGTGTACCGCCGGGACGGCTCGGGCATCGGACCGAGAAAGGTTCATGCCCCATTGGCCAGCCAGCTTTGGTCCATCGTATCGCAGCGCAGGGTGCTGGTGGCCTCCACGGTGGAGGCGGTGCAGTACTTCACGTTCGGCGCGTTCGAGTTCTTCATCGTGCTCTACGCGGCCGCGGCGGGGATCGACCTCGTGCTGATAACGCTCATCACCGGCTCGCAGCTCCTCACCGTCATATTCGTCAAGCCGATGCTCGGCCGCCTCGCCGACCGTTCGGGGAAGGAGCGCCTCATCGTGGCGGGCCTGATCCTTGGCGGCGTTTCCGTGATGCTCGTCCCCCTCACCGGGAACCCCGCCGCGCTGATCACCCTCTCGATCGCCTTCGGAACGGGGTTCGCAGCCGTTACCGCATCCACCGACGCCTTGGTGTCGGACCTATGCGAGAGTTCCGGCTCCGGCTCGACCATGGGGTTCCTGAACACCCTCATGGACGTCGGGCAGGCAGCCGGCCCCATCGCGGTGGGGGCGGTCATCGCTACCTCGCTGTCCTATGCTGGAGGCTTCAGCCTAATGGCGCTCCTCTTGCTGGCGGCGATGGTGCTGTTCGCTATCACGTTCCGGGGCAGGCGTTGTGGCGCGGACGCGGGCCGTGAACGGTGATCGGGAACGGAGCGGCCACGATCACTTGAACGGTCCCAGGCCGTCCTTCACCGCCGCGATGGCGTTCGGGTTGCGGATGTTACCCAGGACCACGCTGCGCGCGGTCGGATTGACCAATAGTATGTGGACGAGCTCACGAAGGCCGCGCAGGCTCTTCCAGGCGCCCAGGAAGGAGCCGTAGCCGTCGTTGACGATCTCCTCCAGCTGCTCCCTGGAGGCATGCTCCGGGAAGTACTCGTAGACGCGGTGGTTGGTCTTCCAGTCGTCCGGCGCCATCACGCCCTGTTCGCTCAGGGAGTCCCACATGGGAGTGCCGATCAGCATGTCCAGGATGTTGTACTGGACGCCGTGGGGCCGAAGGGAACGAGCGAAATCTATGGTATGCTTGACGTCGTCGAGCGATTCCACCGGCGCCCCCACGATGTACGATGTGATGACCAGCATGCCGGCCTTCTTGGCATTGGCCACCGCCTCGGCGGTCTGCTGCGGGGAGATCGTCTTGTTGTAGTACTCCAGGACATGCGGCGACGCGGACTCGGCCCCGAAGTAGATGACGTCGAAACCGGCCTTCTTCATCTTCTTCAGCAACAGCAGCGAGGCATGGTTGGCGCGGCCCTCGCAGTACAGCTTCATCTCGATGCCGCGCTCCTGGATCAGGTCGCAGATCCTCTCCACCCTCGACACCTTTTGCGTGAAGTTGTCGTCCACGAACACGCATTCGCGGTACCCGTCCCGGTACAGCATCTCGAGCTCGTCCACCACGTTCTCGGCGCTGCGCTGCCTCCACTTCGTCTGGGAGAACGCGGCGCAGGAGCAGTACGAGCATCGGAAGGGGCAGCCTCTCGATGACGATATGGTGGTGAACTTCCCGAAGGTCAGCGGAATGCCCTGGAAATAGTACCCGTACCGGAAGTCGCCCAGGAGGCTGCGGTCCGGGAACGGCAGCCTATCGAGGTCGTCGACGAGGGTCAGCGATCCCTCCACCAGGCCGCTCCCGCTGCGGTACGATATGCCGGCCACATCCGCTGGCTCCGTGCCGTTCTCGATATGCTCCAGAAGGCGTGGGAACGAATCCTCCGCCTCCCCCTTGATGATGTAGTCGATGAAACCGTACTCGCTCATGATCTCCCGGGCGGCGAAGGTGGCATGATATCCGCCCAGGACCAGGACGATATCGGGCAGACGCCTCCTGACCTCGGCCAGGACCTCCATGGTAGCGAGGAACGTATGGGTGGAGCAGTTCATGCCCAGCACGTCCGGCCGCTCTTCCATCACGCGCTCCACGAACCTCTCTGGAGTGTAGTTCTGGCAGAAAGCGTCGACCACTACGACATCATCGTCCCTGGTCTGCCGGACCGACCCGGCCAGATATAGCAAGCCCAGGGGAGGCCACATCTCGGTGGTCTTCCATGGAGGGGTCGACAGCATCACTTTCATGAGATCGGGGTTGTCAATGATTTGCCGATGATTTATAATTGTCAGTCGGCGATACTTCTTCCGGCAGGGAGCGGCGCCCCTTTTGACGCGACCTGAAACACAGCATCCAGTCGCTCCGCATAGGTTAATAATGAGGACGCGATATCAGCATGTCGAGCTTTAAAAGGGTGAACAAATGTCTTTGAAATTGGCCGTGCCGAACAAGGGACGTCTTAACGAGAGGACGATGGACGTCCTCCGCCAGGCGGGCCTGGATATAGAGAACGGGGCGGAGAGGAAGCTGTACGCCTCCGTCAAGAACGGCGGGGACATGTCCGTTCTGTTCCTGCGGGCGCAGGACATCGTGAGGTTCGTCCATTCGGGCGCGGTGGACATGGGGATCACGGGCTGGGACATCGTCCTGGAGACCGACCTCGAAGTGGAGAAGCTGATCGACCTTGGCTACGGCCGGTGCCGCCTCTCGGTGGCGGTGCCCGAGGCAATGGGCATCACCTCGGCGGCGGACATTCCTGACGGTTCGACCGTGGCAACGTCGTTCCCGCACATGGCCGGCAAGTACTTCGCCGGCCTGGGCAAGAACGTCAACATCATCACCGTGTCCGGCGCGGCGGAGGTGACGCCCCACCTGGGGGTGGCCGATGTCATCGTCGACCTGGTCTCGTCCGGCTCCACGCTCAAGACCAACAAGCTGATCGAGATCGCGGTCATCGCCGAGTCGCAGGCCGTGCTGGTGGCGTCGAAGAAGAGCCTGCCGACCAAGGAGACGGAGATGAGGGAGCTGGCCTCGGCCATCGAGAGCGTGCTGGCGGCCGAGGACAAGCGCTACCTAATGGCCGACGTCCCGGTCGACATGCTCGATGAGGCCCGCGGTTTCCTTCCAGGCGTGGCCGGGCCAACGGTCATGAACATCGCCGGGAGGGAGGACATCGTCGCCATACATGTGGTGGTGGACAATTCCCTGATCTACGATTCAGTGAACCGGCTCAAGCGGATCGGTGCCACCGGCATACTGATCGTCCCCATCGACCGGATGGTCCCCTAGGTGAGATGATGAACAAGGAATGGGTCAGAGAGACGGTGCGAGACATACCGCTGTACTACAATCCCAAGGTGACGGCGGTGCGTATGGACACCTCGACCAATGTGCTCGGTCCAAATCCAGTGGTGCGGGACGTGCTGAACGGCTGCGCCGACATGGACCTCAATCAATACCCGAAGCCGTATTCCGACTCGCTGAGGGAGGCGTTGGCCGATACGTACGGACTCAAGCCGGACAACTTCGTGGTGGGCAACGGCTCGGACGAGGTGCTGGACATCATTTTCAAGACATTCATGGAGGCGGGCGAGACCGTGGTGGCGCCATATCCGTCGTACTCGCTGCACGGCTTCTTCGTGAGGGTCAACGGCGGCCGGTTCGCGACCGTCGATCTCGATGAGGGGTTCCGCCTGGACCCCGACGCGCTTCTCGCGGAGAGGGGGAAGATCATTATCCTATGCACCCCGAACAACCCGACGGCCAACACCTTCGACGCCAAGGCGGTGGAGCGCGTGGTCAGGGAGCATGACGGCCCGGTCATCGTGGACGAGGCATACGGAGAGTTCGCCGAGAGCTCGTTCCTGCCGCTGGTGGACGATTATGAGAACCTGATCGTCACCAGGACGTTCTCCAAGGCCTACGGTATGGCCGGCCTCAGGGTGGGGTACATGGCATCCAACCTCGAGATGGCCGAGCAGCTGCAGAAGATCAAGATCCCGTACTCGCTCAACCGCATATCCGAGCAGGCGGCCATCGCCGCGCTGCGCGACCGCGAGTACGTGGACAGGTCGGTCGAGCTGGTGCGCAGGGAGCGGGAGAAGCTCTCCCGCGGACTCGACGCGCTGGGGCTCGCCCCGTTCCCGTCCCAGAGCAACTTCGTGCTGTTCCAGTGCCCAGTGCCCTCGTCCGAGGTGGTATCTCGCCTCGCGGCCAAGGGCGTCCTGATACGCGACTTCGGCAAGCAGCGGATGCTGGAGGACTGCGCTCGCACCACCGTGGGAACGGATGAGCTCAACACCATGCTGCTGTCCAAGCTGAAAGAGGTGATGGAGGAATGGTGACCATCCGCCGCTCGGTGAAGTATCCCGAGTCGACCGATTCTTACCGCATCGGCCAGCGCCCCCGCGTGAGGGTGTCGATAGCCGATTACGGGGTCGGGAACCTGCATTCCATACGCAAGGCGCTGGAGCTAGCGGGGGCAAGGCCGGTGGTGGAGTCCAACATGCGCAACCTGCTGGACGCCGATGCGATCGTCTTTCCCGGGGTCGGCGCCTTCGACGCCGCCATGAGCAAGCTGGACCGCTACCGCGACATCATCCTGGATCGACTCATGGCCGGAACACCGTGCCTGGGCATATGCATCGGAGCGCAGATCCTGTTCGAAGGCAGCGATGAGGGCGACATGCCCGGCATCGGCCTGATCAAGGGGCGCGTGGTCCGCCTGTCGGCCAAGAGGGTCCCTCACATGGGATGGAACGAGGTCCGCTCCGATGACGGGATGTTCGCCGGCGTGCCGTCCCCATACTTCTACTTCGCCCACTCCTACTGCGGCCGGCCCGAGGAGGATGTTACGATGGGCATCACCGACTACGAGGGGGAGTTCCCCTCGGTGTTCAGGAAAAAGAACGTGCTGGGAGTGCAGTTCCACCCGGAGAAGAGCAGCGCGTCGGGAGCCACTTTCCTGCGCAACTACGTGAAATATCTGGAGGAGAAGCTATGATAGTCATTCCGGCGGTTGACATACTGGGCGGGAAGGTCGTCACCCTGGTGGGAGGAAAGCCAGGCACCGAGAAGGTGTCCCTCCCCAACCCCCGGGAGGTCGCGCTCGACTGGGAGCAGAAGGGAGCGCCCATGATCCACCTGGTCGACCTCGACTCGGCCATGGACCGCGGGGACAACTTCGACGCCATCACCTCCATCCTGGCCAAGGTCAAGGTGCCGGTCCAGATCGGAGGCGGCATCCGCACCACGGAGAAGGCGGAGACGCTGCTCAATCTCGGCGCCTCGAGAGTGGTGGTGGGCACCAAGGCGGTGACCGACCCTGACTGGCTCGAAGAGCTGGCGCTCTCCAACCGCCACAAGATCGTGCTCGCGCTGGACCTCAAGGACGGCAAGGTGCAGGTCAAGGGCTGGAGGGAGAGCTCCTCACGAAGCGTGAAGGACATCCTCGACCGCACCGAGGGGCTTCCGCTGGCCGGCGTGCTGCACACCAACATCAACGTGGAGGGCCAGGCGGCAGGCATCGACGCCGACAGCCTGGCAGAGTTCGTGGCCATGTGCCCCCACCCCGTCATAGCGTCGGGCGGCATCACCACCGCCGACGACCTGAGAAAGTTGGAGGAGATCGGAGCGAGCTCGGCCATCGTGGGCCTGGCGCTCTACGCCGGCACCATCGGCCCGGAAGTATGGAGTGTGAAGGAATGAGGGAATCAAAGATCGTTCGGAGGACCAGGGAGACGGACATCACGCTGCAACTGAACATCGACGGTTCCGGGCATGCCGAGATCGAGACCGACGAGCAGTTCCTCCGCCACATGCTGGACACGCTCACCCGCTACGGCGGCTTCGACCTGCAGCTGAAGGCCTCCGGCGACAACGACCACCACCTGGTCGAGGACGTGGCCATCGCCCTGGGCACCGCGTTCAGGGAAGCCCTGGGGGACGCCCCGGTGGAGCGCATCGCTTCCGCCATGGTACCCATGGACGATGCCCTGGTGACGGCAGCAGTGGACATCATCGATCGACCTTACTGCGACGTCGATTGCCCGGACATGCTGTACACCCACTTCTTCCGCTCCTTCGCCATGTCCTCCGGGATCACGCTGCACGGCATGGTCCACCGCGGGATGGACGATCACCACATCATCGAAGCGACGTTCAAGGCGGTGGGCACCGCGCTGCGAAGGGCCGTTGTTCCCAGGAAGAGCGTCCTGAGCACCAAGGACGCGGTGTCGCTTCGGAGGGAGTGATCATGCTGACGAAGCGGATCATCCCCTGCCTCGACGTGACCGATGGAAAGGTGGTCAAGGGAGTGAAGTTCGAGAACCTTGAGGGCATCGGATACCCGCCCGAGCTGGCCCAGGCGTACGAGAAGCAGGGCGCCGACGAGATCGTGTTCCTGGACATCACCGCCTCAGTGGACGCGCGGAAGACGCTGCTCGAATCGGTGGAAAGGACGGCGGAGAAGCTGTTCGTCCCGCTGACGGTGGGCGGCGGCATACGTTCCGTGGAGGACATGCGCACCGCCCTGAAGGCCGGCGCAGACAAGGTGTCTGTCAACTCCGCCGCCATAGCCTCTCCGGAGCTAATCGGCGAGTGCGCCCGGGAGTTCGGCAAGCAGTGCGTGGTGGTGGCGATAGACGCCAAGCGCGAAGGGGACAAATGGATGGTGCACACCCACGGCGGTCGGCGCAGGACCGAGCTGGACGCCGTGTCCTGGGCCGGAGAGGCCGAGGACCGCGGGGCCGGAGAGCTGCTGCTGACCAGCATGGACGCCGACGGCACCGCCGAAGGCTACGATATCGAGCTGACCGCTGCCGTGGCCGACGCGGTAAGCATCCCGGTGATCGCGTCAGGCGGCTGCGGGGGGCCTGAGCACATGTACGAGGTGTTCCAGCAGACCGGCGCGTCCGCCGCCCTGGCCGCGTCCATCTTCCATTACGGGACCTGGACGGTGGCGCAGGTTAAGGAATACCTCCGCGACCGGGGGGTGGTGGTAAGATGACCGCTCTGAAGTACAATGACGACGGCCTCATTCCGGTCATCGTGCAGGACTCCGAGACCAACGAGGTGCTGATGCTGGCGTATGCGAACGAAGAAGCGTACGGCAAGATGCTGGAGACCGGGAGGACGCACTTCTACTCGAGGTCGCGGCAGAAGCTGTGGATGAAGGGCGAAGAGTCCGGTCACTTCCAAGACATCGTGTCCATCCAGACCGACTGCGACGCCGACACGCTGCTGGTCCGTGTCCGCCAGACCGGCAATGCTTGCCACCTCGAAAGGCCGTCCTGCTTCGACGAGGTGCTGCACGGCGACCTCTCGGGAACGGCGACCATCATACCGGAGCTTAGAAGGATCATCCGCGACCGGAAGGAGCACCCGGTCGAAGGCAGCTACACCAACAAGCTGCTGTCCGATGAGGACAAGGTGCTCAAGAAGGTGGTCGAGGAAGCGGGAGAGCTGGCCATCGCCGGGAAGGGGAACGACAGGCAGTCGCAAATCTGGGAGGCGGCCGACCTGATCTATCACCAGATGGTGCTGTTCGAATACCTCGGCCTCCCGATGGACGAAGTGTACCGCAAGCTAGACCTCAGGCATAAGGGAGGCAAGTGATGAGGATCGACCTGCACACCCACACCCTGCTGAGCGACGGCGCATTGCTGCCGATAGAGCTAGCCAGGAGAGCAGCGGTCATGGAGCACGAGGCCATCGCGTTCACGGATCACGCATCGATGAGCAACATCGAGCGCGTCATACGGGAAGCGAAGAAGGACGCCGAGCTTGCCTCCGAGTGGGGCATCGAGGTCCTGGCAGGATGCGAGCTGACGCACATCCCGGCAGCCAAGATGGACAGCATGGTCGCAGCGGCTCGGCGGGCGGGCGCGGAGATCATAGTCGTTCATGGAGAGACCATCTCGGAGCCGGTTGAGAAGGGAACCAACCATGCGGCGGTCAACAACCCTGACGTCGACATCCTCGCTCACCCGGGCTTCATCACGCTGGAGGACGCGCAGGCGGCCGCCGACAACGGCGTGGTACTCGAGATCACCTCGAGGCCGTCGCATGGGGTCACCAACGGCCACGTGGCCGCGGTCGCCCGGAAGGTTGATGCCAGGATGGTGGTGAACACCGACACCCACGCCCCGGGCGATCTGATCACCGTGGAGAGGGCGATGCTGGTCGCCATGGGCGCCGGCCTGAGCAGGGAAGAGGCGGAGCTGTGCGTGAACCGCATGCCGAGGGACATCATCCGGAGGATCCGCGGCCGATGAAGGTCCTCAAGTTCGGAGGCAGTTCGCTGAAGGACGGCCCATCCATGAGAAGAGTGGGCGCCATAGTGGCGGCCGACGGCGAAGGGAAGGTGATCGTGGTCTCGGCCATACAGGGCATCACCGATTCGCTTCTCGCGTTCATGTCCCAGGTCCGCCGGGAGGAGGACGTTCAGCGCTTCGTCCGCGAACTCCGAGACCGCCATCTGCAGATCCTTGCCGATGTGGCCGGCTCGATGGACGTCAAGCAGCAGGCCGTCCATATGCTGAGCGACAAGCTGGTGCGGCTGGAGCGGGTGCTGTACGGCATCATCTACCTGGAGGAGCTGACGCCGAGGACTAGGGACCTGGTGCAGTCGTTCGGGGAGCGCATGAGCGTCATCGTGCTCTCGGCCATGCTGCAGGACATCGGCGTGAACGCCGTCCCGGTGGAGGCGGACGAACTGGGCATCATCACCGACGGCCAGTTCGGCTCGGCCACCGTGGACATGGAGACGACGAGGCGCAACGTGGCGCCACGCATCAAGGATATGTTGGAGCGTCAGGAGGTGCCGGTCATCACCGGCTTCTTCGGCAAGACCCCCGAGGGCTTCATCACCCTGTTCGGAAGGAACGGCACCGACTATTCCGCTTCGGTCATCGCCAACGCCACCGACGCCGACTCGCTGGAGATCTGGAAGGACGTGGACGGATTCATGTCCGCCGATCCCAAGGTGGTGCCGGAGGCCGTTCCGATCCCCGCCCTCAGCTATGAGGAGGCGGCCGAGCTGTCCTACTTCGGGGCCAAGGTGCTTCACCCCAGGACGGTCGAGCCGGCCAAGGCCAGGGGGACCGTGGTCAGGGTGAGGAACGTCTTCAAGCCCGAGTACGAGGGCACCGCCATCGGCGACACCGCCGTGAAGGGCGCCAAGATCATCAAGTCCATCTCAAGCATGCCGAACATGGCCATGGTCAAGGCCTACGGCCCGGGACTGGGGTCCAGGAGCGGCGTGCTGTCCGAGATGTCGGTGCTGCTGTCCGAGGCGGGCATCAACGTCTACTCCGCGGCTACGTCGCAGACATGCATCTCCCTTTTGATCGAGGAGCGGGACCTGCCGTTCGCCGAGAGGGTGTTGGCCAAGGCGAGGCGCAGCGTGGTGGATCGCATCGAGACGGTCCGAGGCATCGCCCTGCTGTGCCTGGTGGGCGAGGGGCTGGGGCAGAAGGTCGGAATGGCGGGAAGTGTGTTCAGCATCGTGGCCGCCAACGACGTCAACATCAGCCTGATCTCGGCCGGAGCATCTACCACCGCGCTAACCTTCACCGTCAGGAAAGAGGACCTTGACCGCACCACCAGGATCATCCACCATGAGCTCTTCTCCGAGTGACGGGCATCGCGTCGCATTCCAAGGGGAAAGGGGAGCGTTCTCCGAGGACGCCGCGGCCAGCTATTTCGGCGACGCCACGACGCTGCCGTGCCCTGACTTCGACAGCGTGTTCCGCGCCGTGAACGAAGGCGTGGCGGACAGGGCAGTGGTGCCCGTAGAGAACTCACTGGAGGGCAGCGTCACCGCGGTGAACGACCTCCTGCTGGAGAACGACCTGATCATCACTGGGGAGGTTTTCGTGAAGGTGGTCCACTGTCTCATCGGCCAGCCCGGAGCCTCGTTGGCCGACGTCCGGCGGGTGTATTCCCACCCGCAGGCGCTAGGGCAGTGCCGACGCTTCCTATCGAAGCATCCGAAATGGGAGAAGGTGCCGTCGTTCGATACTGCCGGCAGCGTTCGGATGGTGCGCGACCGCGGCCTCGGGGAGGAGGCGGCGATCGCGTCCCGCCGAGCCGCCGAAGTCTACGGCATGAACGTCCTGCTGGAGGGCATCCAGGACGGCGACGATAATCGGACCAGGTTCTTCGTCCTGCAAAAGGTCTCGCGGCTCGCCGAGGGGGACAAGACCTCGCTGGTGTTCGCCACCCGGAGCAGCCCGGGGGCGCTGTACGAGGCATTGGGATGCTTCGCCTCTCGGGGCATCAACATGACCAAGGTGGAGTCGCGCCCGAGGAAGGGGCGCGCCTGGGAGTACGTGTTCTTCGTCGACATCGACGGCCACGCCGACGATCCCACCGTGGCCGCGGCCCTGGCCGAACTTGTCCGAAGAGCGGCATTCGTCAAGGTGCTCGGTTCATATCCCAGGGCATCGCTCAATGGGGCTGCGGCATCACGGGACTGAACGGTCAAGCGCCCTGCTGATCGATGCCAGTCCCTCAGCCAGTTGCCGGGGGGAGCATGAGAACGTTATTCGTATGTGACCAGGTGCTCCCCAGTACCGCCCGGGTCCGACCGCGATGCCATCGCTCAGAAGTTCCTCGCTGAATGCCAGATCGTCGATGCCGGCGGGCAGCTGAAGCAGCGCCATGAGCGCGCCGTCCGGCATGGGGCAGGAGATGCGCTCTTCCCCCTGCAGCCACTCGTACAGCACCGGGATGTTCTTCGACGCCTTCCTCAGCACCCGTTCGCGGAACCATGCCTGGCGCCGCACCGCCTCCGCGGCCAGGGCGAGGTTGCGCGGCGGGAGGCGATATGATGATAGAAGCCTCGCCTGCTCGATCCGACGCGCCGTCTCCTCCGGGCCGATCAGCCATCCTATGCGCAGGCCTCGAAGTCCGTTCAGCTTGGTGACGCTGGACACCGAGCACGCTGACTCGCCGAGAGTGAACGCCGGGGACGTGGGCATGCTGTAGCTCATCTCCCGGTATACCTCGTCCACCAGCACCTGGATGCCGTGGCGCTCCGCTTCCTCCACGACCTCGGAGAGCTCGTCATCGCCCATCTGGGCGGCGGAGGGGTTGTGTAGATTGGTAAGAACGAGAGCCATGGCGCCCCTGCGCCGCGCTTCGTCCAGATCGCCCTCGTGGAGCAGGAAGTCCCGGTCGGGGTCCCGCCGGACCGCCGCGGTGCGGCATACCATGTCGGCCTGCTGCCGGATAGGCATGAACGTTGGCTCTTCCACCGCCACCAGATCGTCCGGGCCGGCCGCGGTCAGCAGGAAGAGGAAATCGGCGTGCTGCGCCCCCGCCGTCAGGGCTATTCGCTCGCGCTCCACGCCGTAATGCGCCGACAGCGCTTCCCGCAGCGCTTCCTCGCACTCCGCCTCATCGTTCTGATCCGGAGCATCGAGCTCCTTCCACCACCGCTCGCCGTAGGGCGGCGGCGCTCCGCTGCTGTCCAGCGATATGGCGGCGCCCCGGGCCTGGCAGTGAAGGGCCCACTCCTCCAACGGATCGGCGGCAGGCCGCATCAACGACCCCTGATCAGCTCCCCGATGGTGCGGAATTCTCCGGCCCAATAGATGAGGGTGCGTTCGCGGTCGTATCCCTCCGCGACATGGGCCGAGAGTATCTCGCCGATGAACCAGGTGTGGTCGCCGGTGTCGACGGTCTGTACCTTCCGGCATTCGAGCGAGACGGGGCACTCCTCTAGGGTCGGGGTCCCTACTTTCATGCCTGGAATCGCGGTCAGGCCGGTCTCCTCGAGCTTATCGACCTCCTTCCCGGACTTTTCCCCGCAGAACAGCGTCTCCTCGACCAGTTCCTTGCAAGGAAGGTTCACCGTGAAGTCGGGGGAGCGGTGCAGGAGTTCATGGCTGTAACGGCAGGGCGAGATGCCTATGCCGACGAGAGGAGGATTGAAGGAGAATATGTGGACCAATGATACCGCAATTATGTTCTTCTCCTCTTTTCCGACGACCACCAGTGCTATCGGGAAGGAGGGGAACGTCCTGATCGCGCGGACTGGGTTCATTTCAGGCTTGTTCGACATGCTCTCGACGGTGGATGCCAGGTTTCGGTGATAAATCCTCGCTTACTTGTTTCGTCAAATTAATATCCATAGGTCGGGATGGGGTAGCATGGCTCCGCGCATAGGCATCATCGGCGGCACTGGCGTTTACGATCCGAAGAACTTCGATATCAAGGAGAGGGTGATTCTCTCCACCCCTTACGGCGCGCCCTCGGACGCGGTCCTGGTGGGCGAGATGAACGGGGTGGAGGTCGCGTTCCTGTCCCGCCATGGCAGCGGGCACGTGTACCCTCCTCACCGCATCAACTACCGCGCGAACATCTGGGCAATGAAGCATTTGGGCGTTGAAAGGATCATCTCGCCCTGCGCGGTGGGCTCCCTGCAGGAGAAGTACCATCCCGGAGAGCTCGTCATCGTGGACCAGTTCATTGACCTCACCAAGGGCCGCGAGTATACCTTCTTCGATGGTGCGAAGACCGTCCACATCTCCACCGCCGACCCATTCTGCAAGGAGATGAACTCCCTGTTCGCGACCGAGGCCAAGCGCCTGGGCCTGTCGTTCCACGAGGGCGGCACCTACATGTGCATCGAGGGCCCCCGGTTCTCCACCAGGGCCGAATCGCGCATGTTCCGCAGCTTCGCCGACATCATCGGGATGACGTTGGCTCCCGAATGCCAGCTGGCCAGGGAGGCCGAGATCTGCTATACCTCGCTCGCCACCATCACCGACTATGACGTGTGGGCCGACGAGCCGGTGGACACCGCCACCGTGCTGAGGACCATGGCGGAGAGCATCGACAGGGTCCGGGAGCTCATCGCCGCCACGCTGGACAAGATCCCCTCGGAGAGGAACGCATGCGATTGCCCGAACGCCCTGAAGGAAGCGGGGGCCTGAGCGCCCTCGCGCTCTGAGCGGGGCGGGCGATGGCGGCGGCGCGGTCCCTAAAGACCTTCGCTCAGTCCTTCTCGTTCAGCTTGCCGCGGTATCCAGCAGCGTCCAGGAGGCCCTCGTACTCCGAGGGGTCGTCCATCTTGATGACCGCGACCCAGCCATCCCCGTAGGGCGACTCGTTGAACTTCTGGGGAGCGTCCTCCAGCTCCGCGTTCACCTCGACGATCTCGCCGCCGACCGGCGCGCTTATGGCGGCGACAGTCTTGACGCTCTCCACCTGGCCGATCACATCGCCCGGGCGGACCTTGGTTCCTACCTTGGACAGTTCCACGAACACGATGTCGGTGAGCTGGTGCTGCGCATGATCGGTGATGCCCACCCGGGCGTTCCCGCCCTCGGCCTTGGCCCATTCGTCGTTGTTCGTATATCTGAGATCGTCCCTGACTTCGCTGTTGTCGGCCATGCTCTACCTTGACGGCGTTCATCTCATCCCGGATATTTAACCGGTTCCCGGATATGCGTTCTTCCACAGGAAAAGATATAAAAACCATCTGGCGTTGAAATGGCCGATGAGGATCGTCGTGCGCGGCGTAGTGCAGGGAGTGGGCTTCCGGCCGACGGTGCACCGCATCGCGACCTCCATGGACCTCAACGGATGGGTCCAGAACAACGGCTCCAACGTGGTCATCGTCGTCGATCGCGATGCCGATGCGTTCGTCCAGAGGCTTCGCGACGAACTGCCGCCCCTCGCCCGCCTCGATTCCGTCGAGGTCCTGGAAAGCGACGAGGAGACAGGCATTGGATTCCGCATCGTTCCCAGCTCGGCCGGGCAGCGGGGGGTCGGCATCCCGAACGACTCGGCGATGTGCGACGACTGCCGGAGAGAGATGTTCTCTCCAGGCGGACGGCGCTACCTCTATCCGTTCACCAACTGCACCAACTGCGGAGCCAGGTTCACCATCATCGATGACCTACCATACGACCGCGCCGAGACGTCCATGAACGACTTCCCGATGTGCCCCGACTGCCGCAACGAGTACGACGACCCGACCGCCCGGAGGTTCCACCACCAGACGATCTGCTGCCCCCGGTGCGGGCCCGAATACTACGTTCTGGACGGGCGGGGGAAGCGCATCGCCTGCAACGATCCGGTGGCGTATTTCGCGGAGCAGCTGGACCGAGGGATCATCGGCGTCGCCAAGAGCTGGGGGGGCATGCATATATGTTGTTCGCTCCCGACGTTGCCGAGGCTGAGGGGGTGGTACCACCGGAAGCAGAAGCCGTTCGCGGTGATGGTGCGCGATCTCGATGCGGTGCGAAGGTACGGTCGGCCTGACGCCCATGAGGTGGAACTGCTGACCTCGCCGCATCGGCCTGTCGTTCTCGTTCCCCGTAGCGAGGAGGCCGTTGACGAGACCATATCCCCGGGCCTCGGCAACGTGGGCCTGTTCCTACCGTTCACGGAGATGCAACATCTGCTGTTCCACCATTTCAAGGGCGACGCGCTGGTGATGACCTCGGCCAACATTCCCGGTGAGCCAATGGTCCTGAGGGACAGCGACGCCCTGGACCTGAAGGCCGAACTGTACCTGCTGCACAATAGGGAGATCGTCAACCGCTGTGACGACTCGGTAGTGCGTTCGTTCGGCCGGAACACCTTCTTCCTTCGCAAGTCGCGGGGGCACGTGCCATCCCCCATCGAGATCGGCCTGAAGGGTCAGGCGGTGGGGGTGGGCGCACAGGAGAACCTGGTGGGAGCGGTGATCAAGGACGGGCGGTTGTTCACCACCCAGTACATCGGGGACGGCGACTCGCTGAGGGTGGTCGATTTCCTCGAGGCGTCCATAGGACACTTCCGCCGGCTGCTCGGCATCGAGGAGCTGGACGCGGTCGGCATGGACATGCATCCCGGTTACTCGAACCGCAAGATGGCCAAGGAGATGGCGTACCGCGCGGGGGCGGAGCTAGTGGAGGTGCAACACCACTGGGCCCACGCCGCCGCGCTGATGGTGGACGCCGGGATCGACGAGACGATATGCCTGACGTTGGACGGCACCGGCTACGGCGCCGACGGCCAGGCCTGGGGCGGGGAGGTGCTGCATGCCACCTTCGACGACTACGAGAGAGTGGCCCACCTCGAAGGATTCCCCCTGCTGGGCGGCGAAAGGGCGGTGCGGGACCCCCGCCGCCTGGTGTTCGCCCTGGCCGCAAAGGCCGATCTGCCTCTGCCGTACTTCGAGGGTCGGGACGCCGAGGTGCTATTGAAGCTGATGGACCGGAGCCCGATCACCACAGGCTTCGGCCGGGTCCTGGACGCGGTGTCCTGCTTCCTCGAGGTGTGCCAGGAAAGAACGTACGACGGCGAGCCGGCGATGAAGCTGGAGCCGTTCCAGGCAAGGGGCAAGCGAGCGGTCCCGATGATCGCCGAGCTCCGCTCGGGCGTGGTCGGCACGGTGGACCTGTTCCGACAGCTGGTCGATGCCAAGGGAACGAAGGAAGACCTGGCGCACTCATTCACCGCCGCCCTGCTGGAGCCGCTGGTCGATGCCGCGGCCGACGCCGCGGCCGATAACGGGATCGGCAGCATCGGCCTCACCGGAGGAGTGTCGTACAATACCACCGTATGCGCTCTGGTGAAGGAAATGACTGAAAAAAGGGGCTTCGGATTCGTTTGCCCCGACCGCCTGCCCAACGGGGACGGCTGCGTCTCCAGCGGACAGGCGGCGGTGGCCCTGAGAAAGGTGAGAGGCTAAGGTTTCAGCGGCTGCCGTCGACCAGCAGCGGCAGGGGCTTGTCGAACCACTTGGCGGAGCCGAGGTCCTTCACGCACTTCCCCAGGCAGGCGCCTTCCTTCGGGGAGGGGGCGATGGACCACTTCTCATCCTCGCGCTGCAGCCACAGGGTGGCACCGGGGAAGCCCTTCTCGGGGACCCACTTCTCCGCCACGATCTTCTCCTCTTCCTCGTCCTGGTGCTCGGCCAGCAGACGGCCGACCGCGGAAGCGAGCTCGTGAACGTCGCTGAGGTCGCCCTGCACGAACTGCAGGTCGAGCAGGAACTCGTAGAGCTGCCGGAGGCGGACGCCATCCTGGACCTTGTAGGAGCCTCGCCGGACGTCCTCGAGGAGGCGCTGGGTCGAGGACCCGAGGGCCTGGTATTTCTTTGCAAGCGAAAGGAACTCGTCGGTTGTTATGTTCATTTTGATTCTCCATCCCTTTAGGCGATTGTTGTCCCTCAATTTGCCCGGCTCTCTTCAAATAGGTTCTACCCTGATTATCAATCGCGAGTTCAGTGAATTATGAAGATGCCATAATGATGTGGATGGGAATTTTTGATTAAATCCTGAAGAAAAAAATGACCGCCTGACCGTGTATTTCTGGGGGCCGGCAGGGCAACTGATTCCTAGAATCAATGACAAGGGGATACGTCGCCCCGCCGGCCCTTGCCAGCACTTTCTGATGGAACTCGATGCGAACGACGCGGCCCTGAGGGCACGAGGCCGGCGGGCGCCGATGGTCCGGACCAGCTGCTCCATTCACTTGAAATCGTTTCCCTTGTCAACAGCCGTATCCGCTGCCTGATTATCTACCTTATGCTCCCTCCCTATGTTCCAGCAATCCTAGAAGGACGGCGGCGCTGCTCCTCTCCGGGTCCCGGGCCGCGATGATCAGTGTGACATCGCCGCGGGCGGCCAGAGCGGAAAGCCGCTCGACGAGCTGGTTGCCGTCGAGCTCCTTGAGGTATCGTTGCTTGAACTCCTCCCATTTTGATACATCATGCGAATACCATTTCCGAAGCTCGGGCGACGGAGCGATCTCCTTGCACCAGCGGTCCACCGCGGCCTTCTCCTTGCTGACCCCGCGCGGCCACAGGCGCTCCACCAGCACCCTGATCCCGTCGTCCGGGGATGGCTTCTCGTACACCCTCTTGATCCTGATCACGCACATGCATCGGTCCCGGGACGATATCTGCTTTTTCACAGAACGACGCCAGGAGGCGCCCCCGCAGCGGTCGTTCCCGGAACAATATGATTGTTAAGTAAGGTTTATTAGACGGTCTTTATATTCCAGGGCAAGAAACTGGTGGGTTGGTCCTTGAACAATCTGATAATACTGCTGGACGGGGCCGCGGACGATGACATCCCCGAGTTCGGAGGCCGCACTCCGCTGGAGTCATTCGAGAAACCCTTCATGGACATGGTGGCAAGCAATGGCTGCATAGGCTGGACCGAGGGGCGAGAATACACTCATCTGTACCTCCTTGAACTTCTGACCGGGCAGCCGCTCAACACGCCCCGCGGGCTGGTGGAAGCAGTGGGCCTGGGAGTTCCCGTGGACCCCCATCAGGTCGCCTACAGGTTCTCGCCCGCCTACATGTACGAATCAAAGGTCGACTGGGCATATCGTGTCACTCCGGAGCTCAGCTCCTCGCTGCAGGACGCCATGGTCCGCAGCCTGGACATGCTTGGGGACCTCAATCCCCGCCTGTACTTCTACGAGGACGGAAGGGGAGTGATGACCGTCGATACCGATGAGGTGGTGCCGTTCCCCATGCCCCCCGCGCCGGTTAGCGATCCAGCGTTCCCGATGCATCATTTCGACGACTACATACGCAAGGTGGCGTCGGAGATGGACGGCCTGACCGTGATACCGTGGGGAGGCGGCTCGCTCTCCAAGCTAGGCGGGCACAAGGTCATCCCGGAAGCAAGGAACATGGTCATGATCTCCAAGAGCCCTTCGGCGCTGGGGGTCGGAGGCCTTCTCAACATCCGCCGCGACGTGGTGGACAACATGTGGAGCGGGTTCCAGGAGGCGTTCCGCCTGCTGCGCTCGGGCGACGTGTTCATGCATGTCGAGGAAACCGACGACATCAGTCACCGCCGCGCTCCGGACCAGAAGGTCAGCGTGCTCAAGGAGGTCGACGACCTGCTCGTGGAGAACCTCGACCGCCTGCTCGGCCACCGCGTCTCCTTCATCGTCGATCACGGAACCTCCTCGCTCAGCGGTCAGCATCTCCGCATGAACGTACCGTTCGCCGTATCGGAGGTGGTGGAGCCTTCAGAGCCGACCGTCCGATTCTGTGAGAACACCTACCGCCACGTCCCCCTCGGAGAGCTGGCTAAGGCCCTTCTCTCGCACTCGCCCCCATCCTGATAGCGTATAAATAGGGCCAGGCTCATGTCGTTGGATAATACATCCAACTAGGATGAGGCGCAAACTATGACGTTCAAAGTACCAGAGGATATAGTGCTCTGCCTGAACGAGGCTGGCGGCAAGGCATTTCTGGAGAGGATCTGGAACAGGAAAGCGGCTTACAGCTGTGTCATAGGCAACACCGAGACGGCCAAGATCCCGGGCGTATCCGCAGCCGGTGCGAACCCGGATGCCACCGACTTCACTCCCGCCGCGGACATGGAGCTGCTGTACTTCGGCCGTTGCAAGTGCATCGACGGCGTGCCGATCACACCAGACGGCATTCCGACCCCGGGCATCATCACCATGTCGGCGCTCAAGCTGGCTCCCATGCCGGTGTTCATTGTCAACGGGGGCGTCAGGGTAAGGCCCCACACCCCCTACGTCGAAGTGGATGGCACGGCCGGAGATGATATTCGCACAGGGAAGGCGGTCAAGGGCGCGGAGAAGGCGTACGACCGCGCAGTGGTGGCCGGCAAGCAGCTGGCCCGGACGGTCGATTATTTGGTGGTCGGCGAGTCGATACCAGGCGGCACCACCACCGCGCTTGGCGTCCTTACCGCGATGGGCTACAATGCCAACGGAAAGGTGGCAAGCACCTTCCCCGTGAACCCTCATGATCTCAAGGCCAAGGTGGTCGCCGAAGGCCTCAAGGCCTGCGGATGCAGCCCCGGCATGCTGAAGAACGATGCCATGGCCGCCGTGCAGGCCGTCGGCGATCCGATGATGGCGCCAGCGGCCGGCCTGATCGCCGGAGCGGCGGAGAGCATCCCGGTCCTGATGGCTGGAGGCACACAGATGGCCGCCGTGCTTGCGATCATCAAGTCCATGGACGATACCGTCATGGACAACCTCGCTCTCGGCACGACCAGGTGGATAACCGAGGACAAAGCCTCCGACCTGAGGGACCTGGTCCGCCAAATCGGCAACGTTCCGGTGCTGTCGGCCAAACTGAACTTCTCCCTGTCCCGATACGACGGCCTCAAGATCTTCGAGACCGGCCTGGTGAAGGAGGGCGTGGGCGCGGGCGGCTCGACCATCGCCGCCATAGCGTCGTCCGGTGGCAAGGTCACCTGCCGCTCCATGCTGGACGAGATCGAGAAGAACTATGCCCGCCTGGTCTCGCGACGCTGACGATCTCGACCCGTTGGAGGGAGCCGCCCGCCTGGCAAACATAAACCGACCTCTGACGCGAAGCCACGTCGGGGGCCGATCTTCCATCCCAGAAGCCATCAGCCTTCAGGACTCCACCCCTGATCAGGTGGACCATTGGAACGACCCCGTCGAGCGTCATCTTGAGGTCTGCGGCCTGTGTCGCGACGGCGCCCAGCAACGCTCAGCATGGCTGCTTTGGAGTTCCACGTGGTTGTCTACGGCCTTCGCATGCTGACGCTCGGGCATCGTCACCTGGACGTCCGGCTGGCC
This sequence comes from Methanomassiliicoccus sp. UBA345, assembly GCA_002504525.1. Classification (GTDB taxonomy): domain Archaea; phylum Thermoplasmatota; class Thermoplasmata; order Methanomassiliicoccales; family Methanomassiliicoccaceae; genus DTU008. Next base: position 182,443 of record DATD01000002.1, read on the forward strand.
ATGTAGGCTTGGGAGCGTAAGGCGTCCTCCGCGCATTGCCCACGACCTAGCCCCTTGGCCATGACATCCATCCAGGGAGAGATGTGAGTGAAGTACCTGTGAAGCCCGGTGCAGAGATAGTTCAGTCCAGGGGTTCCGTCAGGCGCCCGGACGAACCGATTCCGGGGGCACTCCCCGCGACAGGCGAACAGGACGTCGCACCGCCGGCAAGCATCGGGCAAACGGGCCTTCTCCCTCCCGAACCGGGATTGCCGCTCGGACCGCACCATTTCGGCGAGCCCGTCCTCGCAGATGCTGCCCAACCGGTGTTCAGGATACACATAATGATCACATGAGTAGACACTTCCGTCGTGCTCTATCGCCAGGGACCCGCCGCATGTTTCCGCGAACGTGCACGCCGGCGAGGGCATCCCCAGCCAAGCCCCCAGCGCCGCCTCGAAGTTGATCACGAACACCCTTCCCACGTCCCTCCTGACCCATTCGTCGAAAACGGCGATCAGGAACTCACCATAGTCCCCCGGGTCCACCGACCACTCCGTAACGAAGGAGCCTTCGGGCCCCGGCCGAGCGCCCGGCCTGTGGACGAACGGCATCTCCTCCTCGCTCCAACCTTGAGGGGGCGTGTCCTCAAAGCCGTTCGGTTCGACGCAGGGAATGAACTGCATGTACCTTGAGCCGATGACGTTGCGAAGGAACCGATACACCTGGAGGGGGCGGCGGGAGTTCGCCCGGTTGACCACGGTAAGGGTGTTGAAGTCCACGCGGTGCCTGGTGAGGAGCCGGGACGCTTGGATGACCTTGGCAGAGGTCGGGTTTCCCCGCTTGTCTTGTCGATAGACATCATGCAGCGAGCTGGGGCCGTCGACGCTCAGGCCGACCAGGAAGCCGTGGTCATGCAAGAACTCGGCCCAGTCGTCGTCCAGCAGGGTCCCGTTGGTCTGGAGGGTGTTCTCGACGGTCTGCCCTGGTCGGCGATACCGCTCCTGGAGCTCCAGAGCCTTGCGGAAGAAGTCCACTCCCATCAGAGTGGGCTCGCCGCCCTGCCATGCGAAGGTGATGACGCCGCAGTCCTGCGATCTCATGTATTGACGGACAAACGCCTCGAGGGTCTCATCGGCCATCCTCAGGTCCCCAGGGGGCATCATCCTCGCCTTTGACGTATAGTAGCAGTACCGGCAAGCGAGGTTGCAGGTCGGACCGCAGGGCTTTATCATCACTTGGTAAGCGGCCATGAGCTGGACTCCTCTGACCATCTCAATTCACCTAGCGCTATCTACTATGGTGCGAGATATTTAACATGGGGGAGCCGCGGGCTCCGCTGTTCTTCCCGGAGTCGGGCAGATGACCGCGACGCGTAGGCCGGGTCAAGATGGCGAGGGCTCATTGATACGTCGGGGTGGGCCGACGACGAGCCGGCCGCGTTCGCTCGGTCCGCCCCTCGGGCATCAGTTCCGCCCATGGCGTGGAACAACGGCCGCTTTCCGCAAATGCTCACACAACCCTTTTTCCTTGCAGCCTTCGCATGCTATTTCCGCTAGGCCTGCAACGCCCGCATGAAGGTCTGGGCAAGAGGTGAAAGGGATGAATGAACCGTTCAAGGGCACCATCAACGTGGACATCCGCGACTCTGTCCCAGATTGGGGAAGATACGAGCAGCCAAGGGCCCCGAAGGGCTCTCCCAACATACTGTTCATCGTGTGGGACGACGTCGGCTTCGGGACCATGGAGCCGTTCGGCGGGAGCATCGAGGCCCCGACCATGAAGCGGCTGGCAGAGGGGGGGCTTCGCTACGCTCAGTTCCATACCACCGCTCTATGCTCACCGACTAGGGCGTGCCTGCTCACCGGGCGCAACCACACCACGGTGGGAATGGCCTGCATCGAGGAGGCGACAACGGGGTTCCCGGGCTCGAACGGTCGGATCCCCCAGGAGACGGCCACGCTGGCCGAGGTGCTGGTGGAGAGGGGGTACAATACCTATGCCGTCGGTAAGTGGCACCTCGTGCCGGAGGAGGAGGGCAACATGGCCTCCTCCAAACGTAACTGGCCTAACGGGAGGGGGTTCGAGCGGTTCTACGGCTTCCTCGGGGGTGAGACAAACCAGTGGTATCCTGACCTCGTGTATGACAACCACATGATCGAGCCCCCGGCCACGCCGGCCGAAGGGTATCACCTGAGCAAGGACCTCGCGGAGCAGGCCATCAAGATGATCCGGGATTCCAAGCAGATCTCCCCGGACAAGCCGTTCTTCATGTATTTCTGCCCAGGGTGCGCCCATGCCCCCCACCACGTGTGGAAGGAGTGGGCAGACAAGTATAAGGGAAAGTTCGACGACGGCTACGAGAAGTACCGGGAGGCGACCCTGGAGCGGCAGAAGGGCATGGGGTTGCTGCCTCTGGAGACCGAGCTTACCCCCATCAACCCGCTCATCGACGAGAGGGGGCCGGAAGGCCAAGGGTGGCCCATGCTAGACACTGTCCGACCGTGGGGCTCGCTGACCGACGACGAGAAGAGGCTCTTCGCCCGGATGGCCGAGGTGTATGCCGGTTTCGTAACCTATACCGACCAGCAGATCGGCCGGATCATCGACTACCTCGCCGAGTCGGGGCAGCTTGAGAACACCATCGTCGTGGCGATGTCGGACAACGGCGCCAGCGGCGAGGGGGGACCCAACGGCTCAGTGAACGAGAACCTGTTCTTTAACGGGATCCCTGACGATATCGCGGCCAACCTGGAGATGATCGACGCGCTTGGCAGCGAGGCCACCTACAACCACTACCCGACCGGGTGGGCGACCGCCTTCTGCACCCCGTTCAAGCTGTTCAAGCGGTATGCGGCATGGAGCGGGGGGACCTGCGACATGCTGATCATCTCATGGCCCAAGGAGATAAGGGGGGGAGGGATCAGACATCAGTACCACCATGCGGTCGACATCGTGCCGACGGTCCTGGACTGCCTGGGAATATCCATGCCAAGGGAGGTCAAGGGCTACACCCAGTGGCCCCTGGAAGGGGTGAGCATGCGCTACACCTTCGACAACGCCGACGCCCCTACCCGGAAGGACCTTCAATACTACAGCATGCTGGGTAGCCGGGCTGTTTGGCGGGAGGGATGGAAGGCCTGCACCACCCATCCGACCCTCAGCGACTGGGGCCGTTTTGGCCAGGACCGGTGGCAACTGTACCAGACCGATGAGGACCGTTCGGAAGCGAGGGACCTGGCGGCCGAGCACTGGGAAAAGCTGGAGGATCTCAAGGCGCTCTGGTTCACCGCCGCGGGAAGATTCAACGGACTGCCGATCGATGATCGGACTCCGGTAGAAGTGCTGACCTCCCCACGCCCCCGGCCAGCCGAGGGGATGGAACGGTCCGTTTACTTTCCCGGGACCGAGCCCGTGCCCGAGGCGGTCGCTCCCATCATCATCAACCGCTCCTATAAGATCGGCGCTCTGGTGGACGTCCCGGCGGCAGGCTCTGAAGGCATCCTGTTCCAGGAGGGCACTCGTTTCGGCGGGCACGCACTGTACATCAAGGATGAACAACTGAAGTACACTTACAATTTTGTCGGGATGAGCACGACCACGATCACTTCCGGGGAGAAGGTCCCCCCAGGAGAGAACATCATCCTGGCAGCTACGTTCGACCGGGAGGGCGAGGAGCCCAAGGGAGTAGCTTTCGGGACGCTTACTCTATATTTCAACGATGAGAAAGTGGGCGAGGGCAAGATCAGGACCCAGCCCGGCCGCTTCGGTCTGGGCTCGTATTGCACGGTAGGCCGCGGTTACGGGTCAGGAGTGACCACAGACCTTCCGGGAAGGCCTCCCTGGGAATTCACGGGGACCGTCAAGAGGGTCACCATCGACCTCTCCGGCCGGCAGTATCTGGATCTGGAGAAGGAGGCCAGGGCGGTCCTGGCCCGGCTGTAAGGTGGCGCAATGACATCTCGCCGTTCTCCAGACCTGGGCGTGCTGCCCAGTGACCCCGGAAGGCACGCCGACGGCCCGTTCCTGGAACGGGCCGTCTGTCTTCCTACGACAGACCGCCATGCCCGGCCACCTTCAGCAATTATAATATATCGGTCCCCGACGTCGAACTACATTGGTAACCGATCTTCCGTCCGAGGAGGGGCCGCAGAACGCTCTGGTGGCCCAGGGATGAGTGGAGGGATCTCATGACATCTCAAACAACGACCGAAGTCGTTCAGCCACACACACGGGACATGCTCGACGGCAGGCATCTCCTGCCCGGCGAGAAGGTGATATGGGAGAGCAGACCGGCCTGGGTGACGGTGCTGCTCAGGCCCCTCATCATGATCGTCCTGGCGCTCGTATTCGCCGCCATCGTCTTGACCTATAACGGTAGCCTCGCATATCTGGTCGCCGCCATCGTCCTGGCAGCCCTGATGATACCGTTCGACCGGAGGTTCGGCGTTCCCGCGGCCATTGCAGGTCTGATCATTGCCCTGCTCGTATCCCTCGACCGCTCCTGGGGCGTGCTGGTCTTCATCCCAGTGGTACTGGGGGCGCTGCCCCTCATCACCACGTACATCTACTGGAGGAACACGGTGTTCGCCCTCACCGACCGGCGCATCATCAGCCAATATGGGTTCCTGAGCCGGCACTTCAACGACACGGGGCTGGATAAGGTGCAGAACATATCGCTCAACCAGCCAATGCTGGAGAGGATATTCGGATTCGGGGACATCGCTATCATCACTTCAGGCGAGATGGGCAGGGTCGTCAGGAGGCAGCCTGGCCTCCGGTTCAACACCGGAGGAGGAGTTGTCTGGGAGAATGTACCCAAGCCATTCGAGACCGAGAAGATGCTGTCCGAGTACGTTTACCGGCCGGTGACGCCGCCGCGGACCGCCGCGGTCTGAGGCATTTGGCCGCGCCTGCCCGCATCACGAGAGTGATGACGTCCCTGCCACGGACCGGGGGTAGCTACGAACCATGATCGAGCAAGGGCCGTCTGACAGCACTTGTTCCGTGGCCCGCATCCCGAAACACCGATGGATTGGTCTACTACACCTTCCCATGTATGATCGCCCATGCTGCCCTGGGTTGCAGCGGGAAGCGTACATGACAGATGGCGATGGAAACCGATGAGCCGTGCGCGAATACCGTTGATCGTGAGGATGCGACAGAAGTGGGAAAGTATCGCCCCCAAGCTTACCTATGTCGGCCTGTGGGCTTCACTGGCCCTGCTGATGGTCATCTTCCCATTCATCCAAGGGCCGTCATCCTCCTCGGCCTTTACCATTCTTTTCACCCTGCTCCTAGGGGCAGCCGTCATGACCATTCGCGGCGGGAGGTGGTTGAAGGTGGTCGCCCTGCTGTCCCTCGCGGCATCCGTCGCGAGCCGACTGGCATTCATGCTTACCGGTGAGGTGTGGCTGGAACCGCTCTCCTATCTCTTTGCAACAACGACCCTGGCCTGGGTGACGGTATTCCTTTTCCTCTCGCTGTTCGAGACCAAGGAGGTCACGTCCACCACCCTATGGGAGGCGGTGTCCGTCTACATTCTCATCGGGCTCACGTGGGCGAGCGTTTTCACCATAGTAGAAACGACATCCCCTGGCTCGTTCGAGGATACCAGCCTGCCGGGCGCCGCGATGAACTTTCCAACCTTCATCTACTACAGCTTTGTCACCTTGGCCACGCTGGGGTACGGCGACATCGTGCCGATGAGCCAGGAGGCGAGAGGGCTGGCCATCATGGAGGCGCTCACCGGCGTCCTGTACATGGCTATACTCATATCGCGGCTGGTGGGCACGTGGAGGCCGAGGAGGAAGGACGAAGAGAAGGAATGATGAAGCAGTCCCCTGGCAGGGCCCCGGACGACCGGCGCTGCATCGGAGGCATGAGCGCTCGATCATGGGATGTCCCGCATCAGACCGATGAGTCCATCGCTCGTTCTATACGTCCCTTGCCCTTCCGATCGCCACATCCAGACGGATGGACCAAGATGGATTACGCGGACGATTACGACGGCGTCCCCTTCGCCCCCAAGATCGGCAGCGACTCGGCCTCGATGTAGACGCGATTGATTTCCGGATATCCGTTACGCAGTGCGTTCTCGATGCGGCGGATCGCCTCGTGCATCTGCTCGGCAGTAGTGCCTGCTATGAAGCACACGCCCATATTCACGAGCAGTTCGTTCGGGCCTATGTACATGGTCAGGATGTCGCCAGCGTGCTCGACCGCCGGATCGGACTCCACGCGGCGCCGGATGTCGGCGAGTTCATCGGGGTTCACCCCCTCGCCCAGCAGCAGGCCCTTGGTGCGCGATGCGAGAAAACCTGCCACGCTCATGAGCAGAATGCCGATCGCAATCGATGCTGCACCGTCAAGATACGGATTGTTAAGAAGGTGACCGAGGAATATGCCGAGGAAAGCGAATACGAGGCCGAGCAAAGCCGCGGTGTCCTCGAGCACGACCGTGTAGAGGCTCGGGTCCTTCGACTCCTTCATGAACTGCCAAGCACCCATATCGCCCTTGGCATGTCGGAAATGCCTAAAGGCCACTGAGAACGACGCGCCCTCGATCAACAGACATATGGCCAGGACGATATATGCGGCCGTTGGATCGCCCAGTTCTGCTGTTGCCGCCTCAAAACGGATGTACGAGATTCCCTCGTAGAGCGACATGCCTCCGCCAATGCCAAAGATGGAAATCGCCACGATGTTCGTCCAGAAATAGAGGGACTTGCCATAGCCGAAAGGGTGACTTTGGTCAGCAGGCTGCTTGGCGCTTTTCATCCCCCGCAGCAAGAGGAGCCCGTTCCCGGTATCGACAAGGGAATGTATCCCCTCGGAGATCATTGCCGACGAACCAGTCATTGCCGCCGCAATGAACTTGATGACAGCAATGGCCAAGTTGCCGACTATGGCTGCGATGACCGCTACCCTAGAACCGCCTTGCGATGACATGAGTTTTCTCCAACTGAAAAATAGCGGTTGTGCTGCATTGCATCGCCAAACGAGCGTTTGGCCCACCCGCATCTCGCTCCGATGAACTTGCGCCAGAACTTCAAACGGATGACGGGCCTGCTATCAGGCCAAGAGCCGCCGCCGTTGGCATCCGACCGCCTGTGCGAACTCTGTGCGACCGTCCAAGCTGCTCGCTCGATGGCCCGTTCTGGCATCATCCTACAAGGCACTGAATTGAAGGTGCGCACCCCTTGTACGATGTAATCGCTCCTGCATGCATGCTGGAGGCCAACAAGATAATTGGCAGCCGCACCGCTCTCCCTGATGCTGGAGGACAGATGGAGACCGTTGGCATTCATGACCGCGCTCATGATCAACTGGGCCACTGGAACGACATTATCCAGCATTGATCCGAGGTCCATAGTCTGCGCCGTGACGATATCCATAGCGCCTCATCGTTCGTATGACTGTTTGCTCGCTCCCCATATTTACTAGCACTGGCCTCGCATGAACTGATGCTCGGATCGCCTGCATACCTGAAAGGGCACTGGGAGAGCCGCGCGCTCACAAGACGGTCGTGACC
>DATD01000026.1:0-42425 GCA_002504525.1 Methanomassiliicoccus sp. UBA345
TGGAGACGGCAGTGGACGAGGGGGCGGTCGTGCTGTACCTGACATCGAGGCAGAGCCAGCATGCCATCGCGGTGGAGACCGCCAGGGCGATATGGCGGAAGCATCGGATCGGAGCGATCGATCTAATAGGCCGGGAGGACATGTGCCTGGCCGGCCGGGCCGTGCCGCCGTGCCAGGACGGCCGGGCATGCTTCTTCGCCCGCGGCCGGTGCGCCGATGCTGCAGAGATACTGCTCGAGTACCCAATGCACGTTCAGGAAGCTGGACGGACCTGCCTTAGGGAGCGGGCATGCCCCTACGCCTCGGCCGTGATGGCGACCCGCTCCGCCGACCTCGTGATAGCCGACTACAATCACGCGTTCTCCGCCTCGCCGCTGCTGCTGGACCGGCTGGGCCGCCCGGCCAAGGACGTGATCCTGGTGGTCGACGAGGCCCATAACCTCCCCACCAGGGTAATGGAGAACTACAGCGCCTCGGTCGGCGTAGAGGCCGTCGAAGCCGCGATATCGTCCCCGGCCCTGCGCCATTTCCATGACGACCTGCGCATACTGAAGGATTGCTGTGAGATGGCATCGAAAGGAACGGAGTGGCTTGACCGAGAGGTGCTCGACGGTCCCCTGAAGAGGTCGGTGGGAGTGGACTGTGGCGGCCTGGCCGAGGAGATGGGGGAGACCCTCCGCCGAAAGGGGGAGCGTCAGCACCGGGACCTGTTGGCCTTCCTGAGCGCGTGGAGCTGGAGAGATGGCATGGTGCGATACGCTGAAGGGACCCCGGCGAAACTGCATGCCAGGCTGGTCGACCCTTCCGTGGCGTGTCGGGAGGTGTTCACCCGCGTTCGTTCTGCCCTCCTCATGAGCGGGACGCTCCACCCCCCGTCGATGTTCGCCGACATACTGGGGGTGGAGAGCGCGGTGTGCCGCGAGTATCCATCCCCCTTCCCGCAGGAGAACCGCCTGGTGCTGACATGGGGCGGGATCACGTCCCGGTTCAGGATGCGCAACGAGGCGTTCTTCCGCAATGCTGCGGCGAGGCTGGCCGAGGTTTGCGAGGCCACGCCGGGGAACGTGGCTGCATTCTTTCCATCCTATGACATGTTGGAAAGAACGAGGGCGCACCTCGACGTTACATCACGCAACGTTGTGGCGGAGCGCCGGGGGTTCGGCAAGAACGAGCAGGACGCGGTGGTGGAGACGCTTTCCCGCAGCAGCGACAACATCATGCTCGCCACGCTCAGCGGGGCACTGTACGAAGGTGTCGATTTCCGCGATAACTCGCTCTCCGCCGTAGTGGTGGTCGGCCTCCCGCTGGCGCCCCCGTCGAGAGAGAACCTAGCATACAGGGAACAGCTGGAGAGAAGGCTCGGACCAAGAAAGGGGGAGCTGTACTCCACCACTTATCCCGCGCTGATCAAGGTCCTTCAGGCCGCCGGCCGGGCCATTCGAAGTGAGCGGGACCGCGCCGCCATCATATTGATGGACGACAGATATCAGATACCAGGCCTGCGCGCGGCCCTGCCGGCCGACTTCGCCGCCTCCAGAGTGAGGGACGTTGGCGGCAGCCTCGCGACATTCTTCGATGAACATTGATGAAAGGCTTAGATTTTTTTATAATTTAAATATTATCAATCCATAGATTGATAAGCTTCAGGCTCCCATATTTTCGCAGCACTAGGGTGATCGGAGATGCAAAGGAGGGTAAAAGCGCTGAGCCTAGCGCTAGCTCTGACAATGATCCTCGGCGTGTCCGCGGCGTACGTCTATGGACCCACGGCCGTCGGCCTGGAGGGGACGCCACCTCCCGGCCAATCAGGGGATCAGGCGAGACCTGCGAACGGGGTCACCGACCCCCATGATCCGGCCGCGCCCACCGCGGACGTGGCCGGGACCACCACACTGCTTGCCAGCAAGGATTCGGTGGGATTCTGGGAGAGGTCGGTGACATATGACTGGAGCATCGAGAAACAGGTGGTCGAGAGCGACAAGGTTTCGGCCAGCGATGCTGGACACCTTGGCATGGTGACGATCCAGGACGGCGAGACGGTGACCGTCGACTACCTCGTCGAGGCGACCCGATACATCGTGGACGAGGCGGAGCACATGGGCGTGCGTGGTTACGTCTGCGTGAAGAACACCGGCACCGTAGCCACCGAGAACCTCGCCATCGTGGACCACGTACAGGCCTACGACGAGGACATATGCGCCTTTGTCGATATCGCGGTGTTCGGAGTGGACACCTCAAGCCACCCCGTGCTCGCGGCCGGCGAGGAACATGCCTACTACTTCGAATATTCCTTCGAAGCGGTCATATCCTCCCAGTACCGCAACATGGCCTGCATTGGTATAACGAACTACGAAGGCTACGACGGCGTGGAGCATGCCATCCCTGCGTGCGACGAGTTCGACATGCCCGCCAAGCCTCATCTGATCGAAACGGACGAGACCGCTTCGATCATCGACGCGATAAGCTGCCCCGAGAACTTCGAGTGCGTAGCATCGGACAGCGGACCGTGGATACTCCATGCTTCCGGCGAGATCGCCTTCAGCGTCGAGGTCACCGCCCTCGACGCGGGATGCGAGCAGGAGCGCTGCCTGTGGAACAAGGTGACGCTGACCGAGCTGGACTGCTGCCAGGTTCGGGAGGACTGCGCCTACGTCAACCTAGTCACCGGGCCGTGCCCGTGCCTTACCACCATCGAGGCGGAGAAGACCGCCGAGCTTAGGCGGGAGAAGATCGTCGAGTACGATTGGACGGTGGAGAAGAGCTTTGAAGTGCTGACCAACGGCCAGGCCCCCGAGGCATTCACTGCAACGGTCCCAGACCTTGTCCTGGGGCCGGGACAGACGTCCAAGATCTGCTACGAGATCGTTGCCGACCGGGAGGTCGCCGACGTGACCCACAAGTTCTGGCTCGAGGGTTGCGTCCGGGTGTGCAATACCGGCAACTGCCCCACCGAGGGGCTCACCATCGAAGATGTGTTCGTGGTCATGTACAACGGGGTTGAGCATGAGCTCAAGATAGAGATCAGCACCGCGGACAAGCCCGTCCTGGGGCCCGGTGAATGCTATGACTACGCGTACGAGGTCGATGTCACCGAGTTCCTTCTGGACATTCTAGGCGAGCAGGACGGCGAGCCTGGCGCCCAGAGCGACCTGGACATGTTGAACGCCGCACGTGCTGGCATCACCAACTTCGAGGGGCAGGAAGGCCTGTACTTCGTCGATGACGAGGTCAAGGTCGCTCTGCCCGAGCCGGAGATCGAATACATCGACGAGACCGCCACCCTGACCGACCTGGAGACCTTCCCCGACGGGTTCGATATGGACATAGTCTCGGGGCCATGGTACCTTGAGGGGCCTGACACCATCAGGTTCTGCAAGAACATCACCAATGTGGAGGCGGAGTGCGGACGGCTGTACTACGTGAACGACACCGCCCGCCTGGTCGAGGACGATACCCTGGAGGTCCGCGAGGATGACGCCTCAGTGATCGTAGAGACGCCGGAGTGCCATGAGTGCGGCGGATGCACGCTCACCATCGGGTACTGGAAGAACCATGCGGGCCTGGGGCCAGGAAACCAGGATGATGAGATTACTCCGCTCATCACCGCGGCGGGCGGCACGATATGGCTAGGGACCCCTGGAGGGGCCAAGAGCATCGCGGTGACGACCGCTGCCCAGGCCGCCGGCATTATCGACAGCGCCGGTGGTGCAAACAAGTTCAATCAGCTCTACGCCCAGATGCTGGCCGCCAAGCTGAACGTCCTGAACGGTGCGTGTGACCATGCCATCGAAGGGACCATCGCGGCGGCCGACGCTTTCCTGGCAACGCACAATGCTGGCGACTGGGACAACCTTTCCAAGGCCGACCAGGAAACGGTGAACGGTTGGGCGTCGACGTTCGAGGCGTACAACAGCGGTGACATCGGTCCGGGGCACTGCGACTAAACCTCTTCCCAATTCTCTTTTTTTTCTTTCTGAAAAGGTTATCTACGGCGTGGCCCTTGCTCGCCCCATGGAACTCATCCGGCGGGGGGCCGAGGCAGAGATCCGGCAGGGCAGATGGCTGGACCGCGATGTCATCGTCAAGAGCAGGGTGCCCAAGAGCTACCGGCTCCCTGAACTGGACCGTTCCCTGCGAAACGCTCGCACCAGGAACGAGGCCCGCCTTCTCCACGAGGCCCGCGAAGCTGGAGTGCCGACGCCGATCATCTACGACATCGACACCGCCAACGCCGAGATGACCATGGAGCTCATCAGCGGGCCAAGGGTCAAGGACGAACTGGAGACATCGACGCCGGAGAGGGTGGGGGAGCTATGCAGAGAAATGGGCCGCTCCATCGCCTATCTACACCGGCGCGGCATCGTGCACGGCGACCTCACCACTTCGAACATGCTCCTGAGCAAGGGCCGCATGTGGTTCATCGATTTTTCCCTGGGCTCCAGGTGCGCCTCGGTGGAGGAGATGGGGGTGGACCTTCACCTGCTGAAGGAGGCATTCCAGTCCGCCCATCCTACACTGCTCGATCATTTTCCCATCATCCTGGGGTCATACAAGGAGAACTTCGAGCGGGGCGATGAGATCGTGCGCAAGATGAAGGAGATCGGCCACCGGGGGAGGTATACATGAAGCTGAGGATCATCACGTCCAATCCAGGCAAGGCGACGGAGTTCCGCCGCGCCCTGGGCGGCATGGGCTTCGAGATCGAGCATGCCGACGAGGACTGTGACGAGATACAGGCCGATACGCTGCAGGAGGTGGTCCGGTCCTGCATGTCGCAACTGCGGCCTCTGGCGCTGGGAGACTTCGCGCTGGACGATTCGGGACTGTTCATCGATGCCCTGGGCGGGTTTCCAGGTGTGTACTCCTCATACGCTTTCAGCACGATCGGGATCGAGGGCATCCTCAGGCTGATGGATGGGGATGAGGAACGATCGGCACGCTTCGAGTGCTGCATCGGGTGCTCCTTCCGGGGCGAGGAGTTCACGGTGGAGGGGCGCTGCGATGGCGCCATCGCATTGAGGCCGGCGGGCGCCGGCGGCTTCGGCTTCGATCCGATATTCATACCGTCTGGGTATGAGAAGACGTTTGCCGAAATGTCCATAGATGTGAAGAATGGTATCTCCCACCGGGGCAGGGCCATCCAGGCGCTGTCCGGAACGCTTAAGGGGAAAGTGTGATGGAGCTAACGGACAGGACCGTTCTGGTCACGGGATGCGCCGGGTTCATCGCCAGCCATCTGGCGGAGGAGCTGTTGAAGCGCGGCAATCGTGTGGTAGGAATCGATAACTTCTCGGCGGGAAAGAGGCAGTTCATGAGCGGCATGCTCGACAACCCCGACTTCCGCTTCATCGAAGGGGACCTCCTCACGATGGACCTCTCCGCGCCGCTGAAGGGTGTGGACGTCATGTGCCATCTCGCCGCCAATCCCGACGTAAGGCTGGGCGCGACGAACACCAGGGTGCACTTCGATCAGAACATCGCCGTGACGTACCGCCTGCTGGAAGCGGGAAGGGAGAGCGGGCTCAGGGACATCATGTTCCCGTCCACCTCCACCGTGTATGGGGAGACGGACGTGATCCCTACCCCGGAGGATTACGGCCCCCTGCTGCCGATCTCGGTGTACGGCGCGTCCAAACTGGCATGCGAGGCCCTCATCGCGTCGTACTGCCACACCTTCGAACAGAACGCCGTGCTGTACCGCTTCGCCAACGTGGTCGGCCCGCGCTCGACGCACAACGTGCTGCACGACTTCATACGAAAGCTGCGCGAGGACCCCTCTTCACTGGAGATCCTGGGCGCGGAGCCGGGAACGTCAAAATCGTACGTTCATGTGAGCGACTGCGTCCAAGGGATGATAGCCGGTGCCGAGGCAGCTAGCCATCAGGTGGAGGTGTTCAACATCGGCTCCCGGGACTGGATGACCGTCAGGGACATCGCCGACATCGTCACCGACGAGATGAGGCTGACGCCAGAGTACCGCTGGACAGGAGGGGTCATGGGCGGCCGGGGCTGGGTCGGGGACGTCAAGAAGATGCTGCTGTCGGTCGACAAGCTCGGCTCGATGGGATGGTCGCCACGGCTCGGTTCAAAAGAAGCGATCCGCCGGGCGGTGCAGGAGATATTGGCCTAGAGGCCGAACAGCCCGGTGGAGGCGTCGCCGGTGGCGTCGATGGCGTACAGGTAGTCGGACCTGATGCTCCAGTCACCGTCGGCCGAGGTGTAGCCCGACTGCGCCGGGATGCCGCCGGCGTACGGGAAGCCGGTGGTGTCGACAACGAGCCAGTAGCCCGCTTCGTCGACTAGATGGGCTGCGGTCAGCTCGCCTGGGGCCAATCCATAGTATGAGGCTATGGCGTTCTCCACCTGCGCCATCTGCTGCTCCGTGGTCCCGACGAACACCGTGGGGAACGCATGACCCTGCACTATGTTGACGCGAGCATTGCCGCCGAGAGCGCCGATCACGCTTGCCATGAGTATGGCATGGTCCTCGCAGTCGCCGGTACCCAGCTCCAGCGTCTCCGCGGCATCCTGCCAGTGGTCAACATTACCGTCATCCTTGTAGTCGATGGCGGCACGCACCTGCTCGAACGCCTCCACCACCTGCAATATGCTGTAATTCCCTGGCCGCTCAGTCCGGACGGCATCGGCCATCCCTTCGGCCGCTTCGTAGCTCACCAGGGAATTGATCTTGGAGTAGTACGTCGGGATATTGTTCTTCACCGCCTGCTCCGTCATTTCCTTCAGAGGCACAACATCCGCGCTCCTTGCCTTGGACATGCTCATCTCTCCCTGGTCCCTCCACGCCTCCGACGACCCCCGGACCGGATCCCACATCATCACCGAAGCGGCCACTTTCACCTTGATCGTGTAGCTGTGGACGCCGGGATCGGCGGGCGCGTCGAACACCAGAAGGCCCAGGGACCTCGCCTCTCCGGCAGGGACGTACACGCTGCAGTTGCGATAGGTGGATGTGCCATCGTCCCACACCAGCCCGAAGCCGTAGACGTACAACCGGCCGATGCTGTTGATGTTCTCGATAGTGAGCAATAGCGCTCCTCCGGAGCCAACGTAGATGTCCTCGGTGACGCTCCAGCTCAGGTCCATGCCGGTTTGTGGGGAAACCGCCATCATGGGCTCGGGCATGGCGATGTTGACGGCGTCCGCGTAAACGATCTCGGGCGCCGTCAGGTCGTCCATGTCGAACCCGCCGGAGGACGAGCCGATGGTGAGGCACCCGGCCGATGCCACCGTGGCGATGATGACGATGGCGATGACCGCGGCTAGCTTCTTCATCCCCCAGACAATGGGGTGCGGGAGATAAAAGTGTAAGGGCCCAATATCATCCGCAATGACGGACTGGGCGGGAGCAAGCTTTATTTCGGAAGGCGTGTTACACGGTCAACAAGGGTCTGTAGGGTAGCTTGGTCCATCCTTGGGGCTTTGGGAGCCTTAGACCCCGATTCAAATTCGGGCAGACCCACCAATAATTCATCCAGTCACCTCGTTTTCGGAATCAATAAGGGAGTTACGCCGCCTTTGCTTGGTTCCCTCCAGTCACCCCGGTTCTGTGACCTGCCGCGGCAACAAAGCAGAGCTAGCGGCATGGATAATGGAAAGACCGGTGCAAGCCCTCTGGCCGATGCCAGGCTCATCGAGCGTTCGAGGCATCCACTACTGCTTCTTCTGCCCTAGAAGCCATGATAGGCTTGAAGATGTAGTTGTGAATGTACCTGATCAACACATAGAGGACGAATATTGCCGCCAATGCTACCGCGGCCAAGGCGAGGTATTGCATCCAGGCCATGTCGTTCCCGATGCCTTTGAGGTACAGGTAAGTGGCGTCGAACGCTATCCCAGTGATGACCAGAGGGAAGGTGAGGGACGAGTAGCTGGGGTAGAACTTCATCCTCATCACTCTTGGTATGAGCATCAGGGAGCCGATCCAGAACACCACGGAGAAAGCGAACAGTAGCCAGACCATCCACTGCTCTGGAGATGCGGAGTATGCCCTCAGGTATGCATACAGGACGACACAGGCCGGAGAAGCGAAGATGATCACCGTAGGTATGAGCGGCTCAGGTATGCCTTTGACCACCAGCACTCTGTAGAGCAGGGGCGGGAACAGGGCAAGGAACGATGCC
The DNA here is from genome assembly GCA_002504525.1 of Methanomassiliicoccus sp. UBA345. Lineage (GTDB taxonomy): Archaea > Thermoplasmatota > Thermoplasmata > Methanomassiliicoccales > Methanomassiliicoccaceae > DTU008. The sequence continues at coordinate 8,142 of DATD01000026.1, forward strand.
AGACCGAACCAGAACAACATCTGGCCGAACAATACCTGACCATGTACGGGTGCGATGAAGGCGTTCACGGAGAAGCCGACGAAGACAATGAAGTAGGACGGCATGCACTTCTTGACATCGAACTTAAGAATGGCTATGCCAGTGAAGTAGACCATCAGTCCGATATGGATGAGCATCGCAACGACCCATATGCCAAAGGCGGCGCCGGGGGCGTACGGCTTGAAGTATGTCGAGAGCACGGACAGCGCCATGGGGAACGTGCACGCGATGCCGGTGACCGCCGGATTCTTGAGGTCGTTCTTGATAGAATCCCAGTCGAAGACGATCTTGACTATCAGAACGACCAGGATGGACAACGCGAAGAAGCCGAAGAACCACCGGTATTCTGGAATCATGTTGCCGGTGGACGACAGGCCGAGCATCAGACCCGAGAGAGGTATCGGGGTCTTGTTCGCAATGCTTCTTAACGTGCCGCCATTCAGAGACGCCGACATGAAATCCCCTCTGGGCCAGAGGTATTCATCTTATCTATATCAAGTCCACGATTGTTAAGACTGTTAATGGGTCTGGGCCTCAATGGTAGAGCATGAGGGAGGGAAAATGTTCAGGCCATGATCGAAAGGTTCAACTGATCATCTGTCAGGAACGTCGCGCGTTGCCTCACATAGAGTGGAGTCAGTGAGGGCGAATGGAAGTGGATTGCCAAAACGGTGGTTCATCTCCCACTAATTAAATACAGATCCGCTATACCGGCCATAAGAATCGTTATGCTGACGTCCATGAGGTTTGAGCCAGATGGGGACAAGGAGAGCGGCCGCCTGGTCATATATCTCCGCAAATCGTTCACCTGCCGTGTCCCCATAGGGCACATCGAGTACGAGAACGCCGAAGATATAGCGGCCTTGAGGAAGATCTTCATCTCAAGCCGTCCGGATGTGGAGGAAATAGGGTTCGAGACAACGGTCGGGCTCTTCCACGAGGTCTACTTCAAGAAGTGATATCATGGAGCTGAAGCTGAAGTTCATCAATGATGAGGGCAAGGAGAGCGGCGTCTGCCACGTCCATAAGATGGTAGGCGGCGAGCTGAAGAGGATCGGCGAGATCAAGTACAGCGATCAGGGAGACAAGCGGTGGATACTTGATGTCGTGAAGTTCCAATCCGCGGTCAGCATCCTGGACTGAAACGTCTTCTGGTTTTTCATTTTCGATAGCTTTCCATCACTCATGCGCTCGGTGAGGATGGGGCGCTTCAAGGAATGCCGGAAAGGCTCCCGTCCAGACGGGGGACGCCCTGTCGGGCTTGGCGGCGCCGGCGATCATAGGTCGTGCATCGCGACGGCAAGCCCTCAATCAGCTGCCAGGGAGCCCGCCAACTGCTCGACCTTCTTTCGCCAACTCTCCTCCAGGGGCCCTTTCAGATCGGTCACGTAGACCTTCAACGCTGCCGTCTTCTCCAGGCCTTTGGCCTGCAGGGCCTCGTCCATCAGGGGCTGGATGCGCTGCCATTTCGCGATCTCCTCCTCGGTGGGCATCCTGCCGTTCTTGTCCGGGCGGGGCGCCGCCTCGGTGGAGAACAACGCGTACCTCGTTCCGGCAGGCAGGTTCACCTTGCTAAGGAAGCGCCGCATCCCTCCGATCGGCTTGCCTATCCTCCCCGGGGACCCGAAGATGTACAGGTCCGCCGGCGACAGAGCCTTTGGCGAGACATCCTTGATGTGGCTGACGCTGACCTCATTCCCTCGCTCATCCAGCAGCTTTCTCAGTTCTTCGGCCACCATGGCGCCGTTGCCGTACTTCGATGCATGATATATCTCGATCCTCATGAACGCCCCTGCTAGTCATCCGCATATCGGATATTTAGAAAAATGCGACAGATGCGGTCGTCACATCGCACCGGACGGCGATGCTGTTGCGCTATGAGAAATAGAAGACTCTTGCCGCACCGGCGCACGGTGCGGCATAGATAATAGGTTTCCGATCAGTCGCCCCAGACGGCGTCCAGGTCCACGTGCCGCCTGACCAGTTCCGCCACCATCTCGATCTTGGCGTTGTCCGAGGGGTCGATGCGGGCGATCAGCTTGTCCACCATATCGGCAGTGACCTGAGTTCCGTGCCCCACCAGTAGGACGGGGATCTTCAGCTCATCGGCCTTGACCAGGACGGTCTGGTCTGGGTAGAGGCCCCCCGTCAGGATGAGACAGGAGGTATCGGTGGCCAGGGCGGACATGAGCATGTCCGGGCGGTCCCCTCCGGCGATGAGCGCCTTGCGGGTGAGCCGGCGCATCTCCTTCTGCGCCGATTCGGCGGTCATGCCCCCGACCATTACCTTCTCCACGCTGCGGTTGAGCCCTTCCTCGCCGGCCAGAACCTCGGCGTTCAGGCCCTCCACGAACTCCTTCACGCGAGGGTAGTTTAGCTCCTGAACGGTGGGGATGCAACCCAGGACGTTCACTCCGGCGCTCTCCATCATCTTGACGACCCTGGGGTCGTCACACATGTTCAGGATGACCCCTTTGAGCCTCTGGCCGTTGGCCCGGGCGAGACGCTCGTGGATCATGATCTTGTCCAAGGCGTCGGGGGTGCTGTGGGAGATCAAGACTATGTCGGCCCCCAGCTCCATGGCGATGGACATGCCGTCGAGATTGTGCCGAGCTCCGGTGCTGAACAGCTCGGCGCCTTCAACCAGCATGCAATCGACGTCGTCCTTGACCTTATCAAAGCCTGCCACCACGCTCTCCATGCTGACCGGGTTGAAGATGTCATACTTCATCGGGGACAGCAGTTCTTCGCTCGCCTCCAAGTTCAGGGCCCGCTTCATCATGTGGGCATCGCGGTCCACCACACGCCGCTCCACGCACATGACTTCCTCGCGGAAGGGCTTGTAGTAGCCCAACCGGCCTTCGAAGTTCTTGGCCAGGCCTAGAGCTATCGTGCTCTTACCAGAGTACTCGAGCATCGAACTCAAGAATATCGTCTTCATCAGTTCTCCCTCCTCAGTACTACAAGGGCATCGACCGCATATGTGCCCTTGCCCTCATCCCCCACCATCACTGGATTGATCTCCAGCTCCGATATCTCGGGGAAGTCGAGCGCGATCTGCGCGATCTTGAAGATCACGTCCTTCAGTGATTCGATGTCAGCGGCCTTTCCTCCGCGTGCGCCGGTGAGAATGGCATATGAACGGATAGACCTTACCATGGTGTCCACGTTGGCGCGGGTAAGTGGAGCTATGCTCTGCGTCACGTCCTTCATGATCTCCACGAACACGCCTCCCAAGCCGAACGTGATGACCGGGCCGAACTGGTCGTCCCTGGTCATTCCGATCAGGACCTCCTTCCCCTTGACCATCTGACAAATGGTGACGCCATTGATTTGGGCGCCTGGCACACGGGCCGACACCTTGGACACCATCAGTTCGAACTCGGCCTTGACAGCGTCCTCGGAAGACACACCGACCTTGACGCCGCCCACGTCGGATTTGTGGGCGATGTCCGGGGAGTCGATCTTCATGACCACAGGGAAGCCTATCTTGGCAGCGGCCTTGGCGGCCTCCTCGGGGGTGGCGCAGGTGACCTCTTCCGGGACCGCCACGCCATAAGCCTTGAGGAGCTCCTTGCCCTCGCTCTCGCTCATGGAGGTGCGGCCGGTCGCCCTCACGGCCTCGATCGTCTCCATCACCTTCGCCTTGTCGCCCTCCTTGACCACGGGGGCGTCGTCCCCGGCGCCATCCCTCATCTTCCGATAGCGCACCATGGCGCCCAGGGACCTTATGGCCTTATCCGGGGACTCATAACAGGGAATGTTGGCTTCCTGGACCAGCTGGATGCCCGCGTTGGTCTTGGTACCTCCCACGAACGCTCCGACCACCGGCTTGTCCACATTGCCGGCGAAGGACGCCAGATTGGCCGCAACCGCAGAGATGTCCACTGTGTCGAGCGGGGCCAGGAGAACTGCCACGCAGGAAACGTTAGGATCCTCCATGACCGTTTTGATGGCAAACTCATAGCGGTCCGCTGATGCGTCCCCCAATACGTCCACGGGGTTGTAGCAGTTGGCGGCCGCAGGCAGATAGTTCTTCAGCTTCTCTATTGTCTCCTTCTCGAACGAGGCGAGTGTGAGCCCATGGTCCGAGCAGGCGTCCGCGGCCATCACACCGTGTCCTCCGGCATTTGTCACGATCGCGAGGCCGTCGCCCTTGGGCAGCGGCATATTGGAGAACACCTGCAGCAGGTCGAACATCTCATCGATTGTACTAACCCTGATGGCATTAGCCTGGCGGAACGCAGCATCATACACCTTGTCGCTGCCGGACAACGCGCCGGTATGGGACGAGGCAGCCTTGGAGCCGGAGCTCGTCCTTCCGGACTTCAGTACGATGACCGGCTTCTTCTTGGTGGTCTCATGGACCTGGCGCACGAGCTCCCTGCCGCGATTGGCCCCCTCGATGTACATCCCTATGACATTGGTGTAAGGGTCGTCCTTCAGGTACTCCAGCAGGTCCGCCTCGTCGACGTCCACCTTGTTGCCAACGGAGATGAACGTGGAGAATCCTACCTTGGTTGCGGTGGACCAGTCCAGAAATGAGCTGCATACTGCCCCGGACTGGGACGCGATGGCAACCGACCCGGTCACCGGCTGGATGTTGGTGAACGTTCCGTTCATGCAATGGTGGGTGTTCATCATCCCCATGCAGTTGGGGCCGAGCACCCTCATGTCATATTTCTTCGCGATCTCCCCTACCCTCCTCTCGAGCAGGGCGCCTTCCTTCCCCAGCTCCTTGAACCCGGCAGTGATGACCACCACCGACTTCACACCCTTGATCCCAGCCTCTTCCATCACCGCTGGCACCAGCGTGTTCGGCACGCATATGATGGCCTGGTCGAGCTTGCCCGGTATGGCCGTCAATGACGTGTACGCACGCAGTCCCAGGATCTCATCGGCCTTGGGGTTGATAGGGTACAGCTTTCCACGAAACTTCGAGTGAATGAGGTTGTTCAGAACGATATGACCGATCTTTCGAACGTCACTCGAGGCTCCGACCACCGCAATCGATTCTGGTTCGAACAAGGACTTCATCAGGATCAACCAGTAGTTAGCTAGATTTGAGGGGAAAAAGCGGGTTATTAATTTAATGTTATGCGTTCTGATACGACAATTGCCGAGCGTGAATAACACTAACATACTCGCGTTTTTACTGGAAAAAGACGAACGTTCGTCCCTTCCGGAGATGCAAAATAGAATGTTAATAAAAAAGGCGATTTTGTCCGGTCGACGTCATCGCCCCCGATGTAAAGGGTGGGGCTTCCTGCATCCCGTCCCGGAACAGCAGGAGGCCTGCGCGAACGATGCGACGCCCGCGGCGGCCATCGGCCTTAGATCTTGTTCACACAGAAGTTGTTGAAGATGTCCTTCCAGAACAGGATGCCGACGCACTTGCTGTCCTTGTTCACCACCGGGAGCCGGGCCACATCGTGTTCCTTCATAAGCCGGACGGCGTCGGCCAAGGGCATGTCCTTGGTCACCGTCACCACCGGGCTGGTCATGACCTCACTGATGGTCATGTTGACGAACCGGTTCCGGTTGGTCATGAAGCGTCGGAGAAGGTCGCGTTCGGTGAAGATGCCTACGACCTGCTTCTTCGTCTCGTCCTCCACCACCACGCTTCCGATGTCGTTCTCGATCATTAGCTCTATGGCGCTGGAAACGGAGTCCTCAGGGGTGACGATCTCCTTCTTCTTGATCATGTAGTCCTTGACGGTGGGCATCGTATCATTTGCCGATAAGCCACAAATTTATATTAAAGTTAGTCGGGCCGATCCCTCGTCTCGTCCGGCCGCCGCCTGCCGCGGTGCGGATGGCGTTGCCGAGATGTCGGATAATTGATTTCTAGCTAGAAAACCATATCAAGTGCGTGAACAGCGCATCGACCGGCGAGCCCGCCCCGCAGCTGGAGCTGTCCGAGGCCTATGGTGGCCAGATCGTGCTGCATGAACTGCTGCGCAGCCGGATCGTAGTGCTGGCATTCTACCCGTCCCCGTTCGGCATGATGTGCGCGGTCGAGATGAGGCAGCTGAAGTCGATGTACGAGGAGTTCCGGGCCGCGGGAGCGGAGATACTGGGCATCGCCACCAACAGTGTTCCGGTGATGTCCGCCTTTAAGGAGCGCATCGATCTCCCGTTCCCTCAGCTGGCCGACCCCGACGGAAGGGCCAGCGCAACATTCGGCGTCCTGATAGGGAAGGAGGGATACCTGGAGGGCCGCTGCAACAGGGCGGTGATCATAGTGGACCGCGATGGGACGATAAGGTACCGCTGGATCGCCAGAGACCCCGCCCAAGGGGAGGAACCGGACTACGATGAGATGCTGGCCGTTTGCAGGGAGATCGCCGGAGACCTCACGCCCCCTTCAGCTCGATCTGATAGTACTCGGTGAGCTCCCACCGGCCCACGACGCGGAAGCCGGGGAACATGCCTACCGCATCGTCAGGTTCGATCCTCTCCTCCACCGGAGGCCCCATGGCGGTCGGACGGCGGGGAAAATCGACCACCGAGATGCGGCCACCAGGCTTCAGCGCTTTGTTGACGCAATCGATCATGCGTTCCGCATTCTCGACCTCGTGAAGCACATTGACCAGGACCACGCGGTCCACGGAAGCGTCGGCCAGCGGGAGGCGGGCGACGTCGGCGATGACCGGCTCGATGTTCTCCTGTCCATCTGCATGATCGAGCAATGCCTCCAGCATCTCCCTCTGCACGTCCAGCGCGATGACCTTCGAGGTCGGGCGGGCCAGGGGCACCGCGATATAGCCGGTGCCGCTTCCGAGGTCGGCGCAAATCTCATCTGGACGAGGGGACATGCGGCCGATCAGCTCCCCGGCTGGCTGTATCGCCATTCTTTGTTCGTCCCTCAGCCTCGTCCTCTCAGCGCCCGGGAACCTATGCGGCATCCTTCGCCTCCAGCACCACGTCTCCGATCAGCAGCCTTCCCTCGTCCCGTGATGCCTCGGTGGTTACGTCGACCAGCGACAAGCGGGAGCGATGGAGGGGCGAATCCAGTACCAGGGTCTCGTATTCCCCTCCCTCCCCGGATAGGTTCATGCCGTACCTGCGAGACAGGGCTCGGAGCGCATCCAGCGCGGAGGCGTCCAGCTCTCGCCCCAGCCACGATCCGTCCATCCCCTCGGACGACACCCGGACCGGGATGGCCCTGATGCCTGACATGATCATGTCTTCCATCAGCATGTCCTGGTCCTTCCGCCACAGCGGGCTGAACACCCGGATGCCGAGGTTCTCGCACACATCGTTGATGCGGTCCCACTGATAATCGGAGGCGATCGCCCCGGTCACGACCCCGTCGACGTCCATGCCGGAGAGCGCCTTTCGCAGTGCCTCCAGGTCGCTCTCCTCCTCCCCGGTGCTGTCCTCCGTTATCAAGGGAAGGCCCATGGCCTCGGCCATTTGGGGAAGGAATCGAAGGTTGGGCACGTGGAACACCCAGGAGTGCTCATCGGAAGGGATGACGCTGACCAGGGCGGTGAGCTGGTGCCCCATCTGCGACATGATATGGGCGGCGTAGGTGCTGTCCTTGCCCCCCGAGAAGAGTACGGCCAAACGCATGAAGCAACATTCGCACCGCCCGTCTTAATGATTGAGGGCGCCGACCTTCCGCGACAGCATGGCCGGCATCGCAGGGGCGACGCGGCGAGCGGCCGGACACGCCAATTATAATTATCGGTGTGTCGGTTGCGGAGCCATGTACTGCCCCCGCTGCGACCGCACCATAAAGGAAGAGAGGCTGGAAGAGCTCGATAACGAGCTCAAGAAAAAGTTCAACAAGGACTCTATCGAGCGGGGGAAGTGCCCGGTTTGCGACGCTCCTCTGGTCCGGCTGAAGAAGGAGGCGCGGTGATGCGACTGGACGAGCTGAGCTCGGTGGACCTCAAGAAGCGGATGACCGAGAAACCTGTGATCATATTACCGATCGGCGGCACCGAAGCCCATGGCGGCCACCTGCCGCTATGCACCGATTCTGCTCAGCCGGAGAAGGTGGCGGATGATGCGGCGAAGCGCGTCGGAGGGCTGGTCGCTCCTCCTCTGCGCTACGCATTCCACAGCTCCACCCGCAACATGCCCGGGACGCTCACCCTGGGATTCGAGACCACCCGGATGGTGGTGCAGGACATCCTGGAAGCGCTGGTCCAGAACGGGGCGGACAAGCTGGTGGTATTGAGCGGCCACGCCGGCTCATCGCACCTGGTGGCGCTGAAGCAGGCCTGCGCGGCCATCGTCAGCGGCCATCCGGCCGTCAAGGTGATGATGTTGAGCGACTACGACCTTGCCAGAGATTATCCGATGGACCAGACGGGCGACGGCCACGGGGGCCTGGTCGAAACGTCCAGAATGATGGACATCGCGCCCGGCCTGGCCCGGAAAACGGAGCGTGAAGGGCATTACGTGAGCCACGGATTCATGATCGTTCCTGACCCGGAGACGTCCATGCCCAGCGGCTATGTCGGAGCGGCCCATGAGGCCAGTGCCGAGCTCGGTAGAAAGATCAACGAGTTCATCGTGGACCGGCTGGTAGAGGAGATCGAACGTTCCTTCGGGGTGGGACAATGAGTGAGATGAAGAAGCAGGCCGCCCGCAAGGCAGTGGAGTACATCGAGGACGGCATGGTCCTGGGACTAGGCACTGGATCGACCACACGATACGCGGTGGAGGAGATCGGCCGCCTGGTGCAGGAGGGCTACCGGCTGATCGGCGTGCCGACCTCGCTTGAAACCGAGCGTCAGGCGCGGTCGCTGGGCATACCGATCTCGACGCTGGAGGAGGTCAAACATCTGGACCTGACCATCGATGGCGCGGATGAGGTCGATCCCCGATTCCAGCTCATCAAGGGGCTGGGGGGCGCGCTGCTGAGGGAGAAGATCGTCGCATATCACTCCAGGCAGGAGATCATCATCGTGGACCGTTCGAAGATCGTCGACAGGCTGGGGGTCAGGACGCCGCTGCCAGTGGAAGTAGCCACATTCTCCCACGGCCGGACCAAGGAAGCGATCGAGGAGCTGGGCTGCACCGCCGTGCTGCGTGGAGGCGCGGACCCGTTCGTGACCGATAATGGTAATTACATCTACGACTGCAAGTTCGACGGCATCGATGATGCAAAAAAGCTGGAGGCCGATCTCGATTCCATTCCTGGGGTGATAGAGAGCGGCCTGTTCATTGACATGGCCTCACGTATCGTTATCGGAACGGAAAGAGGGGTGAAAGTGAGAGAAAGACCGGATCAGGACTGCTGAGCAGCCTGCTTCAGAGCCTTGATGTTGTTCTCGATCTCCTCGATCCTCTTTCTCTCATCCTTCTCGATCGTCTCGATGATCTTTTCGAACGGCAAGGCCAGCTTGTAAGAGTGGACGGGCCTGCCTTTCCCCTCTTTCTTGATGTCCCGCTTGACCACCCACTTGCGGCGGCGCAGTTCCTGCATGGCGATAGACACCTCGGGCTGCCTGAGGGCCGTGGAGATCTCGATCTCAACGGAAGTGGTCTCTTCCTTCTTGCGCAGGAACACCAAGGTCTTTGCGACGTTCTTTGGCATGTCCGTACGCATTAAGAGCCTCACGAGGGTCTCATCCTTCTTGGTAAATCCTCTTTCGTTCATAATTTATCTTAATCAATTATTTATCAGGGCATATATATCCTTTTCGATTTGAAGTGAGCTACTTTCCGGCCACTGAGGAGCCAGTCATTTTTTACACCCTGTTGGATAAACCTCCAGTAATATTTCCGAACATGAGAATGGAATTAAAAAAAATACCATTCATTCATTTCGCCGGTCTCGGAATTGACGATTGTTATGGCGTTCGCCGCCCCACGGACCGTTGTTTCATCGAAAGAACGTTGGCCGCTACGCACGTCATGCTCCGACGGCTTGCGATGTACAACTTGAAGGAGCGACGAACATATACTGTCTGGCTATGCATTCCGAGTAAGCTTGGGTGCGGTAATAGTTTAAATATTAATTGCGTATTAGGACATTCCGCTCCGTTAAGGTGATAGCATGAAGATGCCTCACAATATCAAAACCTACTGTCCAAAGTGCAAGGCTCACACTCTCCATGAGGTCGAGAGGGTAAAAAAGAGGAAAGCCAGTGAGCTCAAGTGGGGGCAGAGGAGATTCAGACGCGCGACCTCCGGCTACGGCGGGTTCCCCAGACCGAAGCCCGAGGGCAGAGAGAAGCCTACCAAGAGGGTCTCCCTCCGGTACAGGTGCAAGACCTGCAAGAAAGCGCACCAGAGGCCCTGCTTCAGAGCAAAGAAGTTCGAGTTAGAGGAGTGATCTCCATGGCAGATCCAAAAACTGGTAAGTTCATCAAGGTAAGATGCCCCGACTGCAGCAACGAACAGGTGGTGTTCAAGAACCCCGCCATGAACGTGACGTGCAGCGTCTGCGGCTCCACTCTCATCAAGTCCAGGGGCGGCGCGGGCGAGCTGCGCGGCGAACTGGTCGAGGTTGTTGATTAAAAATGGTCCGAACCAGCGAGTTCCCCGAGGAAAGCGAACTGGTCGTATGCACGGTCCAGAACGTCAAGAATTTCGGGGCCTTCGTCACCCTTGACGAGTATGGTGGGAAGGAAGGCTTCATCCACATACGGGATGTGGCCACCGGCTGGGTAAAATACATTAGGGACTACGTCCGAGAAGGACAGAAGATAGTGTGCAAGGTCCTGGGCGTCGATTCTTCCAAAGGCCACATCGACCTCTCCCTCAAGTCGGTCAACGAGCACCAGAAGAGAGAGAAGATCCAACAGTGGAAGAACGAGAACAAAGCCGAGAAGCTCATGGAGATCATAGGCGAGAGGCTTGGAAAAGAGCCTGCCGCCCTCTACGAGGAGTTCGGCTACGAGCTCATGGACTCGTTCGGAACGCTGTTCGGTTCGTTCGAGCAGGTGGCCGCCCATCCCGAGGCCCTGGAAGAGGAGGGTTTCTCAGGCGATTGGACGGATGCGTTCATCGAAGTGGCCAAGGAGAACGTCACACCCCCGCACGTCCAGATCGATGGATATCTAGAGATGACATGCCCCGCACCTGACGGAGTTGACAGGATACGGGACGCCCTGACGTCCGGGCTCGCTTCCAGCGAACAGGTCAAGATCCAGTATATCGGTGCGCCTAGGTACCGCGTTGTTGTTATGGCCCCCGATTATAAGACCGCCGAGGAGGAGCTGAAGAACGTCACCACCAGCATCGTCGATAAGATGGTGGAATGCGGCGGGAAGGCGGTCTTCCACCGCGAGGGCAAATGAGAAAGGCCCGAACCCGCGCACACCGCCCCGGGCCGGCTGCCCAGGCCACTTACGGAAGGGTTAAGACATGCGGACGTCCTTGAGAAAGTGTCCCCGATGCATCAGGTATACATTGATGGAGCAGTGTAGCCGTTGCGGGACCAGAACGGACACCCCCATACCTCCAAGGTATTCCCCCGAGGACCGGTATGGCGAATACAGGCGAAGGTTGAGAAAGGAGAGCGAGAACCATGGATAAGATCAAGATCATCTACTCCGAACGGCCGGTGCTGGACAACCCCATCCTGGTCGAAGGGCTCCCCGGCGTGGGGAACGTAGGCAAGCTGGCCGCGGAACACCTTCTCGACCAGATCGACGCCGTGAAGTTCGCTGACATATATTCTGTCCACTTCCCGCCCCAGGTGGTGTTGGACGATGAGGGCGTGGTGAAGCTTGTGAACAACGAGCTGTACTACTCCAAGGCCGACGGCTCCCACCCCGACCTCATACTGATGGTGGGCGATTACCAGGGCCTCACCCCAGAAGGGCAGTACGACATTTCCGATGCCGTGCTTGACATCGCCCGGCAGTTCAACGTGTCCCTCATCTTCACACTGGGGGGTTATGGGATCGGAAAGATGGTGGAGACCCCGCGCGTCCTGGGTGCCGCAACCTCCAAGGAGCTCGTAGAGGAGATGAGAGAGAAGGGCGTCATCTTCTCCAAGGGAGAGCCGGGCTCCGGTATCGTTGGAGCGAGCGGCCTGTTGCTGGGGCTGGGCAAGATCTCGGGCCAGAAGGCGGTATGCCTCATGGGCGAGACCTCCGGATACTTTGTCGATCCGAAGGGAGCCGAGGCCGTGCTGCGCATCCTGGCGAACATCCTCAACGTCCAGATCGACTTTACCGACCTGGAGAGCAAGGCGGAGCAGATCGATCTCATCACCTCCAAGCTCAAGGAGGCGGAGAGCCCCGTGGAGCCCCGGAAAGAGGATCTGGGCTACATCGGATGAGCGCAACAAAACCTCTTTCCGTTTCTCACGGCCCTGCGGGGCCTCCTGTTTTCATTCCCTGATTTACAGACTCCAGTGCTAGCCACTCAGTAAAGAGTAAAACAGACTGGCAGTTCAATGATGATCCTTGACTCAGCAGAAGGGCTGCTCGTCGAACCGACATAATGGAAAGAAGCAAAGAGGTGGCAGATATCGGAGCATATGTTCATGGACGATTTTTCGAAAGAGGGATTGGAAGAAGCCCTACGAGCCATAGGTTCAACGATCAGCAAGTGTGGGAAGGTGCGGCCGAGATTGAAAGAGGGAACATCTCAGCACACGCTGCTCGAACGCAGGATCAAGGCTTTCAAAATCGCATCGGCGTTGATCAAAAGCGAGCTAACACATACCCAATGAGGTCGTTGATAACGTTCAGTTGCGCACCATAATCGTTGATCAATAGTTAAAAATAAAAAAAGAGGAGGCTAGAGCGGGCTTGAACGTGCATCCCATCCCATTCCAGCAGCCCTACTTGCTCAAGTATTCTTCCTGAAAGCTCTCCATGGCGGCGAGTGTCCTCTCCGCCTCCTCCATTTTTTTGACCTTATCCATTACGACGTCAACCCGCTCGTAGATGAAGTCCCGTATTGCCGCCCTGATAGCCTCGGAGCGTGACGGAAAATCATCTACCTTGACGAGGAAGTCCAGTGCCCGAACGTATCGTTCTGGAAGCCGTATCGTGACCTTTTCCAGCTCTGGCCCTTCCATTCTCGCACCATGTCCCCAAAAGAGGTCGCTCCGACCTCTTCTGTCGGACAAAGGATGGTTCCATAGATATATAATATTTGTCAGAAAGATTGGCGCCGCGGCCGGGCCCGTTGTCTCGACGCCATGCGGGCATGGGAAAGGCTGGCCCATGGATAAGGTCTAAATACACTATCGTCATTACAAGTGACGCCCCGCCTTAGCTCAGTCTGGCTAGAGCGGCTGACTGTAGTGGGTTACCGGTCTTTCCGGTCCTCAGCCGCCGATATCAGCAGGCCCCCGGTTCAAATCCGGGAGGTGGGACCACTCCTTTTCTTCACTCATCAACCGCGATAGTGATCGCGATTCCCAAGGGTGAGCGACGGCCGACCAGCGTGGTCGGCCTTTGCCGCTCGGTGTTGGCTAGCCGAGCAGTTCTCGGGCGGCCGCCTCGCCGCCTCTCAGCACCTCTTCCTCATCCACCGTGACCATCCGGCGGTTCTCCACCACGACCTCTCCGTCGCACAGCACCGTCTTCACATCCATCCCGCAGGATGCATAGACAAGGTTGGAGACTATGCTCTCCGGACGCATCGGCCGTAGGTTAGCGGATTTGCCGTCCATGATGACCAGGTCGGCCTGCTTGCCGACCTCGATCGAACCGAGGCGGTCCTCCATGCGGACCGCTCTGGCAGCCTCGATGGTGGCAAGGTCCAGCACTTGCTGGGCCGGCAGGACCGTGGGATCCCAGCGGCTGGACTTCTGCAGCAGGGACAGCGTCTTCATCTCGCCGAACATGTCCAGGCAGTTGTTGGTGGTCGAGCCGTCGGTGCCCATAGAGACGGTGACGCCGTTCTGGAACATCTCCGGCAGGGGCGCCACCCCTCCAGTGGCAAGCTTCATATTAGACACCGGGCAGGTCGAGACCTTCGTGCCAGCCTGGGCGAGCTGCCTGATTTCGCCGACGGTCAGCCATGCCGAATGGGCTGCAAGACAGTGATCGTTGAGGAAGCCGATGTTGGCAAGATAATCGGCCGGCCGCCTGCCCTCCTTCTTCTTGCAGTCCACCACTTCCTTCCTTGTCTCCGACAGATGGAAAGTGAGAATGAGATCGTTCTCCAGCGCGTATTCCTTCGCCCCAAGGAACGTTTCGGTGGAGCATACATACACGCCCTGGAGCCCCAGCGCAGGCATGACCCGGGAGCGGCCACGATGGCTTAGGTGGAAACGCTTGGCGTTGTCGAGCGGCGTTCCGGACTGGGTAGTGAACTCTGGATCGAGCACCGCCCACCCCAGGATGCCGCGTATGCCCGTCTCCTCCACCGCCCTGGCGATTACGTCCTGTGAGTAGTACAGGTCGACGAAGGTCGTGGTGCCGCTGCGCAGCATCTCTACGCAACCCTGCCTGGCCCCGGCCAATATGTCCTTCTCGGTGCGCTTGGCATCGATGCCAAAGCTCTTGTCCAGGAACTTGTCGAAGGGCATGTCATCGATCTGCCCCTTCAATATCGACATCGACACATGAGAATGGGTGTTGATCAGGCCAGGGATGACTATGTCGCCCGAGGCGTCGATCTCACGGTCGGCAGAGTCGCGGACCTTGCCGATCTGAGCGATACGGCCGTCCTCCACCAGTATATCCCCCTTCACAATATCTCGCGAGGGGTTCTGGGTGACGATGTGGGCATCCCTGATGACGGTTCTCATGTACCTCGAGCATGTCCCTGGCCCGTATATAATCCTCTCATCGGAGGGCCTGTGAGCAGGAACGGAAAGATAGAGTAGGGGTCAGACCATTAGGCGGACAGATGACCAGCTTTACGTTCCTGGGAACAGGGGGAGGGCGCTTCGCCACCATCTATCAGGTCCGCTCCACCGGAGGGATCTACATGGTGGACGAAGGGCGCCTTCACCTCGACCCAGGGCCGTCGGCGCTGGCCGGCATGAAGGCCCTGGCCCTCGACCCCGCCCGGACCGATTGTGTGCTGGTGTCCCACTGCCACCCCGACCACTACGGGGACGCGGAGATGCTCATCGAGGGCATGACCTGGGGAGGGTCCCGAAAAGCCGGATCGCTGGTCAGTACAAGCTCGGTGCTGGAGGGAGGCGGCAAATTCAGCCAGGCTATCTCATCATATCACCAGTCCCTGCCCCGGGAGGTGCTCAGGGTCGCTCCCGGCGATCGGTTCCAGGCAGCGGGCATGACGATCGAGGCGACCCCTACCGTTCACTCGGACCCGTCGGGGGTGGGATTCCGGTTCCACACTTCGGCGGGACCGGTATCATACATCAGCGATACCGAAGCCCACGAGTGCCTGTACCGAGCGCACCGAGGCTCAAGGATGCTGATCGTCAATCTCACCTGCCCCACCCGCTCGAGGATCCCGATGCATATGCACACCGAAGATGCCGCGGCGCTCATATCGGACATACGCCCGGAAATGGCGGTGCTTACTCATTTCGGGATCGGGGTGATCGAAGATGGCGCTGAGACGCAGGCCCGCTACATCGAGAACGCATCCGGCGTTAGGACCATTCCAGCGGAGGATTTGATGACCTTCGAGGTCAGCAGTTCCATCACCGCGATCAAGGGGACCGCCGCCCCTGCGGATGCGGTGCCTGTCTGGCATCACTGATCCGGCCCAACAACGACGAACGACGCTCATACGTTTGTACCAAGGTATTATATTTTTACTGGTCCCTCGAAAAAGCAATGATAATCTGCCAACTGGCCGGATTCCTTGGCAGTGGCAAGACCACTCTGCTGATCCGCCTCGGGACCGCTCTTGGACGCGCTGGAAGAAAAGTCGCCATCATCGTCAACGAGGTCGGCGAAGTAGGAGTGGACGGTGCGGTCATCGAGTCCAATGGACTGCGGAGCGTGGAGCTCACCGAGGGATGCATTTGCTGCTCCCTATCGGGCAGTTTGCAGAACACCCTCCGCCAGATCACCAAGGAATTCGCTCCGGATATTATAATGATCGAGCCGACCGGACTTGCCCTCCCCGGCAAGGTAAAGCAGATCGTGCGCACGTCCATGATCGGCGAGGACAGGACATTCACCATCTGTCTGATCGACGCCTACAGGGCGACCAAGCTCTTCGCCGAGGCCGGCGCCTTCCTGAGCCGCCAGGTGGACGGCGCAGACGTGGTCGCCATCAACAAGGTCGATCTCGTCTCCGCTGACGCCAAAGGGCAGGTGGAGAGCATCGTGCGCGGCATATCCTCGTCGATTCCTATCGCGTTCATTTCCGCCCGGGAGGGCGGCGGGGTCGATCAACTGGTCAAGATGCTGGAGGACACCTTATGAATGAGGAGAACACCAAGGCGGCCGCTCATGCCGGCTCCTACGGTATGAAGTTGCTGTTCACGTCCCCCGGTATCGAGGGCGGAGAGCTTGCCGACCTGATCATCGGCGCCGTGCGCTCGATCGGCGATGAGATCGGCCGGCGGCGGAAGATGCTAATCGGCCATGTCAAGGTCTTCATCTCGGTGCCGGGCGGCTCCCTGCAGGTCAACATGGTAGACCTGGACCTCGGTCCCGAGAAGAACGACAGGCTCCCTGCAGACAAGATCACGGAGGGAGAGATCAGGCTCATGGCCGCGGTCGTCGGACTTGACGACGCGACGCTGGAACAGATAATCCAGAACGGCCTAGGTCCTCTCCGGCATAAGCTGGAGATGGATATCATGGCTCACATGCACGAGCATTGAGGTGACACATGTACGGACTAGCTATCGATGTGGGGACCAGCGGCACGAGGATGCACGCGGTCGATTTGGACAGCAAGCAGATCATCTCGACGGCGATAACCGTCCGCCACCCGGTGCCGGGAGCCAACGTGATGGACCATCTCACCTTCTGCATAGAGGTGCAGCAGGATCTGGCCCACCGTCTGCTGATCGACACCTCCAACAAGCTGATGAAGCTACTGGACATCGACCTGGCCAAGGTCGAGCGGGTGGCCATCTGCGGTAATCCCATTCAGCTGTCCATGTTCCAGAACATTGAGACCCGCGACCTGGCGTTCGTAGGCGAGACCGCGTTGAAGGTAAGGGGAGTGGAGCCGCAGAAGCGGGACGCCGCGGTCCTCAATGCCGTCGACCTCGGGTTGGACCTTCCCGACAAATGCCAGCTATACGTCCCACCGGCCATCAAGCACGAGATCGGGGCCGACGCGCTCGCAATGATGTACAAGACCGGGCTGCTGGAGAGGAAGGAGAACGTGCTGGTCACCGACTATGGGACCAACGCGGAGATGGCGCTCAAGGTCGGCGACGAGATCATAACCGGCTCGGCCGCTGCCGGCCCGGCGATCGAAGGACAGCACATCAAGGCCGGCATGCTCGCCTCGCCCGGGGCCATAAGCGACATCAACGCCCAGAACGACTGGAGATGCACCGTGCTGGACGATGACATCATCGCCAAGCAGGGAGATGTCATCGATCCGAACACCGGGGCGGTCATGGAGGAAGGGGAGATGCACGGCAAGGCGGTGGGCGTCACCGGCACCGGGGTCATCGCGGCCATCGCTGAAGGGCTGGACGCTGGCCTCATCAAGATGCCGCACATCACCACCTTCGACGGCACGCTCCATCTGCAGGATGGGATCGTTCTGGAAGAGCATGACGTGGTGGAGGCGGCCAAGACGTTCGGGGCCATGAGGGCCGGGCACTTCACTCTGCTGGAGCATGCCGGCTTGAAGTTCGAAGAGCTCGACGTCATGTACATGAGCGGGGCGTCCGGGACATACATGGACGCGCTGAAGGGCCAGAGAGTGGGGCTGCTGCCTCCTACCTGCGACCAGATTTTCCAGTTCGGCAACACATCGCTGGCAATGGCGCTGGACCTGGTGAGGGACCCCGAGGTGCTGGACGAGCTGCAGTCCCTTGCTCAGTCCATAAGGGCGAACCATGTGATGTTCGCCTCCGACAAGGTGTTCGAGAAAGTGTTCATCCAAGAGCTCGCCTACTGGACCGAGGGGATGCCCATGGAGGTGTACAACATGATGCTGGACATGTCCGATATCCAGCCCCTGCCTCCGATAACCAAGCAGGCCAAGGTCACCCGCACGGTGCTCAGGGACATTCCCGATCTGGGGTACAAGGGCCTCAGGGTGCTGCGCGACATCGGGCTCTACATAAAGGGAAGCTTCGAAGGCTGCACCGGCTGCGAGAGGTGCGTTCAAGAATGCCCTGAGGACGCCATCCGGATCAGTCAAGGAGGGACACACGGGTTCGAGCTGGAGGTGGCCTCCGACCTGTGCAACGGCACCGCCTGCATGAGGTGTGAGATGGCCTGCCCACAGAAGTGCTTCAAGTTCCGCGAGCTGCAGAAGGGGCTGCTGAGGACCTGAGTCTGGAGCATCTCCATAAAACCCTTTTCTTCCTTTTCTTATCAAGCGGCCGTCACGGCGCTCAAGCGCTCTAGCCCCGCATGGAATCGATGATCCTGCCGACCACGCGCCATACGACGGACGCGGCTTCAAGAAGGTGAACGAGGCCATTCTTTTCTGACGTGGTGACCGTTGCCTGGCGGTATGGCACGTACTACAGCTAAGATGAGGTACCTGGACAAAAAAAGGAAAGGGTAAGGGGTTTGGGTGGGACTCAGGCTTGTTCAGAGGTCGTAATTCCTCGGGTTGAACATCGGGATGTCCTTGTAGGTCTTGAGGCACTGGTCCACGAACTTGCCCTGCTCGTCGGGGAGAGCGCTCAGGTCGGTGATGATCTTGCGGAGCATGTCCTGCTCGTGCTTGGACAGCTTCAGCTTTCCGGCCTTCGACTCGTCCTCGATGAGCCTGGCAGCGGTCATGCCGGCAGCCTTGGCCCTCAGGTAGATGTCGTTCCCGTTCTCCACTATGGACTGCCCGATCTTGTACGCGTTGTCGTATGCCAGGATGAACGCCTCGGGGCACCTGTAGCGGTCCGTGGCCATGTAGATGTCACGGAGCAGCTTGTCCTGCTTCAGCTGCTTGGCGGTGTTCATCAGAGCGGCCTCGTAGCCGATGTTGCCAAGCCAGCACTGGACGGACGATCCGCCGAACTCGGGGTGGTATTCCACCGACTCGTTGGACCACAGGTCGCACACCTGAGCGATCAGGTTGCCCATCAGGTCAGCGTGAGCGCACTGAGCGCCCTTGCCCTCCTGAGCGCAGGGCTTTCCGGCGATGGACTTCACTATCGGTCCCTCGTAGCCACAGTCCTTGTCCGGACCGGTGGCGCCGGCCTCCCATGCCACCAGCGTCCTGGCGGATGCGATCGCCCTCGTAACGGCCGAGAAGGTCCTCGGAATGTCCTTGTCCAGATATCCGCCGGCCATGAACATAGAGGTGTTCGCGCCTGCGCAGTTGGTGTCGCCGCCAGCGCGGATCTTGTTCTTCTTGGCGATCTCGACGATCTGGGGCCACAGCCATTCCATGTCCAGGCTGCCGAGGTAGCCGATACCGAACAGCCACGCACGGATATCCTGGTGCAGGATAGCGTAGTCAGCGACCTCCTTGCCGCCCATCGTCTCGACGGAGAGCAGGTCGGCGCCGTTGGCCGCGGCGACCTCGAAGGCCTCCAGGGTCTTCTCGGGATAGTTGTGCTTCTTGTCCATTCCGGGCCTCAGGCCCTCCTCCGCCAGCCTGGGGTCGGCGATGGTATGCCTGATGGACAGGGCAATGCCATATTCATCGTGGTACTTCTGCATCAGCTCCTTCTGGCCGGCGACCACTGGCTTCTCGAACTTCTCAGGGTCGTTGACCATCTGGAAGATGTGCTCGTTCTCCAGCTGAATCGCCGGGAACCCCAAGGTGATCGCTCTGTCGAGGATGTCCTTGGTGATATAGTCGACGTACTCGCGGCGCAACGTCTCTGGGTTCTTTTCCGCGCCAGGCCTAGGGGCGAAGTTGATCTCGGGAACGACCATTCCTGCACCGACGGTCTGACCGAGGCCGTAGGACACAGGATATTTGGATTCGCCGAAGACCATCTCATCCGGAGAGCCGTACTCCATCTTGGTGTATCTCTTGATTGCCATTTTTTCCACCTCCAATGATCAAGCTCCTCCGACGAGTTTGTCCCAGTTCTCTCTAAGCTTCCTCCAGTCCCATCCCTCTACTGCCTTGTTGGCAATGGATGGTCCCTGAGCAGCCTTCTCGGCGAAAACGCCCATTGGGTATGATTCCACGTAGGCGCGGTTCACCGCTCCGCCGGCACAGATGAAGGGGATGTTTATTCCCTTCTCCTGTAACCTGTCCGCGACCTTGGGGAATGCAGACATGGTGGTTGTCATCAGCGCGGTGCCGGTGACCATCTGGGGCTTCTCGCTCTCCACGGTCATGACGACGTCCTCCACGGCGACGTCCCTGCCCATGTCGATGATGCTGAAGCCGTTGGATTTCAGCAGCACTGCCGCGATGTTCTTTCCGATGTCGTGGGGATCCCCCTCGGCAACGTGCATCACGACCTTGCCCTTCATCTCACGGGCCCCGGTCATCTTGGACTCGCAGAGCTTGACACCGCGGTCCATTGCATCGGCGGCGACCATCACGTGAGGCAGATAATAGATGCCCCTTCCGTACAGTTCGCTCACGACGTCCATTCCCTTCACAAGGCCTTTGTCGATGATCTCCTCGGGGCTGAAGTTCTGGAAGGCGGCGCTGACGTCGTCCTGCACGTTCTTGTAGCGCATGAACACAACGTCTTCGGCTATCTTCTTCAGAACAGGGTCCTGGGGGACCATCTTCGAAGCTATGTCCTCTGGGGTTTCCTTCGCCTCCATTTGGATATCATAGCGGCGCAAAACCCGGTCGTAGTTTACACTCTTTAGGTCTATCATGCTCGCACCTCAACCCTATCCTCCAATAGGGTTTCAGGGCACCTTAGGTACCCTTAATTCAATAATCTCTATTTGTTGTATTTGTAGCTAACTCTCCATTGTAAAAACATTAACGGCATAAGCCACGGAATTATCCAGCAGGTAATTATCTGAACAGATAATAATATAATGGCCCATATATGACAGTGGCTCAGGACGCATAGCATCGTCGGCCGCGTCATTCTTTGAGAGGTCATCGACGATGATGCATAGCACGCATCGATCCACATCGCTCGCTTCGGACAATGCCGAAGATCATCGTCGGAACGGGGCGTGAGACCGCTCGATAGGCGGCAGGCGGTCGATGATGACGCTGACGCTTACGATAATTTGTTTATAACTGGCGAATGCTGAAAAGTCCCGGTGTCCGGGGTCGGTGTATCAACTTTCCTCCTAAGCAATTTTTGAATCCCCACCTCATCGGCCTCGGACACTGACGCGCCTTCGATGGAAAGTGTTATTGGCTTTCTCCCTGATGCCACGGCCATGGGCATAGAGGAAGAGGTGCTGTCCCGGATCAAGCCCACCCCCGAGGTGAGAGTGAGGGTCAGCAAGGCGGTGTCGTCCATCCTTGACGCGGTCCGAAGCAGGGCCCTCGAACGAGAGATGGGGCTGGAAACGATGCTGGTAGGCTCGGTGGCCAAGGATACCTATGTGGGCAACCCGGACCTCGACATATTCGTCCTCTTCCCTACCATGGTCAAAAGGAAGGACCTTCAGCGCATCGGGCTCGAGATAGGGAGGGAAGTGCTGAAGGACGGGGAGGCCAGATATGCCGAGCATCCCTACATCCATGGTACCTGGGACGGCCTGGAGGTCGATCTGGTCCCCTGCTATGCTATCGAGGATCCTTCCGAGCTGCGGTCCGCTGTGGACCGGACGCCGTTCCATACTCGGTATGTTAACTCCCATCTTAGGGAAGGACAGCACGACCAGGTCCGGCTCCTCAAGCAGTTCATGAAGGGCGTCGGAACATATGGCGCTGAAGCCAGGACCCAGGGGTTCTCCGGATACCTCACCGAGTTGCTGGTCCTGCGCTACGGGGGGATGGACCAGGTGCTAGAGGCGGCATCCACCTGGAAGAAGGGGCAGGTCCTGACGCTCGGAGAGAACGGGCGGCGTTTCGATGAGCCGCTGGTATTCTACGATCCGGTGGACCGAGACCGCAACGTCGCTTCCGCCCTATCGATAAACAATCTAGCTCTGTTCATCCACGCGGCCAGGGAATACCGGGCAAGACCATCCCTTAGGTTCTTCTTTCCCCGACCGAGGGAGCCCCTGTCCCTCTCCCAGGTGAACGAGGCCATGAAGGAAAGAGGCACTGAGCTGCTGGTGGTGCGCCTCGACCGGCCAGACATCATCGATGACGACCTGTACCCCCAGGTCCGGCGCACCCTGGAGGGCGTGGTGGACCTGCTGGAACGGGGAGGCTTCGTCGTATACGATAAGGGATTCCGCATCGGGAGCGCCATACAGCTCGCCATCGAGCTTGAGAGAGCCACCCTGCCGGTGGCGGTACGCCATGACGGCCCTCCTGCCTGGATCGACAACGCGCGTTCGTTCCTGGAGAAATGGAACGGCAGGGGGCTTAGCGAACCATTCCTGGAAAACGGGCGATGGACGGTGATGGTACGACGGGAGCATACCGATGCCGCGGCCCTGGTGCAGGACCGCCTTGGACAGGCGGCCCTGGGCAGCGACCTGCGGGGGCTTGAAGGACTCGCGGCCGCTGGCGGAGAACTCGCGTTGAGAGAGGAGAACCGGGAGGTCATCTCCGATCTCCTGGACAAGAGAAAGGCCTGGGAAGTTTGAGGTCACGCAGTGAACGGCTCGTTCATCAGCATGATCCATACGCCCAGTGACAGCAGGATGAACAGGGCGATGTTGCCGGCAAGGACCTTCTTGTCAATGTCGGACTCCTTTATGCCAAGCAACGGATAGATCCTTTTCAGGGAAGCGGCCCCGACGAAGAGCAGCAGGATGGCGGCCAGCTGCAGGTCTCCCAGCAGGGTTCCGAGGCCGAATGCGAGAATGCCGAAGAGCACTGCAAGGACGGCGGTGACCATCAGCGACTTGGTGCTCCTGAGGTCCTTCTCGAGAAACTCCTTCTCGTTGAACTCGGGGGGCACCCACTCGTAGGTCTCCTCCTTCTCTTCCTTCTTTCTCTTCTTGGCCATCGATGACCCTAATTACGAATGGCTAATAAACCTTTGTGGAGCCTCGAATTGGCCATCTGACAGGGGCTGTTCAAGGTCCGGGCGAGGCTGGAGAGCCTTCGCGGAACGCAAGAACGGTCAACTGCGCACGGGGATGGGATCGCATACGCCGTAGGGACGGATACGCCAGTGTCTTTCGGTCGCACCGGACCTGCTGGCTGCCTACAAGTAACAAGTAGTTTCAATCACCCGAGGGGTCTCTTTTATACCCTGATGCAATTGGCTAGAAGGAAGGTGCAAAAATGCCCGCAACCAGCATAGAAGAGTTGCCTGGTGTTGGACCCGCAACTGCAGAGAAGCTGCGTGATGCCGGCTATGTTGACCTGATGGCTATCGCGGTGGAGTCACCCAAGGTGCTCTCCGAGGTGGCAGAGATCGGGGAGAACACAGCCGTCAAGATCATAGCCGCCGCCAAACAGGCCGCGGACGTCGGTGGGTTCGAGACCGGGGATGTGATCCTAGAACGACGCAAGAACATACACAGACTGACGTCTGGCTCCAAGGCTTTCGATGAGCTTATGGGCGGCGGCCTGGAGACCCAGGCCATCACCGAGTTCTACGGCGAGTTCGGGAGCGGCAAGACCCAGGTGTGTTTCCAGCTTGCGGTGAACGCGACCCGTCCGCTGGAGGACGGCGGCCTCGACGGCGAGGTGTTCATCATCGATACCGAGAACACTTTCCGGCCGGAGAGGATCGTACAGATGTCCATAGCGCTGGACCTTGACCCCGAAGAGGTTCTCAAGAAGATCCATGTTGCTAGGGCGTTCAACTCCCACCACCAGATGCTGCTAGTGGACAAGGCCCAGGAGCTTGCCGGCGACATGAAGGTACGATTGCTGATCGTTGATTCGCTGACCGCCCACTTCCGCGCCGAGTACGTCGGCCGAGGAGCGCTGGCGGAGAGGCAACAGAACCTCAACAAGCACATGCACGACCTGCTCAGGTTCGGAGACCTGAACAATGCCGTCGTCGCTGTCACCAACCAGGTATCTGCGAAGCCCGATGCATTCTTCGGCGATCCCACTAGGCCCATCGGCGGGCACATCGTCGGACATGCTGCCACATACCGCCTCTACCTTAGGAAAAGCAAGGGAGGGAAGCGCATTGCCAGACTTGTGGACTCCCCCAACCTTCCCGAAGCTGAGGCGGTAATCAGTGTCGGCGAGGACGGGATCAGGGACTGAAGCGGCGACGCCTTCCTCAAAGAGGGAGGGCGCCCGCCAAACCTCTTTCCTTTTCGAACTGTCAGGAGAGCATCCTCTCCTCCCCGAGGCCGAAGCGGCATGGTGCTGCTATGCGGAATGCGGCCCCTGCCCCGTTCTGGACAAGGGACCAGGCTACGTCATCATATCGCTTCCTGACAAGGCCGTCGGCCCGATCGGGGAGCGCATCGCACTTACTCACCGCATCGGAGAGCATCTGCTCTCCTGCGAACCGTCGGAGGCGGTAAAGGCCGCGGCCGGCCTGGAGCTTCCGGAAGGGACGTTCGCGGTAAGGGTGCGAAGGCAGGGCACCAATCATCTGGACGTCGACTGCAACCGCCTGGCCGCGGCCATCGGCAATGTCCTCGCCAGGGAGCGCAAGGTCGATCTCATCGATCCGGATGTCGAGGTCATGGTGATGCTGTCCGACCGCGCCCAGTTCTACATCACCCGCCACGTGGTGGACCGCAGCGGCTTCGAGGCCCGCAAGGTGGCCGAGCGGCCGTTCTTCTCGCCCATATCCCTGCATCCGAAATACGCGAGGGCTCTGGTGAACCTGACCGGCGTGAGAAGGGGGCAGCGGCTTCTAGACCCGTTCTGCGGCACCGGAGGCATATTGATCGAAGCGGCGTCGATCGGCGTTAGGGCGGTCGGCTCGGACATCTCGCCGGAGATGGTGGAGGGCTGCAAGAGCAACCTGCGCCACTTCGGGCTGGAGTGGGACGAGCTGACGGAGGCGGACGTGGGCGTCATCGACGAGATGTTCGACGATATCACGGCCGTCGCCACCGATCCCCCGTACGGGCGATCGGCAAGCACCCGCAAGGAGCCGATTGACGATCTGTACGAGAGGGCCATCCCGGCCATTTCCCGGACCCTCCGTCCAGGCGGGGGGGCCGGGATCGTCCTGCCAAGACCGTGCCCTGACCGTCATGACGGGTTGGAGCTGAGGGCGTCCTTCCAGCAGAAGGTGCACCGCTCCCTTACCCGCCACTACTGTCTGTTCACTCGACGTTGACGTAAAGCGATGCTTTCTTCTCCAGCCCATGGCCGGAGGAGGTGAGCGTCACCGCATACGGTCCTGGTTTGGCATCATCGGCGATCTTGAGCCAGACCGTGACCTGGGCCGTGGCATTATGGTCAAGATCGACGTTCACCCAATCAGTGGCGTTGGCCAGGTCGCTGCCGTTCATCAGGACCGAACCGCTCCATTTGGACGGTATGCCGGACAGAGAGAGCTTGAACTCGCTGTCAGCGTTGCCGGTGTTCTCCAAGGTCACGTGGAACTCTACCACCTCTCCGGCCAGCGCGGTGATGTTGTCATCCCCCATGCTCATCTCGAACGAGTGGTCCGGAAGGACCTGGATCATGGGGGTGGGGACGAACGTTAAGGCGAACACTATCAGCGCGGCCGCCCCCATGGCCTTGGCCCGCGGCCCCGGCCCGCTGATGTCGTTGAGCGGGGCGGGGTGTGTCAGACCCAGGAGGACAACGAGCATGGCGAACAGCAGCCATCCCGTGTAGAACACGAACGACAGGACGATCAGCAGCCCTCCGGTGGCGTAGCTCAGATATCTGGCCTTGTCGCCTAGCAGGCCCTGGGCGATGTGCCCGCCGTCCAACTGCCCGGCCGGCAGCAGGTTGATGGCGGTGACGAAGAACCCCACCCAGGCAGCGAAGGCCATGGGATGCAGCGACAGGTTCTCGGTCATGGGGAACAGCATGCCCATCAGCTGGAACAGCGGCTGGAAAACTATGTACAACGCGCCCTCGTCGCCGATAGGGCCGGAGACCGGCTGCCCCTGCGAGGTGAGATATAGTCCTATGAGCGCGACCGGCAGGGTGGCGATGATGCCACCCAGAGGCCCCGCTGCCCCGATCTCCACCAGCGCCCTGCGGTTGGGCATCGGGTCCCTGAGAGATATGAACGCTCCCATGGTGCCGAACGGCGGAAGGAACGGGATGAAGTAGGGCAGGGACGCCTCCACGCCGTTCTTCTTTGAAGCGTAGTAGTGGGACAGCTCGTGCGTGCCCAGTATGAACATTAGAGGAATGGCGAAGAAGGCCGCACCGTAGAGGAAGTTCTCCACGGTCAGCATGCTGGCCGAGCCCGAGTAGTCGGCCCACAGCACCATCCCGGCCAGGGCGGTGGTGACGAACGTCGCGGCCATCAGGACGCGGTTGATCCACATGTTGCTCTTTCGGAGCGGAGGCTTCCGTACTATAGTGACGGAGTACTCCCCGCCCTTGTACCGGATGAAAGGGATGAATCCCTTTTCTTTGAGGTCCGTGCGAAGCCGTTCGAAGTCATCATCGACGGTGGCCGCTTCGGCGTTGACCATCATCGTCACCGCCCGGTACGAGACATTGACGTCGTAGATGGGAAAGTATTTGGCCACAGCGGCCCGGAGCTGCTCCACTTCGGCCGCAGGGTCCTGTGATGGCATCATATGCCCTCACCAACTCCCTTCGCGGTATAAACCCTCCGATGAGAGCTGCGAAGGAGGTTTCATCATCGCTTACGACGATACTAGTCAGGGGGAGCGATGAGGTACGAAGAACTGGATGAGACCACCAGGAAATGGATGGCAGAGGAGATGGAAATGGAGGAGGCCGAGCAGCCGTACCGCAGCCCCGCGCTATCCAGGAAGGGGCAGGAGGAGTTCGCTCCCCTGCTGAAGGACGCCATCGAACATGGTGACGACGGATCGTTGGCATCATCGCTGATACGCGCCGACATGTGGAACGAGTTCGAGCCCCTTCCGCAGGGCGGCGTGGGGCGCATCGATCCGGCGCGCGCCGCCGCCGTTCTGGCCAGGGTGGAGTTCAACACCTGGTACGTGAGGGGGCTGTGCCGCCGCCTGCTCGAGGAGGGAGAAGAGCATTGTCAGATCTACCGGGCGTGGGAGGGCGACGGTTCACCCGACGAGTGCGATCCTCTTGAGAACAAAGTGCTTCCCATCCGGCCGATCTACCATGCTCATCGCGCCAAGTATCATCCCCATCGCCGTCCGGAAGCGTTCTCCATTCCCTCGGGGCGAGGGTGCAAGCATTCCGTCCGCCGGCTGCCGCCTGAGATGAAGGCCATCATAGAGATCGAGGAGAGGGAGATGGGGAGCTCGCTACGAAGGACGTGATCAAGCCAGTGACCTGGCGCGGGCGAGCCCGTCGCGGAGCCGCTCCAGCGTGCCGCTCCTGCGCTCAAGCCTGAGATCGAGATATTCGGCGAACTCCCTGGATGCCGCCTCACAGTCCTCCCGATCTCCGGCCCCGGTGTCGATGAGCAGACATCGCGAGTAACCGTTGAAGAGCTGGTCCATGTACCATCGGAAATCGAGGCCCAGCTCCTCGTAGTTGGGCATCTTCTCCCTCAGCTCCTCCTCGAACCAGCCCAACCCCCGTTGAGCAAAATACGGTATCGCGTAGAAGGTGCCGGTGCAGGTCTTGCGTTCGCTCGCATATCCCTCGGTGGTAAGGAACGCCCCGACGCAGTCATCCTCCTCCAGGGTCGCGGTCGGCACGCGAAGGTCATCGATGACATCCTTGAGGCTCTGGCATATGCCGTAGCAGAGGAAGACAGCGTCCGCCTTCCCCTCCAGCCCATTGACCTTATCTATCACGGAGGCGCGCAGGTCCTGAGGATATAGGTGCAGCCTGAACTCCAAGTATTCCTTGTGAACGATGTCCTCGTCACCTTCGGTCAGCAGTTCCAGTTCTTCCTTGAACGCCTCGCATGCAATGATTCCCAGACGCATATCGTCATGAGGCGCGTACAGGTATTTGTGAAGTTGCCGAAACGCAGCGAAAACCATTATTAGAGCCACAATAATCGCCCCATCGTGAACAAATACCTCCAGTTGTTCAGGCTGGGCAACTGCGTCATGGGCGTCATCGGACTGGTGCTGGCCACACTTATAGCGGCAGGCACTGACATCCAGTACCACCTCTCCGAGCTGGTCATCGCCGGCGGGGTGGTGTTCCTGTTCATCATCGGAGGGAACGCTCTCAATGACTTCCTCGACCGGGAGATCGATCGCACCGCCCACCCAGAGCGGCCCATACCGTCAGGGAGGATGCGCCCGGGGACGGCGGCGCGTATATCGGTGGCGGCGTTCATGGGCTCTGTGGCACTCGCAGTTCCCCTGCCCCTGGAGGCGTTCGCCATCGTCGTGGTGGCGATCACCGTCATGCTGGCCTATGAGGGCACGACCAAGAAGATGGGGCTGGTCGGAAATCTCTCGATCGCATTCCTGACCGCCTCGCTGTTCCTGCTGGGCGGGGCCGTGGTGCAACGACTGGACGCCACCGTGGCCATTGCTGCCATGGCGTTCCTTGCTACATTGGGCAGGGAGATCGTCAAGGACGTCCAGGACATGGGGGCCGACGTCGATCGCTTCACCCTGCCGCAGCGCATCGGCGCCCGGAAGGCGGGCATCGTAGCGAGCGCGTCGTTCCTATTCGCGGTAGCGCTGAGCTTCGAACCATATCTGGCCGGCAGGTTCGGGATCGCATATCTGGCCGCCGTCCTGGTCGCCGATGGAATATTTATATACTGCTCCGGGGTTCATTTCCGAGACCCTAAGAGGGGGCAGAGATGGGCGAAGATAGGAATGTTCGTCGCCCTGATTGCTTTCCTGATGGGAGGAACATTATGAACATTCAAGCGACCCTGTTGGAGAAGATGAGGAGCGAGACGCTGCACATGACCCTCCTCGATCCGAACAAGCAGCCGCCCGAGATGGCCGCCATGATCACCGGAGAGGCGTGCGATCTGGGCACCGACGCCATCATGGTCGGCGGATCCACCGGCGTCACCCAGGCGAACCTTGACGCCACCATCATCGCCATCAAGGCGAGGGTCGACGTTCCAATCATCTATTTTCCGTCCGGCGCTCACGCTATCTCACCCCATGCCGATGCGATCTATTTCATGAGCATGCTGAACTCGAGAAACGTGGAGATGACCACGAGGCAGCAGATGAAAGGTGCACCAGTGGTGCGGAAGCTCGGGATCGAGCCCCTTTCCATGGGATACATCATCGTGGCCCCGGGCATGAAGGTCGGCGAGGTGGGGCAGGCCGACTGCATTCCACGGGACCGCAGCGACATCGCCGCCGCATATGCTTTGTCCGCTCAGTACATGGGCATGCAGTCCGTGTACCTGGAGGCGGGCAGCGGCGCGCCCCAGCACGTCCCGGAGGACATGATCCGCGCGGTCCGAGGGGCCATCGACATCCCCCTGCTGGTGGGCGGAGGGATCCGCGACGCTGAAAGCGCCGCCCGAGTCAGGAAGGCAGGGGCCAATATCGTGGTCACAGGGACCATCGTAGAGAACGGCGGCTACCGCGAGAGGCTGGCGTCGATCATTCAGGCCATCAAGGATTAGAGCATTCGCAGCAGCATCTCGTGCACCCGGGTGTCGCGTGACAGCTCGGGATGGAAACTTGTCGCGAGCAGATTGTCCTGTCTCGCCATGACGATCCTGCCGTCATGCGACGATAGCGCTTCGCACCGCCCCCACGTTCTTTCGATGACAGGGCCGCGTATGAACACGCCCGGAAAGCTGCCGTCCAGACCCTTGATGTCGAGCGGCGCCTCGAACGACTCCCGCTGCCGTCCGAAGGCGTTGCGGTCCACCTTCATGTCCATGAGGTCCAGCAGCGCGGTGCCGGTGCGGTCGACCTCGCCGTCGCCCTCCCTGGCCAACAGGACGCAACCCGCGCAGGTGCCCAGGATGGGGACGCCTTCCTCCCCCATCCGGACCAGCGGTTCATGCAGCCCCAGACGAAGGAGGAGCTTCGATATGGTGGTGCTCTCTCCGCCGGGAATGATGACGCAGGACAAGGATGCGAGCTGTTCCGGCCTGCGGACCGCCGCCACCTCGCCATGCATGCCCATCCTGGCCATGGCATCCTGGAGCGCCATTACATGCTCGGGAGCGGCGCCCTGGACCGAGATGACGCCTGCCCTCATGCTCTCCTCTTCTCCGGAGCGTCGTAGTTGGGCCGCCGGTCGATGATGGTCTTCGATTTCGGAGCGAACTCCACCGAACCGGCCGGGATGAGCGTCACCACCGGCTCGAGGATCAGATCGTTCTCTCGGGCCGACTGGACCTCATCGAGGGCGTTGAGCGCCTCCAGCACCTTCGCCCTGACCTCGTCCTCATTCCCATCGTGTTCCACGGTGAACGTGAGCCGGTCGCGGAAGCCTTCCCTTTCCAGCAGCACGGTGTAGCTGACCACGCCTGGAACCGGTAGTATGGCCTCGTCGAACAGTAGGGGGAAGATCTTCTGGCCGTAGCCGATCTTGGTCTGCGCGTCCAGCCTGCCCTGCACCTTGCCGATC
The DNA here is from genome assembly GCA_002504525.1 of Methanomassiliicoccus sp. UBA345. Lineage (GTDB taxonomy): Archaea > Thermoplasmatota > Thermoplasmata > Methanomassiliicoccales > Methanomassiliicoccaceae > DTU008. The sequence goes on from DATD01000026.1 coordinate 38,784, forward strand.
TTCCCCACGGTGCGGAAGCCGCACCCGCATGGCGGTTCGATCGTGCACGACAGGTCGTAGCTGCGGTAGCGCAGCAGGGGCGAGCCCTCCATGGACAGCGAGGTGAACACCAGCTCGCCCGGCTCCCTGTCGCCTACATGCTTGCCGGTCTCCGGGTCCACGCATTCCACCAGGAAGTCGGCGTCATTGAGGTGCAGGCCGTCGTACTCGTCGCACTCGATGCTGGTGGCCAGGCCCATCTCGGTCATGCCGTACTGCGCCAGCACTGGGCATCCCCATGACGAGATCATCTCCTTGCGCATCGCCTCCGATAGAGGCTCGGCGGAGCAGATGATGGCCTTCATGCCGAAGGAACGGAGGTCATACTTGTCCCTGGCCAGGACGGTGACGCGGTACAGGAACGAGGTCAGTCCGATCATCACGCTCGTCCCGTTGTCCTTCATCGCTTGGACCTGTTCATCGATGTCCACGGTCGAAGAGACCACCGAGCGCATGCCCGCCACCTTGCATGCGCTGTCCAGCATGAGCCCGGGGTCCCAAGCGGCCACCGCTGGGAACATGATCTGCAGCGTGTCCTTTTCGGTCATGCCAACCGTCTTCAGGGCGGCGGCGATGGAGTCGATGATATTGAGCACGTCGTTCTGCGTGTAGAACAGCCGTTTCCTCGTCCCGGTGGTCCCGGAGGTGGTGAAGGCCCGCATGACCTTGCTCTGAGAGACGCACAGGAATGTGAACGGCTCGGCGGCCAGGTCTGCCGGCTCGGTCAGCGGCACCTTCTGCAGGTCATCCCAGGTCCGAATGTCCTCGGGCTTCACCCCGGCGGCCTCGTACTTCTTCCGATAATAGTACGAGTTCTCCATGACATTGGCCATCTGCATGCGGAACTTGTACAGCTGGTACTCCCGCATGTCGGGGCGCTCGATGGTGCCGAGGTCATCCCTGTCAATGGCCTTGCGCAGCTCGGCAGAGCGCTTGAAATCGGCGCGGAGCTTGTTCTGCTCCCATATCTCCAGTGCGCTCTCGGAGCCAGACGCGATCTTGGAGGATGAGAGCCTGCGGCGCACTATGGCAAGCTTGACGCGCTGTGATATGGACATCGAAACCTGAATCGCTGGCCATGCTTTAGGCTTTGCCCTGGGCGGATAGAACGCTGCCCACCGCCCGGGAGAGCTCCTCCAGCGTGTAAGGCCGGGGCAGCGATCCGCTGAACCCTGAGCCGCGCGGATCGGTCATCGCCGGATGCGCCGCATGGCCGCTGCTGGCCATTGTCCTCAGGCCCCTATTCTCCGAGGTCAGGCGGGACGCGGTGGCCTTTCCCTCCTCGCCCGTGGCCCCCACGTCGATGATCGCAAGGACGAACGGCGCGCCGGCCTCGGAAGCATGGCGGCAGACCATCGCCGCCTCGTCCCTGTCGCGGGCCACGTCGACGTCGTAGCCTAGGTGGCGGAGCATGTCAGTGGTGGCTTCCAGCACCGCTTCGTCGCTGTCCACCAGCAAGACCTTTCCACGCCCGGGGACCAGCTTGGCGAGGCCGGACGAAACCGGCCCCTCGGCCGCGGTCCCGTCCGAGGGAGCGCCACCCACTTCCGCCGCCAGCCTGGCCGCCTCACGCGTGGCCTTCTCTATCTGCACCAGTTGGCCGAACATGCGGCCCTCCGGAATGACGTATTCCTTGGCGAGCGTGACGCTGCCCGAGATGACCGTGAGAACGTCGTTGAGGCGGCGGGCCAGCGCCGGGTCCCCTGAGAACGCGCCGGGAGCTGTGCTCGCCTGCGTCACGGCCGCGGCGCCATCGTCATCGGCGGCCTCTCCGGTGCGGTCGTACGCCATGGCCATGTAATAGGCCGGAGCGCCGTCGGCGCCATTGACCACGGACAGTGTGAGCGAGACGGTGGCAATGCCCCCGTGCTTCCTGACGTACCGCTTCACTATGGAGGCCGAGCCCTCTCCGGCCTGCAGCCGGCGATACAGTTCAGCGCTCGCCGCCAGGTCGTCCCGGTAGGTCTGATCGCGATAGTGCCGTCCAGCCAGCGTTCCGGGGTCCTGCCCCAGCAGAGAGTGGAATGCGCTGTTGGCCCCCACCAGCCTTCCGTCCAGGTCGATGTGCGCCACGCCCACGCGGTCCTGCCGGAGGAGCGCGCGGAGCTGCTCCCGGTGCGCGTTGAGCTCCCGCTCGGCCATAGCGAGAGAGGTTTCCATGCCCGCCATCTCGCTCTTGAGGTTCAGCGAGTCAGCCTGTCCTGCGGCCAGCTGAACGCGGAGAGCGGTGAGCTCCTCGCCCTTGACGCGCAGCGCCTCGGCCAGCCTGTTGCTCTCGCGGCCCGCCGTCTCGGCGCGCTGCTTCAGCATGTTGATCTCCATGTCCCGGGAGGTCAGCGACGCCATCATATCGCTCTCTCTGGAACGATGGTTGCCGAGCTCCGCCTGCTTCGATGAGATCTCAGCATCCTTCTCTGCTAGCCGGGCGCGCAGCTCCTCCGTTTCGGCGGTGAGCTGCTGCGACCTAGCAGCGGCAGCGGTGATCTCCTCTCCACGCTTGTTCAGCTCGGCGTCCTTTGACTGGATGTCAGCATCCTTCGATGAAAGCTCCGCAACCTTTGATGAGATCTCGGCATCTTTCGACGCGATTTCTGCGTCCTTCTCGGCCAGCTGGGTGCGCAGCTCTTCCGCTTCGGCTGTAAGCTGCTGCACACGGGAGGATGCGACGGAGACCTCTTCCTCAAGCTTGCTCAGCTCTTCCCCCTTCGCCGCCTCCGAGGCCTTGAGGGACCCCATTTCCTGCCGCATCGCGGCCAGCTCGGTCGACACGGCCTCGAGCTGGACCTTCACGATCCCGGCCTCCGATCCCATGGCCGCAAGGGCCGCGGCGGCCGCCTCCAGCTCCTTGTCTCTGGCCGTGAGCGCTTCGCGGAGGGTCGCGATCTCCGCTGTTGCGGACTCATACTCATTGCTCTTGGCCGTCAGCTCATCGCGGAGGGCCGCAAGGGCCTCCTGGCTCTTCACCTCGAGCGCCTTAACGCGTTCGCGCTCAGCGGTCAGGTCGACCGACGCGGCATCGAGCCTGGCCTTCATATCGTCAGCCTCCGACCGCATTGCTACGAGCGCCGCGGAAGCTTCCTCGAGCTCCTTATTCTTGGATGCGATCTCTTCGCTATGGGATGCGAGGGCCTTCTGGCTCTCGGCCTCGAGATCGCGAACGCGCGCACGCTGGACGACCAGATCGGCCTCCAGGTTGGCGATGTTGAACTTGAGCAGCTCCTGATGGGCCTCGTGCCTTTCCATCTCCTTCCGGTCAAGGGCGGACGCCTCACCCGCCTGCTGTAGCTTGGCGGTAAGCGATGACAGTTCGGCCGAGAGCCTCTCGATATCTCCGGCCAGCTTGCCTGCCTCCTGCTCTTTCTCGGCCAGGGCTACGGTCAGGGCGGCGGCCGCGTTCTCCTTCGCGCTGATGGAGCCACGGAGCTGCCCGATCTCCTCCTCCAGAGCCTTGAGCCTGGAGTCACGGGCGTTCAGCTCAGCGGTCATCTCCTCGATCTTGTGGCGATGCTCGTCGATGGCCTTCTTGGACGCCCTCCTTCCGGTGATGTCCTTGTCTATGCCGCGATATCCCCGGAAACTTCCGTCGCGGTCCCGGATGGACAC